>NZ_JAUSZH010000001.1:4377500-4698750 GCF_030817355.1 Streptomyces sp. V1I1 | reverse complement strand
CCTGCGGTGGGCGCGGGTGAGCAGGGCGAGGTGGTCCGCGTCCTGGTCGTCCCCGGCGGCCTCCCCCAGGGCTGTCAGCGCCTCCTCCGGGCGGTCGAGGTACAGATAAACCCTCGCCCGCTCGCGGTGCACCGCCGGGTCGTCGTCGCCGAGCTCCAGCCGGCGCTCGAGGTCCGCGAGCGCCGGCAGCAGACGGCCGGTCACCAAGCGCACCGACGCCCGGCGTGCGTGCGCCCAGAAGTACTGCGGGTCGAGCGCGATCGCCCGGTCCAGCTCGGCCAGCGCCTCCTCGTACCGCTCCAGGTCCTGGAGGGCCGCACCCCGCTCGGCGGCGATCCAGGCCTTGTCCGGCTGGAGCTCCCCCGCGCGCGCCAAGGCCGCCAGCGCCTCGTCGAGCCGGCCGAGGCTGCGCAGCGCCTGGCCGCGGCTGCCGATGGTCCAGCCGTCGTCGGGGCGGATCCCGTCCGCCCGGTCGTAGTCCGCGATCGCCTGCTCGTGCCGTCCGGCCCGGCGGTGGGCCTCGCCCCGCAAGGTGAGTTGGACCGCGTTGTCCGGGTCGAGGGCCACCGCCTCGTCGAGGTCGGCGATTTCGCCGTCGGGGTCCCCGAGCGCCCGCCGCAGCCAGGCCCGTTCCAACAGCGCCAAGGGCGCTTGGGGGTCCAGCTCCACGGCGCGGTCCAGGTCCGCCTGCGCCTCCTCGTACCGGTGCAGCTGTCCGTACACCCGGCCGCGGGCGAAATACCCGTAGGCGTACTCCGGATCGTGCGCGAGCGCTCGGTCGTAGTCGGCGAGGGCGTCCTCCTGCCGCCCGGCCTCCCGGTGCGCGTACCCCCGCTGCGCCAGCGCCCAGGCCTTCGAGTCCGCCATCTCCACGATCCGGTCGAGATCGGCGAACTCCCTTACTGAATCACCCCGTTGGCGATGGATCTCGGCCCGCCGCAGCAGCGCCCACAGATAGTCCGGCTTCAGTTCCAGTGCTTCGTCCAGGTCCGCCAACGCCTCATCGCCGCGCCCCAGCTCGTGCTTCGCCATGGCCCTGCTGCCCAGCGCCCACGTGTACGCCGGGTCGAGCGCGAACGCCCGGTCGAACTCGGCGATCGCCTCCTCGTACCGCCCTTCGTGCCGCAGGATCTCCCCGTGTTCGCCGACGATCCACGGATTGTCCGGGTCGAGCTCCCGGGCCCGGCCGACATCCGCCAGGGCGCCGTCACTGTCCCCGAGTGCGCGCCGGATCTGGGACCTGCGCACCAGCGACCAGACATGGCCGGGCCTGGCATCCAGCACCAGGCCCAGATCCGCCAGCGCCTCTTCGCTGCGTCCCAGCAGGTGCTTGGTCTGGGCTCGGCCGGATAGCGACCAGGTGTCGACGGGGTCGAGCTCGAGGGCCCGCTCGAACTCGGCGAGGGATTCCTCGTACCGTCCCGTCAGGCGGTACGTCTCCCCCAGCCCGTAGTAAGCCCGTTGGCAGCCCGCGTCCCGGCTGATCGCCTGCCGGTAGTCGAGCAGCGCCTGTTCGTACTGACCGGCATTGCGGTGGTCCCGGCCGCGGACCACCAACGCCGCCACCCGCGTCTCGTCGTCCGGCTCCGGCCGGGCGAGGATCAGGTCCAGCACCCCGGCGCCCCGGCGCTGTTCGTCCTCCAGAGCCGCCAGGCAGTCCGTGCCCAGCGCGCGCAGCAGCCCGCTGTCGCTGTCGGCGCCCGCGTCCGCGACGGTCCGTGCCCAGCGCCGGGCCGCCACCGTGCCCGCGTCGCAGGCGTCGACGCCGTCCCGCAAAACCGCGGGCAGCGCCGTCCGCGGCCGCGCGCACAGAAGGTGGTAGGTCTCCTCAAGACGTAACTCGCGCCAGGCGTTTTGACCCCACAGCTCGTTCGCGCCCAGGCCGTCGCCGGCCTCCGCCCGCCAGCCGGCGAACGCCTCCGCCAGCCGCGTGTGCCCGGCCCGCCAGCGCTCCGGCGAGGTGTTGCGCCGCAGCCGCAGCATCGGCTGCCGTACGACATCGTGGTACTGGGCCCGGCCGCCCCGGTCGCTGACGAACGGCAACCCGCGCAGCCACCCGAACAGCCCGGTCGCGTCGTCCCCTTCGACAGCCGCCCGGAAGACGTCCTCGTTCAGCCGCCGCGGCAGCGCGCCGTCGAGGGCGGCGGCGCGGCGGACCGGGTCCTGCTCCCACTTCAGGAAGCGCTCGACGGCGGTGGCGCTGGGGTCGTCCACCGCACCCGGGTTCTCGGCGAGGGTGGAGACGAGTACGGGCAGCCGGCCGGAAAGCCTGAGCACGTCCCGGACCACCTCCTCGTCCACCACGCCCTTGGCGGCGAGGAGCTGGCGGGCCTCGGGCTCGGTGAAGGGTGCGAGCGGGAGGTCGGTGACGAAGTCGATGTAGTCGGCCCAGCAGTTGGGGTCGAGCGGCCGCTGCCCGGAGAGGGTGACGACGATATGGCCGGGCAGCGAGCCGTACTGCCTGGTGGTGATCAGATCGCGCAGCCAGGTGTCGAGGAAGGGCCCGGTGCGTTCGTACGTGTCGAAGAAGAGCGTGATCCAGGGGACGGCCGCCCCGACCCGGTTCAGCTCGGCGACCAGGACCGGAGTGAGGGCCCGGACGGGGTTGAGGACCAGCTGTACGTCCTCCTGCTTGCCGAAACGGGTGGTCAGGACGGCCCTCACGTGATCGGCGCCGCGGGCGACCTGCGCCGGGTCCACCGCTCCGGCGAGCGCGCCGACGCCCGGCACCATGCCAAGTCCGATCAGAGAGGCCTGGGCCGCGGCCATGCTGCCCGCAGAGGGCTGCGGCTGCGGCTGTCCGTCCGCCGCCGCGTTGGTCAGGACCTCCGCCTCGTACCGGCGCTGGCGGTAGGTCGCCAGCTGCCGGTCGAGAGCCTTGAGCACCTGCCCCTGCTCGGCGAACTGGGCGCTGATCGCCTCCATCGCCTCCGGCACGCTGTTCACGGACTCGTCGAGGACGGCGGTGAGCGCCTGACGCCGGCGCGCGGTCTGCACCAGCTCGCGCACGAGGGAGGTCTTGCCGACACCCGCGTTGCCGTGGATATGGAAGATGAAGCGGTGCCGCGGATCCTCCGGGGGCACGTCGAAGTTCTCGCGGAAGGCGGCGAGTTCATCGCGCCGCCCCACGAATCCCGCGCGCCTGCGGATGTTGATCAGTTCCTGCATCGACAGTCTCGCGGCACCGGCACTCATGCGGTCAGTCTGTCAGCAGCGGCAGCAGCTCGGGCAGATGTCCGTCGGACGCGGCGGCGGCGCGCACGCGCTCCTGGGGGACCTCGCCGTACAGAGTCGTACGCGGCCTGGCCGGCCGCCCTGCCGCCTCCGCGATGGCGATCAGGTCCTGTACGGAGCGGTACGAGCCGTAACTCGAGCCCGCCATCCGGGAGATGGTCTCCTCCATCAGAGTGCCGCCGAGATCGTTGGCCCCGGAGCGGAGCATCTCGGCCGCGCCCTCCGCCCCCAGCTTCACCCAGCTGGTCTGGATGTTGGTGATGTGGGGGTGGAGGAGGACGCGGGCCATGGCGGTGACGGCGCGGTTGTCCCGCGTGGTCGGCCCCGGCCGCGCGATCCCCGCCAGATACACAGGCGCGTTCGTATGAATGAAGGGCAGCGTCACGAACTCCGTGAAGCCTTGCCGCCCAGAATCCAGTGCAGCCTGCTGGATCCCGGCGAGCGTGCGGAGGTGGCCGAGCCAGTGCCGGGGCTGGTCCACATGCCCGTACATCATCGTCGAAGACGAACGGATACCCAGCTCGTGCGCGGTCTTGACGACCTCGATCCAGGTGGCGGTGGGCAGCTTGCCCTTGGTGAGGATCCAGCGGACCTCGTCGTCGAGGATCTCGGCGGCGGTCCCGGGGATGGAATCGAGTCCGGCCTCCTTTGCGGCAGCAAGCCACTCACGGATCGAAAGGCCGGTCCGCGACGCGCCGTTGACGACCTCCATCGGCGAGAAGGCGTGCACATGCATGTCCGGCACGCGCTCCTTCACGGCGCGGGCGATGTCGAAGTACGCCGTGCCCGGCAGGTCGGGATGGATGCCGCCCTGCATGCACACCTCGACCGCGCCGACGTCCCACGCCTGCGCGGCCCGGTCGGCGACCTGGTCGAGGGAGAGGGTGTAGGCGTCGGCGTCCGTACGCCGCTGGGCGAAGGCGCAGAAACGGCAGCCGGTGTAACAGACGTTGGTGAAGTTGATGTTGCGCGTGACGATGTAAGTGACATCGTCGCCGACCGTGTCGCGGCGCAGCTCGTCCGCGATCCGCGTCAGCGCGTCGAGAGCCGGGCCGTCCGCGTGCAGCAGGGCCAGGGCCTCGTCGTCCGTCAGCTTGGTCGGATCGTCGGCGGCCTGCTTGAGCGCGGCTTTCACATCGGTGTCGATACGGGAGGGCACCATGCCGGGCACGGCGGCCTCGCGCAACGCGTCCCAGTCGCCGTACACGTCGTCGAAGTCGTCGCGGCGGTCGGTGGTACGGCCTTCGGTGTCGATGGTCCGGTGAAGGTCCGTCCTGCCCGAGGCGGTGAAACCTTCGTCCGGCTCCTGCCAGGGGTGCCCCTCGACGACGGCGTCCTCGCGGGCCAGCCCGGTCTCCTCGTCGACGAGCGCGCGGACGTGCGGAAGCAGCCGCGGATCGAGCCAGGGCTCGCCACGCTGCACGAACTCCGGGTACACGCAAAGCCGTTCACTAAGCTCAAAGCCGGCCTTTGCCGACTCCGCGGCGAGCTCGTCGATGTGCGGCCAGGGCCGCTCCGGATTCACATGGTCGATGGTGACGGGCGAAACCCCGCCCCAGTCGTCGATGCCGGCGCCGATGAGCCGCGCGTACTCGCCCGCCACCAGGTTCGGCGGCGCCTGGAGGCAGGCGGACGGCCCCATGATGTGCCGCGCGACGGCGACGGTGGCGACGAGCTCGTCCAGCTCGGCGTCCGGCATACCGCGCATCGCCGTGTCAGGCTTGGCGCGGAAGTTCTGCATGATCAGTTCCTGGATGCCGTGGTACGCACGGGCGATGCGCCGCAGCGCGAACAGCGAGTCCGCCCGCTCCTCATACGTCTCGCCGATCCCGATCAGCAGCCCGCTGGTGAACGGCACGGAACTGCGCCCTGCGTCCTCCAGCACGCGCAGCCGCACGGCCGGCTCCTTGTCCGGAGACCCGTAGTGAGGCCCGCCGGGCTCGCTCCACAGCCGGGTCGCCGTGGTCTCCAGCATCATGCCCATGGACGGCGCGACCGGCTTGAGCCGCTGGAAGTCGGTCCACGTCATGACGCCCGGGTTGAGATGCGGGAGCAGCCCGGTCTCCTCCAGGATGCGGATCGCCATGGCCCGTACGTACGCGATGGTGTCGTCGTAGCCCTCGGCCTCCAGCCACTCACGCGCCTCGGGCCAGCGGTCCTCGGGCTTGTCGCCGAGGGTGATGAGCGCTTCCTTGCAGCCAAGTGCGGCGCCGCGCCGCGCGATGTCGAGGACCTCGTCCGGCGACATGAACGCCCCCAGACTCCGTCCGGGAGGTGCCCCCTCCGTAGCCCGGGCCCGGCGCAGCTTGCCGGGCACGGTGGCGAAGGTGCAGTAGTGGCACTTGTCCCGGCACAGCCGGGTCAGCGGAATGAACACGCTCTTCGAGTACGTGATGACCCCGGGCCGCCCCGCGGCCTCCAGCCCGGCATCCCGCACGCGCGCGGCGGACGCGGCGAGATCCTTGAGATCCTCCCCGCGCGCCTGCAACAGCACGGCCGCCTCGGCGGTGTCGAGAGCGACGCCGTCCCTGGCCCGCTTGAGGGCGCGGCGCATGGCGTTCTCGGTGGGCCGTCCAGGTCGTCCGGGCTGGTGATCCGTCATGGATCGAGCATACGAGCGGAGGCTCCAGGCACATCACGCCTGGGCGACAATTGCTGTCGCAGCGGTGATCTGCAGCGTGAGCTGGGCGAGGACGAGCGTTTTCCGCAAGCTCCTCGCCCAGTCGGCCGTGGAGGTCACGACCATCGCCGCGACTCCGGCTGCGGCACTGCCCCAGAACGAGTACCACGCCACGTTGACTTGGCCTGGACCTTTCCCTGGACGAACTCCAACCCCCGCGGCCTGCGCCGCTCCTTGGACGAGGGCAGTGTTGGCGGCGGAGTAGTCGACGCCGTCCACCCGTACCCCGTAGATGTCGGCGAGCAGGAGTGCGGTGGTGCCGCGGCCAGAGGCGACATCCGGGACGCGAGACTGCGACCCCCATGGCTGGGCGAGGGTCGCGGTAGCGCTTACTCTCTGCTGGCCGAGCGGGCGCCGTGAAGGCGTGTCCGGTACGCGCGTTTGGTCAGCGTGCTGTCGTTGAGTTGCTCGGTCGTGTCGTAGTTGCGCCAGCCGGTGAGGCGTCCATCCGAGTTGTACCTGGCTGACAGTCCGGGAGGATCCATGTGATCTCCGTGTTCCCGGACCAACTTCTGGGGCAGCATGACCACTGCTGTGATGCCGCGAGGGGATGAACTGCGGAGCTGGACACGTATGCCGTGGCGGCCGGAGAGCTGGCCCACGACGAACACACCCATGCGCCGCGCCACCGAGACGTCGACGACTGGCGGGCTCAGGAGCCTCTCGTTGGCCTCCTCAAGGTCCTTTGTGGTCATGCCGATGCCGCTGTCCTGGATTTCGACCTTCGCGCCGCCGCCGGACAGCAGCTGGCTTGTGACGAGCACCTCGGTGTCCGGCGAGGAGAACGTGGTCGCGTTCTCCAGCAGCTCCGCGATGAGGTGAACGATGTCGTTCACTGCCCGGCCGTCGACGTCCGCGGTTACCAGTCCGCGTAGCTGCACACGCTGGTACTGCTCGATCTCACTGGTGGCGGCCCGGAGGACGTCCACGAGCCGGACCGGGGCGCTCCAGCGGCGGCCCGCCTTCTCGCCCGCGAGGACGAGTAGGTTCTCCCCATTGCGGCGCATGCGGGTGGCCAGGTGGTCGAGCTTGAAAAGGCTGGCGAGCAGGTCGGGGTCCTGCTCGCCGTTCTCCAGATGGTCGATCAGCTCCAGCTGCCCTTCCACAAGGCTTTGGCTGCGCTGCGAAAGGTTGACGAACATCGCGTTGATGCGGCCTCGCAGCTGAGCTTGCTCGAACGCCAGCCGTACGGAGTCGCGATGGACGTCGTCGAACGCGTGGGCGACACCGCCGATCTCGTCGGTCGAGTTGATGCCCGTGGGCTCGAACTTGATGGCCTCCAGTTGCGTATCGCTGGAGCCCCGCAGCAGCCGGACCACTTCAGGCAGGCGGCGTTCCGTGATGTCGAGAGCGGAGGCGCGCAGGGTGTGCAGCGGGCCGACAATCGACTGTATGAAGACGTGCGTCACACCGAACGTGAGCAGGAGGATTAGCAGCACGACGAGCGAGGTGATGAACACTGAGCGCTCGGCCTGGTGCTGCTCGCGCGAGCTCTCGTCTTCGACCGATCCGACGAGCCGCTTCTCGACCAGACGCATCAGCTCGAGCTTGCTCGTCATGGTGTCGAACCACTCGTCGGCGTCGAGGCGGAGGCGGCTGGTGCCATGCCGGGCGAGCACCTGCTTCTGGAGCACCTCAGCCTTGTTGACGTCCCTTTCGGTGACGGTGCGCTCGTAGAACTGACGCTGGGCCGACGGCGCAGCGGACCGGAACTCGCCGATCAACGCCTGTTGCTGCCGGTCGGCGAGGGTCATGCCCTGGGCCTCGCTCGAATCGAAGTGTCCCTGGGTCAGCACCCCGCCGAGCAGCGCGCGTTGCCGGGAGGCTGCCTCCGTGGCCTGTGTGAAGTTCTCGAGCGCGCCGGCCCTCACGGCAAGGGTCTGGTGGGCGATGTCCGGCGTGAGAAGGTCAAGGGCGTCGGTGAGCTCGGTGATCAACGCCGTGTATGCGTTGACCACGGACAGCAAGCGCATTTTCGAGTGGACTACCGTGTGGCGCAGTGACGCCACCTTCCCGCCAAAGGCGTTGAGCACCGCGAGCCGGGTGGCCAGGACGGGATTCGTCCCGCGGTGGACATGGGCGACCTCGGCACGGACCCGGGCGAGCGCCGCGTCTACCTGGGAGCCCTGAGTGTCCAGCTGGCTCGTGTCGCCCGTACGCCCGGCCGCAACGTAGAGCGCGGTGAGATCGCGTTCGTCCTCAAGCTCCTCCAACAGCCCCGTGCCCTTGTCGACGGTACGAACGAGCTGGCGGACGTTGTTGACGTCCTGTGCGTTCTGCACGGCCGAGCCGATCCGCAGACCGCCGAGTACGAGCGTGGTGATGATCGGGATGAGCACCACAGCCACCAGCTGGGTACGCACACTCCAGTTACTCGGGGCGAACTCCGCCTGGTTGCTGCCCCTGTACGGGCGACGGCCTCCACCTGCACGCGCGGGGCCCGGATCGGTATTGCCCGGCTCGGTACTGCCGTTGTCGGAACCGTTGCCTCTCGCCTGGGGCGTCTGCACCGGTTCCGTGCCGTGGCGATGCACCGCGGGTTGTGTTTGCACTGCCCTCGCACCTTCTTCCCGCCATTGAACGTGCGCGATTCAGGGGCGCGTGCGCGCATCGCGGACGCGCCCCTCATCGCGCGAGTGCGCTTGTCGTGACGTCGCTGAATGAGGCCATTGCCTCGTGAGTCCACTTGGAGGTGCATGGGGCAGCGAACTACGCGTCGGTCTCGGAGCTGTTCAAGATCGCAACCACTTCGTTGGCGGTGTCGGGAGCCACCCCCGTGCTGGCCCACCTGCCGGACACCACGTTCATGGCGCCGCCCCTGTGCCTGGCCGCTCGCTCCTCCGCCCGCTTGCCGCGGTGACGGTCGCGAGGGCAGACAGAATGAGCACGGTCGACGCCGCGCCGGGGTCCTCGTGGCCGATGGTGCGGGCGCCGAGATAGCTCGCGCGGCCCTTCCGTGCCTGCATGCCGACGGTCTGCTTCAGGCCCCGCACTGCGGCGTCGGACGCCGCGCGGGTGGCGTTGGTCAGGTCACCGCCGGTGTCGATGACGGCCTGGTAGGCGGTCACGGCCGGGCTGAGGGCGTCGATCATCGTTTTGTCGCCCTCGAGTGCCGCGCCGATCCGCTGGATGCCGGTGAGGGCAGCCGTCAACGCTGCCCCAAGTTGTGCCGCAGACACGTCTGGTTCCTCGCCCAGGGTCCGCGCGGCCTGCCGGAACCCGGTGCCGTACAGCGGTCCCGAGGCGCCGCCGGTCTTGCTGATCAGTGCCCGGCCGACGGTGGCGAGCACCGCACCGGGGGTGGACGGGTTGGTTTCGTCCAGCATTGCCACCGCCGCTTGCAGGCCACGGCGCATGTTGATGCCGTGGTCGGCGTCGCCAACAGCGGAGTCGAGGCGGGTCAGATGATCGGTGTTGTCGACCACCAGTCGGGCCGCCTCATGGATCCAGGCCCGGAACATGCTCGCGTCCATCGTCGTCCTTCTCCCTCGTGGTGTCCGTCGTGGTGTCCGAGGCCGTTCAGCGTCCCCAGCGCAGCGCGGGGGTCTCGACGGGGGCATCCCACAGATAGGTGAGCTGCGGCGTAAGGCGGCACACCGTGATCGTGCAACCGGCCATGTCCAGGCTGGTGATGTAGTTGCCGACCAGGTTGCGGGTGATCCACACGCCATGGTCGGCGAGCCACTCGGCAACCGCGGCATACACCACGTACAGCTCAAGAAGCGGGGTGCCACCCAGGCCGTTGACCATCACGAGCACTTCGCCTGAGAGCGGCATGTCGGCGTGGATGGCTTCCAACGCGACACCGACGATCTCCTTGGCGGAGACGAGGCTGCCGCGGGCGCGACCGGGCTCGCCGTGGATGCCGACGCCCAGCTCGATCTCGTCCTCGCCCAGCTCGAAACCGGGTTTGCCCGCCGCGGGCACCGTGCACGGCGTGAGCGCCACCCCGAACGAACGGGACCGGTCGTTGATCTCCCGGCCCCAAGCCGCAGCCGAGGCCAGGTCGGCGCCAAGCTCGGCAGCCGCACCGACGATCTTCTCCACGAAGACGGTCGCCCCGGTACCCCGTCGGCCGGCCGTCCACGTACTGTTCTCCACGGCGACGTCGTCATTGACCACGACGCCCTCCACCCGCACGCCGTCGTCGGCGGCCAAGTCGGCGGCCATCTGGAAGTTCAGCACGTCGCCGGTGTAGTTCTTCACGATGTGCAGCACCCCCGCCCCGCCGTCAACGGCCCGCGTGGCCGCGAGGATCTGGTCCGGCACGGGAGATGTGAACACCTCACCAGGACAGGCCGCATCCAGCATCCCGTACCCGACGAACCCGCCGTGCAGCGGCTCGTGCCCGGACCCGCCACCTGACACCAGGCCGACCTTCCCAGCGGTCGGCCCGCCCGCGCGGATGATGTAGCGGTCGGACGTGTTGACCGTCAGTGAGGGGTGCGCGGCGGCCACGCCGACGAGAGCATCGGCAAGCACCTCATCGGGCGAGTTGATGAGCTTCTTCACGGTTCAGGCCCCTTCTTGACTGGATAAGAGCATCAGTAGAAATCCCTTAAATGGGGTGGATCAGTGGGATTTGTCAGGGCGTCACCTTGCGCGTCACGCAAATCCTTTGGTGGGCCGGTCCGGTCGGACCTGCCCACGCTCGACTGATCGCGCCATGTGCGCGGCTCGGGTCAGGGCAGCGACGGCAGGCAGCACTGCTCGACGAGTCGCCAGACCTCTTCGGGGGTTTCGCGGGTGAGCGCGATGGCCGCCAGGGAGGCGCAGGTGTCATGGCGCAGGCGGCGGATGCGGGCGCGGACCTCGTCGAGGGCGGCGGGGGCGACGGAGAGGCTGTCGCAGCCGAGACCGATGAGGAGGGGAGTGACGAGGGGGTCGGCTGCGGCGTCGCCGCAGACGGAGACCTGACGATTGTGGCGGTGGGCGGCGGTGACGACCTGGGCGATGGCGTGGAGTACGGCGGGGTGTGCCGCCATAGCGGGGGTGGCGGTGGGGTCGCGCCGGTCCAGGCCCAGGATCTGGCAGGTGAGGTCATTGCTGCCGATGGACAGGAACGCCGCCTCGCGGGCGAGGTCGTCGGCCGCGGCGACGGCTTCGGGAAGCTCCACCATGATGCCCAGCGGCGGGGTCGGGACGCCGGCTTCGGCGGCTGCGGCCTGGAGAAGGCGTCGGCAGGCACGGAGTTCGTCGATGCTCGCGACCATCGGGATCATGATGCGCAGATCGGTCTCTGCTCCCGCGCCGAGCAGGCTGCGGAACTGATCGGCGAAAGCGTCCGGTTGGGCCAGCATGAGCGGCAGACCGCGGCCGATCCGCACGCCCTGGAGGCTGGACAGGAACGGCGGCAGTTTGTCGTCGGCGAAGTCCAGGGTGCGGGCGGTGACGGTCTGTCCGGCGAGTGCGCGCAGGACGGGGACGAGGGTGGCCGCGTGCTGGTTGCGGGTGGGCCAGGCGGGGTGGTTGAGGAAGGGCAGCTCGGTGCGGAGCAGGCCGACACCCTCGGCGTTGGCCGCGAGGGCTGCGCGGGCGTCGGACGGGGTCGCCACGTTGGCCCGGAGCACCATGGGGTGGTGGTCGAGTGTGTGGGCGGGCAGGTGGCGCCCTTCGGCGAGCGCGAGCCTGCGGGTGCGGGCTGCGTCCATGGCGTGGAGCGCGGTTGCGCGTTCGTTGTCGTCGGGGTGGGCGACCGCGGTGGCCCGTTCGGCGTCGAGCAGGATCTCCTGCCCGTCCGGCAGGTCGAGCAGCTGGGGGTCGACGGCCAGGAGGAGGGGGATGCCCTGTGAGCGGGCGACGATCGCGGCGTGGGAGTTCGGGCCGCCGGTGACGGAGATGGCGGCGGTGACCGTCTGGCCGGGTTCCAGCAGGTCCGCCGCGCCGATCTCGTGCGCGACCAGGACGAGGGGCTGGTCGGGCGCGGGGCCGGTGTCTCCGTGCAGGTGAGCCAGGACGCGGCGGCCGACCTGCCGTACGTCTGCCGCGCGTTCGGCGAGGGTGGGGTCGTCCAGGGCGGCGATGACTGCGGCGTAGGTGTCGATGGCCTGCCGGACAGCGACGGGTACCGGCTGCCCTTGGTGCGCTCGCTTGATCGCCTGGTCGCGCAGATCATGGTCCTGCGCGATGTAGCTGTTGACCTCCATGATGTCGGCCTGTTCGTCCTTGCCCTGTTCGCGCAGGGAGGTGGACAGGGCAAGCAGACGGGTGGCGATGGCGTCGAAGGCGTCGGTGATCTGCTGTGCGGGGTCGCCACTGGTGCGGTGGGGGAGCGCGGTGCTGGTGGGCGGGCGGTCGGTGCGGTGGAGGAACCCCAGGGCTATGCCGGGTGCGGCGGTATGCCCGGCGTAGGTGCGGCGGATCATCGGGAAGCCACCACCTCGGCGAGTGCGCGGAAGATCAGGGCGGTGGAGGTGGCTCCCGGGTCCTGGTGGCCGATGCTGCGGGCGCCGAGGTAGGAGGCACGGCCCTTGCGTGCCTGCATGGGGGTGGTCGCGCGCATGCCCTCCTCGGCAGCGTCGGCGGCGGCCAGGGCCGCGGCGGCGAAGTCGGCTCCGGCGCCGGAGTACTGCTGGAAGGCGGCCAGCGCGGGAGCGTAGGCGTCGATCATGGTCTTGTCGCCGGGTGCGGCCGCGCCGAGCTTCTGGACACTCTCCAGGCCGGCGGCGAGTGCGGTGGCGAACTGCTGCGTGTCGGCGGTAGGTGCGTCAAGGGCCTTGCCCATGGCGCGGAACGCGCCGCCGTAGAGCGGGCCGGAGGCGCCCCCGACGCTGGAGATCAGGGTGGTGCCCGTCTTGACCAGCACGGCCCCGACGGTGTCCGGCTTGTAGTCGGCCAGGGCCGTGGTGACGGCGGAGAAGCCGCGTTTCATGTTGACGCCGTGGTCGGCGTCGCCGATGGCCGAGTCGAGCTGAGTGAGGTGGTCCTTGTGCTTGTCCACGGCGGCGGCAATGGCCTGCACCCACGTGCGGGCGAGGTCGGTGTCCACGGAATCTCCGTTCATGGTCGGTGCGTGGCAGGTTCACGGTTGGGTGAGCCGGGGGCGGGGGCGGATGCGGGGGTGCGGTCCGGGCGAGCTGGCGCGGGAAGGATCCCGCCCGGCCCTCGCGTATCGCGCGGCCCCGCCCCCGGCTCGGTTCAGGCGCCCCAGCGCAGGGCTGGGGTGTTCACAGGTGCGTCCCACAGGGACAGCATGTCGGCGTCGGCCTTGCACACTGTGATGGAAACACCGGCCATGTCCAGGCTGGTGACGTAGTTGCCGACGAGGTTGCGGGCCATGACGATGCCCTTGTCCGCCAGGGCGGCCGCGACGTCGTTGAAGACCACATACAGCTCGATAAGCGGTGTGCCGCCCAGGCCGTTGACCATGACGATGGTCTCGTCCCCTGCGATGAGCGGCTGGTCGGCGAGGATCGCGTCCAGGGCAGTTGCCACGATCTCCTTGGCCGGCCGGAGCTTTTCCCTGGTGCGTCCGGGTTCGCCGTGGATGCCGACGCCGACCTCCACCTCGTCCTCGGGCAGGTCGAAGCCCGGCTTGCCCGAAGCGGGGGTGGTACAGGCGGTCAGCGCCACAGCGAAAGACCGGGAGGCGGCGTTGACCCGCTTACCCATCTCCGCCACTGCGGCGAGATCGGCGCCCTTCTCGGCGAGAGCGCCGGCGATCTTCTCGACGAAGACCGTGGCGCCGGTGCCCCGGCGCCCCGCGGTCCAGGTGGAGTCCTTGACCGCCACGTCGTCGTCGACCAGCACGGTCTCCACCGTGATGCCTTCCTCGGCGGCCAGTTCGGCGGCCATCTGGAAGTTGAGGACGTCACCGGTGTAGTTCTTCACGATGAACAGCACGCCCGCGCCGCCGTTGACGGCCTGCGCGGCGGTCAGCATCTGGCCGGGTACGGGCGAGGTGAACACCTCCCCGGGACAGGCCGCGTCCAGCATGCCCAGTCCCACGAAACCGCCGTGCAGGGGCTCGTGCCCGGAACCACCGCCGGAGATCAGGGCCACCTTGCCCGTCCTGGTGCCGTCCGCGCGGGCGATCACCTTGTTCTCCGCGTCGACTTTCAGTTCGGGGTGGGCGGCGGCGATGCCGGCCAAGGCCTCATCCAGCACCGCCTCGGGGGCGTTGATGAGCTTCTTCATGACAGGGCTCCTTCGGCAGAGGCGGGCTGGGCGGCCCGGTTCTCGGCTGCTGTTGCGGCGGCGGCCTTGCGGTGGGCGTTGAGAGCGGTGTAGAGGACGCCGGCGGCGACGGCGCCGATCACCTCGGCGGCCAGGTAGACGGGCAACTGGTCCCAGTGGACCGTGCCGTTGAAGAGCTCGCCGGTGATCATCGGGCCGAGCGTCCTGGCCGGGTTGATGGACGCCGCGGTGGCGGGGGCCACAGGAATGATGATCGCGAACACGCCGAGGCCGATGGCCAGGCCCGCAAAGCCGCCGGCCGCGCGCCGGTCGATGGCCCCGAAGACGATGAACGCGAGGATGAACGTGCCGATGGCTTCGGCGAAGAAGGCCTGGCCGGCGCCGACACCGGTGCCGTAGGCGGCGATACCGAGGCCGACGTCGACCGCCTTCTTCCCCAGCACGCCGACGATCGCAAGCGCTCCCAGCACCGCACCGGCCACCTGGGCCGCGATGTAGCCGGGGACATCCCGCCAGGGCATCTTCTTCGTGGCGGCGAGCGCCAGGGTGATGGCCGGGTTGATCTGGCAGCCGGAGATATGGCCGATCGCGTAGACCATGGCGATGACGGCGGTGGCGAAGGCCAGCGAGATCATTCCCAGCTGCGCCATGGTGAACGGGGCGTCGCCGCCGACGATGAGCGTGGCGGGGACCGAACCGACACCGATGAACACCAGCACCGCGGTGCCCAGCATCTCGGCCACAAGCTTCTGTGAGTAAGAGTTTTCTTCCATGATGGCGCCCAGCGCCGAGCGGCAGCTTGGGCGTCTCACCTCCTCCGCGTGGAGCGGGCTATGAAGGGAGGTGGCCGCCAGGTGGTCAGGGGTCGGGCACCTGGCGGCCGGCTCAGGGGAACCGGACAACCAGCGGAATCCGGCAAGACGTTCACTATGGATGAACGTTGTTCCGGAAGTTAAGCCCGCGTTTCAGACCTGTCAAGAGGTTCGGCCACTATCGGGCACTACGGGCACGGGAAAGGCCCCACGGCGATGCGCCGAGGGGCCTGGGCAGAGCGGCAGGTGGCGGGGTCGGAGGCGCCGCCGCCGAGTTGCAGGTGGATGCGGAGTGTGCAGGTCAGGTGCCCGCAAGGCTGGTGATCGCGGGGCGGGCGGGTCAGGGGCCGGGCATGCGGGCGGTCCCCCGAGGGGCACCCAGGTCACGGGAGAGGTTGCGGGCGGTCTCCCGGACCGCGACCGCGAGCTCCTGACGTGCCGATTCGGCCAGCAGCCGCTCGACGGGGCCGACAATGCCGATGGCGCCCACCACCTCGCCGGAGCGGTCGAAGACGGGCGATGCGATACCGGCGTCACCGATGGCGGACTCCTGGTCCTCGATCGCGTACCCCGTCCTGGGGATCTCCTTCAGCTGGCCGGCCAGCTCCTCCGGGTCGGTGATGCTGGCGCCGGTGAGCACTGCCCGGTCGCCCGCGAGCAGCCGCTCCCGCTCGGCCGCCGGAGCGAAGGCGACGATGGCCTTGCCCAGGGCGCAGGTGCTCCACGGGATGCTGGCTCCCACCTCGAGGATCTGCACGGCACCCTCCGGCCGGAAGGCGTGGTGCACCACAAGGACATGGTCGCCGGTGAGCACGGCCACCCACACCGCCTCGTTCGCCCGGGTGGCGAGCTGGTCCGCCCAGGTCAGCGAGCGGGTCCGCAGCTCCTGGGTGTCCAAGTAGGCGTTGCCCAGCTGCACCAGGTGCGGGCCGAGCTGGTACTTGGAGCTGTCCCGGTCCTGCACCACCAGCCCCTCGCGCTCCAGCGTGCGCAGCAGCGCATGGACGGTGGGTTTGGCCACGCCCAAGCGGTCGGCCAGCTCGGTCACACCCAGTCGGGGCCCAGTGGATGCGAGCTCCCGCAAGATCTGCACCGCCCGATGCACCGCTTGCACCATCGAAGAATTCTCCTTGTTCAGTATTGATGAACAGCGTTCTGGGATATAGCGTGGTTGTTCATGAGCAACCCTGTCGGCATCGTACTCGTGTCCCACAGCGCCGAGCTCGCCGCAGGCCTTCGCCTGCTGGTGGAGCAGATCGGCTCCGACACAGTCCCCCTCGCCACTGCCGGAGGAACGGACGACGGCCGGATCGGCACCAGCTACGACCTCGTCCTCACCGCCATCCAGCACGCCGACCGCGGGGCCGGCGTCGTCGTCCTTCCCGACCTCGGCAGCTCCGTCCTGACCGCCCGCACCGTCATGGAAGACCATCCCCGCACCGACGTCACGATCGTCGACGCGCCCTTCGTCGAAGGAGCCGTCGCAGCCGTCGTCACCGCCGCATCCGGCGCTGACCTGCAGACCGTCGTCACCGCCGCCAAGGAGGCCCGCAATGTCCTCAAGCTCTGAGACCACCACCACGACCACGGCGAGTCACGAAATCGCCGTTGTCCTACCCGCCAACCTGCACGCCCGCCCAGCAGGCCAACTCGCCCGCGCCGCAGCCGGATTCACCAGTGCCATACAGCTGGAGCACAGTGGCCGGACCGTCAACCCGACTGGCGTCCTCGCCGTGATGGCGCTGGGCGCCACCGCCGGCAGCACCGTGACCGTGCGCGCCGAAGGCCCCGACGCAGAACAGGCCGTCACGGCACTGACCGACATCCTCGCCACCGCCGAATAACCCGGCGCCAGGCCACCGCACCGAACGAGCCGCCGATTCCGCCATGAGGATCCGAGACGAGTGGAGGTGGCCGAGGATGACCACCCCGGCCATGCCCACGTCCGACATCGACGTGGACCTGCCCCCGCGGACCGAGCACATCTGCCCGCTGCCGCACATCCCTGACAGCGTCTCCGCCGTGCGCCGCCGCGCACGCACAGTCCTGGCCCACTGGGCCCTGCCCACGGAGACAGCCGACGCCGCCCTCCTGGTGATCTCCGAACTGATCACCAACGCGATCGCCCACGCACTGCCCCCAGCAGTGCTGCGGCTGTCGATGCCCGTGGCCGGCGGCCGTCGCGGCCTCCGCATCGAGGTCACAGACGCTGGCCCCCTGCCCCGGCCGCGCCCATCACCCGACAGCCCGCACTCTGCGGAATATGAGGAACACGGCCGCGGGACCGGCATCATCGCCGCCCTCTCCGCGCGGCACGGCGTATCCCATCACCTCCACAGAATCACCCGATGGGGGGACCTCCACGTGGCGTCCGGCCACACTGGATGTGCTGCGGCTGCAAGCCCTTGAGGACCTCCCGGCGCGGACAGGAACGGCCGGACCTCATGCTGTCTTGCGGCGCCGGGCCACCGGTGAAGCGCGCGAGTACGGTGGTTGAATCGGTGCCCCCGATACCCCGACGACTCAGGAGCCGAGACGCCCAACCCCTGACCTCAACCCCCAAACCCCCCACCCACAGCCGACGAGCACCCCAGAAGCCCGGGAGTGAGCGATGCCCTTCGCCCGCCTAGCAGCCGCGACGACCCCCACCGCCCACATCGGCCTCGGCCTTGCCGCTGTAGGCCGCCCCGGGTACATCAACCTCGGGAGGGACGCCGATCTGCCGGCCGAGCGCAGTGTCGAGACCCTGCGCCGCCGGACGCACGAACTGCTGGACGCCGCCTATGCCCAGGGCGTCCGCTACGTGGACGTGGCCCGCTCCTACGGCCGCTCCGAGGAGTTCCTCGCCGACTGGCTGGCCCGGCGACCCGACATCGACGACCTGGTCGTCGGCAGCAAGTGGGGATACCGGTACACGGCGGACTGGCGCACCGACGCCGACGTCCACGAGGTCAAGGACCACAGCGTCAGCACCTTCGAGGAGCAGCGCGCCGAGACGGCCGCGCTACTGGAGGACCGGCTCGACCTGTACCAGATCCACTCCGTCACGCCCGACAGCCCTGCCCTCTCCGACAAGGAACTCCACACCAGACTTGCCCAGTTCGCCGCCGAGAGCGGAGTGAGCGTGGGCTTCACCACCAGCGGCCCCTCCCAGGCCGAGACGATCCGGGCGGCCCTCGCCGTCACGGTCGACGACAAGCCGCTGTTCCGTACGGTGCAGAGCACCTACAACGTTCTCGAGACCTCGGCCGGGCCCGCGCTCGCCGACGCCCACGACTCGGGCGTCTGCGTCATCGTCAAGGAGGCCATGGCCAACGGACGCCTTGCCGCGCCGCACGCCCCGGCCGCGCTCCGGGAGATCGCCGAACAGACCGGCCTGGGCTGTGACGCGGTCGCGCTGGCCATGGTCCTGCGCAAACCCTGGGCATCGATGGTCCTCTCGGGCGCCGCGACGGCCGTGCACCTGTCCTCGAACCTGCACGCGGCGGTCGTCGACCTCGATGACGAACAACTGGGCCGCCTCGCCGACATGGCGGAGAAACAGTCCGACTACTGGCGTGAGCGAGCCGCACTCCCCTGGACCTGAGCGCCACACCCGCTGCGGCCCGCGGGAGGTCCGGGCGGCGCTCGGACCCTGCCGGCTGTCGGCAGCCCAGTCAGGGCGTCGAAGTCAGCGCGGGTCGGCCCGATCGCCGGATGGATCGTTGTCAGAAGCACGTGCCCGAGGTGGCAGCCACGCTGCCGCTGAGACCCAAAACCGCCGACTACCCCCGCCAGAACAGCTCCCCAAGCTCTCGCTCATGCCGCCATCCCGGCGGCGGTTCGGACCGTGGTGGGTCGGCTGCGAGACGGCCTCTGGTTCCGCCGTGATCGCGAAAGCGGCTCCCGTCAACAGTGGTTCACCGATAATGACGATCAGCCGTGTGGCGGAGCGGATGCGTGGTTGAAGCTCCCCGGCCTCGGGTGTGCGACGGTGGCGTGCGGAGCGCTGCGCAGCTAACGTGACCGTGGGCGTAAGCATGACCAGACCACACTTCGGAACGTATTCCGAAGTCAATGCTTCCGAGGTACCGCCGTCCACGTCCGGCGCCCACAGCACTCTCACGGCGCCGTCAGTTCCGCCCAGACCGTCTTGCCGATAAGACGGTCTTTCGTGCCCCAGGACGTGGCGAGCGCCTCGACGAGCTGAAGTCCGCGGCCGTCCTCGGCCTCGGGCGCGGGCGGCCGCGGCTCCGGTTCGCGCTCCCCGCGCGGGTCCGAGACCTCGATGCGGAGGGTCGTCGGGGCAAGGGTGAGGCGCAGCTCGAAGTCGCGGCCAGGGACGCGGCCGTGGGTGACCGCGTTCGCCGTGAACTCGGCGACGATCACCGCGGTCGAGTCGGAGAGGTCGCTGCCGTACGGGATGCCCCACGCGTCGAGCTGGTGCAGGGCGAGGTGCCGAGCGAGGCGGGCGCCGCGGCGGGTGGCGCTGAAGCGCTGCGTGAACTCAGCGGTGGGGAGGGTGATTTCGGCCTTCATGTCACTGAGCGTGGCCGGTTCGCCGTACCCTGACCAGGAGTGAGATCGCGACGCTGGGTAACTGTACGGGTACGGGCGGCGGGCTGTACGGGACGTCGGCCGTGACCGAGAAAGCGGTACGGCATGACGGAAGAGCGGCCGGAGCGGCCGGCTGAAGTGGACGGGACGGCGCACCTCTTCAGCGCTCTCGGCAAGCAGATCAAGGTGCTGCGTGAGAACGCCTCGATGAGCCAGCGGGAGCTGGGCGTTGCTGCGCACTGCGGGGAGGACCTGATCTCCTCGATGGAGCGGGGCGTACGGACACCGCAGCCCGACTTCCTGGAGCGGGCCGATGAGTTGCTGGCGGCCGGGGGCGTACTGAAGGCGGCGATCGAGGACGTACGGGAGGCGCAGGCGAAGGCACGGACGCGGCATCCGGACTGGTTCCGGGATTACGCGAAGGCCGAGGCGGAGGCCGTCGCTCTGCACGACTACAGCAATCAGGCCGTTCCTGGACTGCTCCAGACCGAGGAGTACGCAAGGGCGATCTTCACCCAGCGGCGGCCGCTGTTGGACGAGTCAACCATCGAGAAGCGGGTAGTCGACCGACTCGCTCGCCAGCAGATCTTCGAGCGCTGGCCCGCGCCCATCTTCAGTTACGTGCTGGAAGAGGCCCTGCTGCGGCGACCGATCGGCGGACGGGCCGTCCATGAGAACCAGTTGCGGCAGCTACTGCGCTTCGGACGGCTGCGGACCGTGGAGCTCCAGGTGATGCCGCTAGATCGCGAGGAACACCCAAGCCTGGACGGCGCGTTCATCCTTCTGACGCCCAAGGGGCGGCAGCAGGTGGCGTACACGGAGATCTACGGACACCCCCGGCTGATCACCGACCCGGAAGAAGTCCGCACCTTCACCGAACGCTATGGGATCATCCGAGCGCAGGCTCTCACGCCCCGGGAGTCGCTGTCCCTGATCGAGAAGATGCTGGGAGAACGATGAACACCACGGAACTCGACTGGTTCAAGAGCAGCTACAGCAGCGGCGAAGGCGGCGCCTGCGTCGAGGTCGCCACCTCCCCCGCCGCCATCCACGTCCGGGACTCCAAGGTCACCCAGGGCCCCCAGCTCGCCGTCACCCCCGCCACCTGGTCCGCCTTCGTCTCCTACGCCCGGCGGCACCCGACCGGCTGAGGCCCGTGCGTGTCTTCGGCACCCCGTCGGGCCCGGTCGGCAGGCTCGGGTGCATGAAGACATCACGCCTGATCGCCGTCGCCACGCTGGCCGCCGCCGCGCTCCCCGCTGCCGTCCTGCTCGCCGCCAACAGCGCCGCCGCGTCCCGGGCGCCCACCGTGCAGGCGCCCGGGCCGGCCGGGGGTCACACGTACTGCGCGTACTCGTCCAGCACCCCCAGCACCTCCGCCTCCCCCGCCGGCGGCAGTTGCAGCACGACCTCCTCCACGCCCAGTTCCGCGTAGTGCGCCAGCTTCCCGGGGCTCGGCAGGACCGCGTACGGGACGACCTGCAACGCGCCCGGGTCACGCCCCGCCTTCTCCCACACCTCGCGCAGCACCGGGACCGACTCCGTCAGGCCACGCCCGCCGATCGGGAGCCAGCCGTCCGCGTACTCCGCGATGTGCGAGAAGAGCTTCGGACCGGCCGCCCCGCCGACCAGCGTGCGCGGCGCGCCGCCCGCGGGCTTCGGGTACGCGTACGACGCCCGCACCGCCCCGAACTCGCCGTTGTACGCGGTCGGTTCGGCCGCCCACAGCGCCCGCATCAGCGCCATCCGCTCCCGCCCCAGCTCGCGCCGCGTCGCCCACTCCACGCCGTGGTCCGCGGCTTCTTCCTTGTTCCAGCCGAATCCGACGCCGAGCGTGAACCGCCCGCCGGAGAGATGGTCGAGGGTCGCGATCTGCTTGGCCAGGTCGATCGGGTCGTGCTGGGCGACCAGCGTGATGCCGGTGCCCAGGCCAAGGCGCGACGTGGCCGCCGCGGCCTGGCCCAGGGCGACGAAGGGGTCGAGGGTGCGGCCGTACTCGGGCGGCAGCTCTCCGCCCGCGGGGTACGGGGTCGCGCGCTCCACCGGGATATGGGTGTGTTCCGGCAGGTAGAGCCCGCCGAAGCCACGTTCCTCCAGCTCCCGCGCCAGCCGTACGGGCGTGATCGTCTCGTCCGTGAGGAAGATCGTCGTCGAGATCCTCATGGGGCTCCTCCGTCGTCGTCGGCGCTGGTGGCGGGCCCAAGGTACGCCGTCCCGCGCCAGATGCCGAGTACACGCCGAGTGCAGGCCAAAAGCGCACGCCGAGTGCACGCCGAGTCCAGGCCAAGCACTGTCCGGCCATCGCCCCGCCCCCTGCCACCCCCCTTCCCTTGCACGGCAGTTCACGGCTCAATACGAGGGTTTGAGTACACCACTTCTGTCCCTCTCACCAGCCTGGGGAGCCGACGGCATGTGCAACGACGAACACACAGAACACGCCATGGACAGACGCGGCCTGCTGGTGACGGGAGCGGCCGCGGCGCTTACGTTGGGCACTGTGAGCTTCGCCAACGCGGCACCGAACAGCGACGGACAAGCCGGCCAGAGCGACGGGCAGACCGAGGTCGTACGCGGCACGCTGCCGCCCGGCTCCCCCGACTTCGTGTATCTCCCGGTCGAGGTCCCGCGAGGCGTACGCGAGATCCACGTCGCGTACACCTACGAGCGGCCCGTCGTCCCGGCCGGCACCCAGGGCAACGCCCTCGACATCGGCATCTTCGACGAGCGCGGCACTGAGCTCGGCGGGGACGGCTTCCGCGGCTGGTCGGGCGGGGCGCGCACCGAGTTCTTCATCCGCGCGGACGAGGCGACGCCGGGCTACATCCCGGGCCCGGTACGGGCCGGCACCTGGTACATCGCGCTGGGCCCGTACACGGTCTCGCCGCAGGGTCTCACGTACGAAGTCACCATCACGCTCCGGTACGGCGCGCCCGGCAAGACCCCCAAGCCGGTCTACCCGCCGGAGCGGGCCAAGGGCCGTGGCCGCGCCTGGTACCGCGGCGACTGCCACCTGCACTCCTGGTACTCGGACGGCAAGCGCACCCCGGCCGAGATCGCCGCGCTCGCGCGCGGCGCCGGGCTCGACTTCATCAACACCTCCGAGCACAACACCCATGCGGCGCACCGGGCGTGGCAGGGACAGTGGGGCGACGACCTGCTGATCCTCACCGGCGAGGAGGTGACGACGCGCAACGGCCACGTCGTCGCGCTCGGCACCGACCCCGGGACCTTCGTCGACTGGCGTTACCGGGCCCGCGACAACCGTTTCGGCCGCTACGCCCGCGAGATCAGGCGCTCCGGCGGCCTGGTCGTCCCGGCCCACCCGCACGCCACCTGCATCGGCTGCAACTGGAAGTTCGGCTTCGGCGAGGCGGACGCGGTGGAGGTGTGGAACGGCGCGTACACCCCCGACGACGAGGTCTCGCTACAGGCCTGGGACAACACGCTGGTCGCGTCCGTACGCTCCGGAAAGCCCTGGACCCCGGCGATGGGCAACAGCGACGCGCACCGCCACCCGGACCCGGTCGGCACGCCGCAGACCGTGGTCCTGGCCGACGAGCTGTCCCGCGAGGCGATCCTGGACGGCATCCGGGCGGGACGCTCGTACGTCGCCGAGTCCTCCGCGGTGTCGCTGTCCTTCTCGGCGGCGGGGGGACACGGGCAGCACGCGGGCATCGGCGAACGGCTGCGCGTCGACGCCGACGACCCGGTGACGGTACGCCTGGAGGTCGGCGGCGCGCCGAACTGCTCGGCCCGCATCGTGACCGACCAGGGCGTGCTGCACACGGTGGCGCTGCCGGCGTCGGGGAC
Source organism: Streptomyces sp. V1I1 (assembly GCF_030817355.1). Taxonomy (NCBI): domain Bacteria; kingdom Bacillati; phylum Actinomycetota; class Actinomycetes; order Kitasatosporales; family Streptomycetaceae; genus Streptomyces; species Streptomyces sp. V1I1. The sequence continues at coordinate 4,675,542 of NZ_JAUSZH010000001.1, read as the reverse complement.
GGGCACGGTGGAGTGGGGCACGACGGCGTCGTACGCGGCGTATGTACGGGCGGAGGTGCGGCGCGCGCCGGTGGTGCCGGGACTGCCGGGTCCGCTGGCGGCGTTCACGAACCCGGTCTTCCTCGGAAGCTGAGGGAGTAAGGGAGTAGCTGAGGGAGTATCGGGAAACCCGGCGGAACGAAACACCTCAAAGGCGGCGCACCTCGAAGTGGAAGCAGCCGTACTCCACAGCCCTGACATGTACGAGGACCACCTCGGGACCGGCAAAGGCTTCCGCGAACGCCGCGTCGAACCCTTCGGTGGCCGCCTCCGGAATCTCCAGGAGGCGGCCGCCCGCGATGTGGCCCTCGGCGTCGTAGCGCCGCAGCGTCCGCAGGGCCCCGGGGTGGGCGAAGGGGTAACCGTCCTGCTCCCGAGGCCCCTCGCACTCCTCGGCATGGATGAAGACGGGCCCCTGCTCGTCGTACGCCCCGGGCTTGGCCCACGTCTCGGCGGCCCATCGCCGCAGCGGCGCGTACGAGACGAGCGCGATCCGCTCCCCGATCCCGCTCGGCCGCAGACAGCAGCGCAGGGGTGCGCCGCCCTCGGTGTCGGTGTACGGGACGCAGGGCCGGCCCGCGTCGTCGGTGTCGCGCAGCTGCTTGAGAGCGGCGGGCTGGATGGGGCGGGCGGTCCAGAGAGTCGATGTCATGCCTTCAGCGTGGCGCGCGAGGCGTCGCGCTTCCGGCGGGAAACGGACATGGCGGTCAGCCGGGGCTGCCGGACTGCGCGTCGACGGTTCGGGGCGATGTGCCGGCCATGCGCCGGTAGGCAGATGCAGCGAGGACTGCGCCAAGCGACTGCCCGTGCCACGGCCTTGATCCGTACAACCATGTGATCAACCCGCAGGTCTCCTCTGTGCAAGGGCCCGGCGGTCGGCCGCCCGGCCGGGGGGAAGAGCAAGAGGAGACATATGCGTACGCAGCGACACCCCGGGCACGTCCGGCGGCGGTTCGCCGTCGTCGCGGCTACGGCCATGGCGCTTCTGGCGACCGGCGGATTCGCGTACGGCGCGCCGACGGCGGACCCGCAGCTGCCCACGATCAAGCTCGAGACGCCGGACGTCGCCGCGGGGGGCTCGGTCACCCACACCATCAAGGTGCTCGTGTCGGAGAAGGGCCGGGTCGAGCTGCACATGGAGCCGGCCGAGGGCTTCCGCTGGTGGCACCTCCAGTCGGAGGCCTCCGACCTGCACAGAGGCCCGGTCACCGGCGCGAACGCCTCGTGCCGCGAGGAGCCGTACTCGAACGGGGAGCTCCTGGCGGTCTGCGACATCGCCCCGGGCGAGACCACCCTCACGTACTCCGTGGCCGCTGCCGCGGACATGGAGGCGTGGACGATCTCGGCGCGCGCCAGCTTCCAGGCGACGGGCGACCCTGTGAAGTACAGGGAGATGAGCGAGTTCTCGGTGCTCAGCGACGACCCGGTGGAGATGTCGTACCGCGTCTTCGGCCGGGACACGGCCGCCCGGCTCTGGTCGCACGAGACCTACCCGGTGGAGGTTCCGCCGCTCCAGCTGGGCTGGCGCCGGGACCACGGCTCGGGCTGGAACGCCTTCGACGCGCTGACCAAGCTGTCCCCGATCAGCATCGTCAACCGGGGCGGTGGCGTCGTCGCCCGGGAGCCTTCGGGTCTCCTTTGGTACTACCCGGTCTCGGGCGCGAAGTATGCCCCCGTGTTCAAGCCCCGCGTACGGGTGGGCACCGGCTGGAGCATCTACAACTCGGTGCGCGGCACCGGCGATGTCACCCGCGACGGTCACGCGGACCTCATCGGCCGTGACAGGGCCGGGGTGTTGTGGCTCTACAAGGGCACGGGTGTCGAGTCGAAGCCGTTCGCGGCGCGCACCAAGGTCGGCTCGGGCTGGAACGTCTACAACGCGATGACCGGCGGCGTCGACGTCACCAAGGACGGCATCGCGGACCTGTACGCCCGGGACACGTCCGGCGTGCTGTGGCTCTACAAGGGCACCGGCAACGCGGCGAAGCCCTACGCCGCCCGCATCAAGGTGGCCACCGGCTGGAACGCGTACACCGCGATCATCGCGCCGGGCGACGGCTCGGACATCGGCAAGGGCGCGCTGCTCGTGCGCGACAAGGCCGGCGCGATGTGGTGGTTCCGGGGCACGGGCGTCGCGACGAGCCCGCTGGCACCGAGGTCGTCCGCCGTGGCGGAAACGTACCCGTACAACGCCTGGATGTAGTCCACAACTCGCCTGTGCGGTAAGCAGCATCGAAGGGTCCGCACAGCGCACTGTGCGGACCCTTCCAGATCGGCTGCCTCAGGCACGTCAGCCGGCCGGGGCCGGGGCGCTGCTGCTGGATGCCTCCGCGCCTCTGGCAGGCTGGGCGCATGATGTCAGGGAACGCCGAGGAGTTCACAGCCCACCGCCCCAAGGTGTTCGGCCTGGCCTACCGGTTGCTCGGTTCCGCCGAGGAGGCGGAGGACGCTGTGCAGGACGCGTATCTGCGCTGGAGCAGCGCCGACCGTGCGGCGATCGAGCACCCATGGGCTTGGCTCGCCAAGGTCGTCACCAACCTCTGCCTCAACCGGCTCACCTCGGCTCGTGTGCGGCGCGAGCGGTACGTGGGGCCGTGGCTGCCGGAACCGGTGTTCACGCAGGACGGTGCGCTCGGCCCCATGGAGTCCGCCGAGCAGCGCGACGCCGTGTCGACGGCGCTCCTGGTGCTGCTGGAGCGGCTCACGCCGACGGAGCGTGCGGTCTACGTTCTGCGCGAGGCGTTCGGCTACCGCCATCGGGACATCGCCGGGGTGCTTGCGCTGAGCGAGGCCAACTGCCGCCAGCTGTACCGCAGGGCGGTCCAGCGGGTGGCGACGCCCGAGGCCCGCTTCACACCGGCGGCCGAGCGGCAGCACGAACTCGTCGAGTCCTTCGTCATGGCAGCACGCGAGGGCGATCTGGCAGGACTGGAGAGGCTGCTCGCCAAGGACGTGACCTGGTGGAGCGACGGCGGCGGCAAGGTCACCGCGGCCCGGCGGCCCATCGTCGGCCGGGAGAAGGTCATGCGCTTCCTGGTGGGCAGCGCGCAGCGGTTCGCCGGCGGCTGGGACATCACGGTCGCCGAGGTCAACGGGGCGCCGGCGCTGCTGACGCACGCGGCGGAGCAGCTCATCGCCGTCGCCTCCTTCGAACTGTGGGACGGCGTCATCGCCCAGGTGCGGGTCGTCGTGAACCCGGACAAACTCACGTTCGCGGGCCGGCAGTTCGCCGCAATGGCCCCCGGGGGCGTGACCCACGGGTGAGTGTGATCACGAGGAGGCTGTCACATCTTTGGGTGCTCGTCGGTTCTCAGCGGATGACGTGCGCTCCACGGGGAGCGCACGCCCACCGAAAGGGAGAACTGCGATGACCACGATCCTGGTGACCGGCGGCACCGGAACGCTCGGCCGGCTCGTCACCGAGCGGCTGCGCACTGGGGGTACCACCCAGGCCGGAGGCTCTGGGGGAGGGCACGAGGTGCGCGTGCTGAGCCGACACTCGCGGCCGTACGCCGTGGACCTGCGCGAGGGCACGGGGCTGGCCGAGGCCGTCGCGGGCGTGGACACCGTCGTGCACTGCGCGACCAACCCGCGCGGCGGCGACGAGCAGGCGGCACGCCACCTGATCGAGGCGGCCCGCCGGGCCGGGGTGCGGCATCTGGCGTACATCTCGATCGTCGGCGTCGACCAGGTGCCGCTCGGCTACTACCGGACCAAGCTCACCGTCGAGAGGCTGCTCGAGGAGTCGGGGCTCAGCTGGACCGTGCTGCGCACGACGCAGTTCCACGACCTGGTGCTGCAGCTCCTGGCAGGCTCGGCGAAGCTGCCGGTCATGCTGCTCCCGGCAGGGGTCGCCGACCAGCCGATCGAGGTGGCGGAGGTCGCTGCCCGGCTGGCCGAGCTCGCAACCGGGGCGCCCGCGGGGCGGGTGCCGGACATGGGCGGCCCCGAGGTCCGTACGTTTCCGGAGCTGGCCCGGGCCTATCTGCGCGCGAGCGGACGACGCCGTCCCCTGCTGAACGTGCGTCTGGCAGGCAAGGCCTACCGCGGGTTCCGGGCGGGCGAGCATCTGACGCCGGAGCGGGCCGTGGGCAAGGTCACGTTCGAGCAGTTCCTGGCGAGGCGTTTTCCTGCGCGAGGCTGACGCCTGGGTGGGGGCGCGTGGAGGCGTGCCCGAACTTCCCCGGGGCCGCTCAGGGAGAGTTGCTGGTTCGGATCACATTGCCGAACCAGGAACGCTCCCTAGGGCCCTGGAAGGCCCTTCCCGCTTCTAGTCGTTGACGACCAGCGCCGGGGTCTCCTTCGTCAGCACCTCGCCCCGGAAGAACGCCGGGCTCCGGCGCTGCATCGCCAGCATCAGCACGACCCCGAGCAGCAGCAGCCCGACCCCGATCACGAACACCGAGCCGACGCCGAAGACCGCCGAGCCGCTGCCGTACGCCGGGTCCCACATGTCGTACAGCGTCTTGCCGAAGACCGCGGTGAGCATCAGCCCGCCGACACCCGGATAGACGCCCTTGACCAGCAGGTCGCGCGTCGAGCGGCGCAGTTCACCGCGGAAGTACCAGACGCAGGCGAAGGCGGTGATCGCGTAGTAGAAGCAGATCATCAGGCCCAGCGCGTAGATGGTGTCGATGAGGACGTTCTCGCTGAGCAGGGTCATCACCGCGTAGAAGACGCCGGTGGCGATGCCCGCCACGACGGTGGCGCGGCCGGGCGTCTTGAAGCGCGGGTGGACCTTGGCGAAGGAGGCAGGCATGGCCTGGTAGCTGCTCATCGCGAGGGCGGTGCGGGCCACCGGGATGAAGGTGGTCTGCAGGCTCGCCGCGGCGGAGGCGAGGACCGCGAGGAAGAGCAGGATGCCCAGGCCGGAGCCCATCACCGGCTCGGCGAGGACGGCGAAGACATTGTCCGCGGTGTCCGGGTTGCCGAGGCCGGTGCCTTTCTCGCCGACGCCGGCGTACATCTGGGCGGCGACGGCGACCATCAGGTACGAGGCGACGATCACGACGATGGCGAGGAGCGCTGCGCGGCCGGGGGTCTTGGCGCTGCCGGTGCTCTCCTCGTTGACCGACAGACAGGCGTCCCAGCCCCAGTAGATGAAGATCGACAGGGAGAGGCCCGCGGTGAAGGCGGCGAAGGAGTCGACGCCGAAGGGGTTCATCCAGGACCAGGAGAAGTCCAGTGCTCCCGCGACCTCGTCGGACTTGGTGATCGCCATGACGGTGAACATCACGAGCACCGTGAGCTGCAGGCCGACCAGGGCGTACTGGACCCACTTGGTGGCGGTGATGCCGCGGTAGCTGATCGCGGTGGCGATGGCTATGAAGACGAGGGTGGTGAGGATGTGGGCGGCCTTGTTGCCGTCCAGGGCGGCGACCGCTTCACTGCCGGTCACCTCACCGAGGAAAAGATAGAAGAAGGAGGTGGCGACGCCGGCGAGGTTGGAGAGCACCACGACGGTGGCCACCAGCAGGCCCCAGCCGCACATCCAGCCGATGCGCGGGCCGAACGCCTTCACCGACCAGGTGAAGGAGGTGCCGCAGTCGGGCAGTGCCTTGTTCAGTTCGCGGTACGCGAAGGCCACGAGCAGCATCGGCAGGAACCCGGCGAGGAAGATCGCGGGCATCTGCAGGCCGACCTCGCCCACCGTGGGGCCGAGGGTGGCCGTCAGGCAGTAGACGGGGGCAACAGTGGACACACCGATGACAGCGCCACCCATGAGCCCTACTGAATTGCCGCCGAGGCCCTTGTCGGGAACGCCCGCTTCCTGGACGCCCCGTACCGTGTCTCCGGCCTGGGGCCGTGCTTCCACCTGAGTCATGAGAAGGACGGTAGGTGCTGCGGTTTCCACATCCGGAGGATGTGACTCCGCCTACGATCCCTTGGCTTTCAAGGACTTCGGCGGGAAACGGTCAATGAATAGAAGATCACGAGACCAACTCAGCCACCCATTTAAAGGACCGAGCCGGATCCTTCCGGGATACGAAAACCGCAGCACTGTCCGTTTTGCCTGATTTCAAAATTTCCCGTACGGATTCCCCGAGGCTTCAGCCGGGCCAGACGATCGACTGCAGCTCGCTGTACGCATGCAGCGCGTACGAGCCCACATCCCGCCCCACTCCGCTCTTCTTGCACCCGCCGAACGGCGCCTCCATATTGCGGCCGATGGTGTTGACGCCCACCCCGCCCGCTCGCAATTCCCCCGCCACCCGGAACGCCCGGGCCACATCCCCCGACCAGACGTAGTCGATCAGGCCGTAGTCGCTGTCGTTCGCCAGCGCGACGCCCTCCTCCTCGTCGCCGAAGGGCACCACGACCACCACCGGGCCGAAGATCTCCTCCCTGACCACCCGCATGTCGTTCGTGCAGTCGGCGAAGAGCGTCGGCGCGACATAGAAACCCCGGTCCAGTGACGCCGGGCGCTCGCCGCCCGCGACCAGCCGCGCGCCCTCCTTCTTCCCCAGTTCGATGTACGACTCGACCCGGTCACGGTGGGCCGCGGAGATCACCGGGCCGACCACCGTGCCCTGCTCCGCCGGGTCGCCCACCTTCATATGCGTGAGGTAACCCGACAGCTTCTCGATCAGCAGGTCGTAGATGCCGCGCTGCGCGATCACCCGCGTCGGCGCCGTACAGATCTGGCCGCTGTAGAAGGAGAACGTGGTGCCGATGCCCATCACCGCGGAATCCACATCCGCGTCGTCGAAGACCAGCGCCGCGCCCTTGCCGCCCAGCTCCATCAGCTGGCGTTTCATCCCGCGGCCGCAGACCTCCGCGATGCGCTGTCCGACCGCCGTCGAGCCGGTGAAGCTGACCATGTCGACCTCCGGGGAGTCGACGGCGGCCTCGCCTACGGCCGGCGCGGAGCCGGTCACGACATTCACGACACCGGGCGGCGCGCCCGCCTCCGCGAGGGCCTCGGCCATCCGGTAGACGGAGAGGGGGTCCTGCGGGGCGGGCTTCACGACGACCGTGTTGCCCATGGCGAGCGCGGGCGCGACCTTGCCTGCCGGGTTGGCCCAGGGGTTGTTGTACGAGGTGATGCAGGTGACGACGCCGACCGGGCGGCGTACGGCGAGCGCCCCGAACACGCCCGCCCTGCCCATCGGGCCCGCGGCGTTGATCTGCGGCGGCAGCCCCTGCTCCACGGGTTCCAGCGCGCCCTTCGCGTACCGCCGGAAGCGGGCCGCGCCCACCGCGACCTGCATACCGCGCGCGGTCGCCGTGGTCGCGCCGGACTCGGCGCGGGCCAGGAGGGCGTACGGCTCGGACTCGCGCTGGATGACGTCGGCGGCCGCGTCGAGGATCCGGGCGCGCTCCTCGGGGGCGGTACGGGACCACGTGCGGAAGGCCTCGCGGGCGGCGTCCGCTGCCGCGTACACCTGGTCGCGGCTCGCCTCGGGCGCGAGGCCGACGACCTCCTCGGTGGCCGGGTTGAGTACTTCGTAGTGCCCGCCGTCGGGCTCGACCCACTCGCCACCGATGAACAACCGCTGCGGGTAGGTCACTTGGTACTCACCGTCTTCGTGTCGCGGCCGGACCTGAGGACCGTGCCCGGCACGGCTCCGGTGACCTGGTCGTCCCGTATCGTCTCCACGCCGTTGACCCGCACCGACACGATGCCGATCGCCTTCGCGTCCAGCCGCGGGCTGTCGCCCGGCAGATCGTGTACGAGGGTCGCCGGGCCCGCCTCGATCCGCCGCGGGTCGAAGAGGACGAGGTCGGCATGGAAGCCCTCCTGGACGCGGCCGCGTTCGCGCAGGCCGAAGAGGCGCGCCGGATCGTCTGTCAGCATCTTCACGGCCTCCTCCAGGCCGACGAGCTTGCGGCCGCGCAGACAGTCGCCGATGAAGCGCGTGGTGTACGGCGCACCGCACATCCGGTCCAGGTGCGCGCCCGCGTCGGAGCCGCCGAGCATGACGTCCTCGTGCTGCCAGGTCTGCCGGCGCAACTCCCAGCTCGCCGGGTCGTTGTCGGTGGGCATCGGCCACAGGACCGTACGCAGCTGGTCGTTGGCGCAGATGTCGACGAGGCACTGGAAGGCGTCCTGGCCGCGCTCGGCCGCGATGTCCTTCACCACCCGCCCGCTGAGACCCTCGTTCTCCTTGGAGTACGTGTCGCCGATGACGTAGCGGCCGAAGTTCGCGAGGCGGCGGAAGACTCCGGCCTCCTTGGAGTCGGCGCGGCGCAGCATCTCGGCCCGTACGTCCGCGTCGCGGAGCTTCTCGATCCGCTCGGGGACGGGGAGGGAGAGGATCTCGCCCCAGCCGGGGATGAGATTGAGCGCGCAGAAGGTCCCCAGCGACATGTTCATCGGGGTGAGGATCGGCATGGTCAGGGCGACGATGCGGCCGCCGGCCTTGCGGGCGCGCTCGCTCGCTATCAGCTGGCGCGGTACGCGCTCGGGCACGGACGCGTCGATGGTGAGAACGTTCCAGTTCAGCGGCCGCCCGGCCGCCGCTGTCATCTCGACGAACAGATCGATCTCCTCGTCGGCGAACTGGTCCAGGCAGCCCGCGACGATCGCTTCGAGCTGCGTGCCCTCGTGCTCGGCGACGGCCCTGGACAGTGCGAGGAGTTCATCCGGCTTGGCGTGCCGGGACGCGACCGGTTTGCCGTCGCCGTCGGAGTGGGTGGATGACTGTGTGGTGGAAAGCCCCAACGCGCCCGCGTCCATCGCGTCGTGGAAGAGCCTGAGCATCTCGTCCAGCTGCTCGGGCGTGGGCTGCCCGCCGACCGCGTCGGGCCCCATGACATGCCGGCGCAGGGCGCAATGGCCCACCATGAAGCCCGCGTTGACGGCGATCCGGCCCTCCAGGGCGTCCAGATACTCACCGAAGGTGTGCCAGTTCCAGGGCGCGCCGTCCTCCAGGGCGACCAGCGACATGCCCTCGACCCTGGACATCATGCGGCGCGTGTAGTCGGCGTCCTCGGGACGGTCGGGGTTGAGCGGGGCGAGGGTGAAGCCGCAGTTACCGCCGGCGACGGTGGTCACGCCGTGGTTCATGGAGGGCGTGGCGTACGGGTCCCAGAACAGCTGCGCGTCGTAATGCGTGTGCGGGTCGACGAAGCCGGGGGTGAGGACGAGCCCGGACGCGTCCTCGCTCGTCCTGGCCTCCTCGGCGACGGTGCCGGGGGGTGCGATGAGGGCGATGCGGCCGTCGCGTATCCCGACGTCGGCGACGTAGGCGGGGGCGCCGGTCCCGTCCACGACGGTCGCGGAGCGAATGAGGTGGTCGAGCATGACGGGTCCCTTCACTGCGTCGGGTGATTCGTGGCTCCGGCCGGGGCGCGGGCGGCAGGCCGCTGCCGCGGACGCGCTCCGGCCGGGGCCGGGGCGGCGGTCCGGGAGGCCGCCGCCGTTTCTGTGGGCGGGGGCGTTTTCCCCTACCCGCCCCTTCCCGCTGTATCGATTTGCGGCTCCGCCGCGTGGGGGGCTCCGCCCCAGACCCCGGTACGCCCTTCGAGCGTTGTCCTCAAACGCCGGACGGGCTTGATTTCCGCCGGTCGGCCTGAAACTTCAGGCCGACCGGCGAAACTTCAAGTCCGCCCGGGCGGAAATCCAGCCCCGTGGGGGTCCCCCCGGACGAAGTCTGAGGGAGATTGAGGCCCGCGGTCCCGGACGCGAAATCAAGCCTCGCCGGCGATTGAGGCGCGGGGCCCGGGGCCGATCCCCGGTTCGGGCGGCCCGCAGGGGCATCCTCAGCTCGCCGCCCGGCGGAAACGCGTCGTCCGGTGGACCGGATCCGTGTCGATCTTCGGGATCACATGCTCCCCGATCAGCCGTATCGACTGAAGCGTGTCCTCACGCGAGATCCCGATCGGAAGCCCGAACGAGAGCTGGTCCGCCCCCGCCTGCTCCCAGCGCTTGCACTGCGTGAGCACCTCGTCCGGATCACCGCAGATCAGCAACTCCTCGGCGATGAGCAGCTCGATGATCTCCTCGTTGAACTCGGGCAGAGTCTCCGGCCACACCGGGAAACCCTCCGGCCGCGGAAAGGTGTCGTGGTAGCGGAAGACCAGCGACTGGAGGTAGTGCAGCCCGCCGCCCGCCGCGATGCGCACCGCCTCCTCGTGCGTCGGCGCACAGATCGCCGTCGACGTCACCATCACGTTGTCATTGACGAAGTCCCCCACCGGCTCCGCCTCGATGATCGCCGTCTTGTACTGCTCCAGCACCCACTCCATGTCGGAGACCTTCTGCACGCTGAAGCCCAGCACCCCCAGCCCCTTCTTCGCGGCCATGGCGTAGGACGGCGGCGATCCGGCCGCGTACCACATCGCCGGGTGGGACTTCCCGTACGGCTTCGGCAGCACCTTGCGCGGCGGCAGCGACCAGTGCTTGCCCTGGAAGCCGACGTACTCCTCCTGGAGCCACATCTTGGGGAACTCCGCGATCGTCTCTTCCCAGAGTTCCTTGGTGTGGTTCATATCGGTGATGCCCGGCAGGAAGCCGAGGATCTCGTGGCTGCCTGCGCCGCGGCCCGAACCGAACTCGAAGCGGCCTTCGGAGAGATGGTCGAGCATGGCGACCTTCTCGGCGACCTTCACGGGGTGATTCACGGGCGCCAGCGGGTTGAAGATGCCCGAGCCCAGATGGATCCGGTCCGTCGCGTGCGCGAGATAGCCGAGGAACACGTCGCTCGCCGAGAGGTGCGAGTACTCCTCCAGGAAGTGGTGCTCGGAGGCCCAGGCGTACTTGAACCCGGACTTGTCCGCCTGGATGACGTACTCGGTCTCCTCCATCAGCGCCTTGTGCTCGGCGAGCGGGTCGGTCTCGGCGCGCTTGCCGACGTATCCCTGTACAAAGAGCCCGAATTCCAAGGTGGTTCACCGCCGTCCTATATTTCTGACGAACCGTCAGATCTGAGTGCTCGACTGTTCCACCGCACGGGTGAAGCGTCAATAGATGCCCCTGACGCCCAGTCAGAAAAGACTCACTCCGGCCAGCCAGCCGCCGTCGATGACGAACGGCTGGCCGGTGATGTACGAGGAGTCCTCGCTGCTCAGGAAGAGCGCCAGCTTGGCCACCTCCTCCGGCCGCCCGACGCGGCCGAGCGGCACGAGCTTGCTGTAGAGCTCGGCAACGGCCTCCCGGTCCACGCCGTCCGGATTGCTCATCGGGGTGTCCACCGCGCCCGGGCAGACCGCGTTGACACGGATCTTCTTCGTGGCCAGCTCCAGCGCGGCGACCCGGGTCAGGCCGAGGGTCGCGTGCTTGGTCGCGGCGTACGCGCCCACGCCCGCCATGCCCGTCAGGGCCGTGTAAGAGGCGGTGTTGACGATCGTCCCGCCGCCGGCCGCCTCGATCTCGGGCGCGACAGTGCGGATGCCGAGGAAGCAGCCGACCTGATTGACCTGGATGATCCGCTGGAACTCCTCCAGCGGCGTGGACACCAGCTCGTTGAAGTGCAGAATGCCCGCGTTGTTGACCAGCCCGTCGATCTTCCCGAACGCGTCCTTCGCCGCGGCAACGGCGGCGACCCAGTCGCCTTCCTCACCGACGTCGAGGTGGCTGTACACAGCAGTGCCCTCGCCCAGCTCCTTGGCAAGGGCCTCACCCTGGTCGTCGAGCACATCGGCGAGCACCACCCTGGCGCCCTCCGCCGCGAAGAGCCGTGCCTCCTGCTCGCCCTGTCCGCGCGCGGCGCCCGTGATCAGGACGACGCGTCCGTCGAGCTTTCCCATGCCACACTCCTCAGTTCAGGTGCGGAGCCACGTCGGCGCCGAACGCCGCGATCTGGTCGGTGAGCTCGGTACGGCTCCGGCTGCGGAACCGCACCTGGATCTGGTGCACGCCCATCGCGGCGTACTCGCGCAGCGACTCGGCGATGGCGTCGGGCTTGCCGGTCAGGGTGCGGCGTCCGACCGCCCAGTCCGACTCCCCCACGTACAGGGGCTCGGTGATCGCCCCGATCTCGATGGGTTCGGTGATGCCTGCCTCTTCGCGCAGGGCCTTCAGCTTGGCGATCCGGTCGGGGAGTTCCGTACGCGGGTCACCCTGAGGAAGCCAGCCGTCGCCCCGTACGGCGGCCCTGCGCACGGCGGCGGGCGAGGAGCCGCCGACCCAGAGGGGGATCCGCGGCTGGGCGGGCCTGGGGCGCTGCCCGAGCCCGCTGAAGGAGAACCGTTCCCCGGCGAACTCGGGGTACTCGTCCTCGCCGAGCGCCGCCCTGAGCGCATCGATCGTCTCGTCGAGCACCGCCCCGCGCGCGGCGAAGTCGGCGCCCAGCGCCTCGAACTCCTCCGCCACATGTCCGGCCCCGACCCCGAGGATCAGCCGCCCGCCGGAGAGATGGTCCAGGGTGGCGTACTGCTTGGCGGTCACAAGGGGGTGCCGCAGCCCGACGACGGCGACATGGCTGAGCAGCAGGACGCGCTCGGTGATCCCGGCGAGGAAGGAGAGGGTGGCGACGGGGTCGTACCAGACGGTGGACATGGCACCGGCGAGCCGCCGCGGGATCGCGACATGGTCGCAGCTCGCGAGATAGGCGAATCCGGCGCGGTCGGCGGCTCTGGCGATCTCGGCGAGGTCCTCGGCGCCGGCGTCGGCCTCCCACGGCTCGGCGTAGATGGTGCTCTGCGACTGGACGGGGAGCTGCATCCCGTACGACAGCCGCCCCTTGGGCAGTACCTGCACGTGCACCGTGCCGCCTCCTCCGCCTTGACTTGACGCTCCGTCAACTAGTCGGGCGGGGCCATCGTCGTACCTGACGGCCCATCAGACAAGGGGTGCGCGGGCCGCAAGTGCGCGGACGGCAAGTGCGCGGACGGCAACCGGCCTCAGCTCACGTCGAACCCCAGCGTGGTGGCGATGACGGCGGCCTGCTCCAGATCGATCTTCGCGCCCGCGAGTTCGACGGTGAGGGGATCGAGGGCGGACAGGTCGCTGCCGCGCAGATCCGCACCGGTGAGCTTCGAGCCGTGCAGCATGGCCCCGGACAGATCCACGCGCGCGAGGGTCGCCCCTTCCAGCCGGGCGGCGGTGAGGTCGGCCTCCCGCATCCGCACACCTTCGAAGACCGCCTTGCGCAGATCGGCACCGGGGAGCCCGACGAAGGACCAGTCACCGCCGGTTACGGAGAAGAGGTTGAAGGTGGACTGCTGGAAGAGGCTGCCGACGGCCTTGCACTGCTCGAACCGGGTGTCGAAGAAGGTGCAGCTCTTGAAGGTGCAGTTGGTGAAGGCGGCGTTGGTGTGCCGGGAGGCGTTGAACCGTACGCCCGAGAAGGTGCACTCGTCGAAGATGCCGCCGTCGTTGACGACCTCGGTCCAGTCGGTGTCGTAGAAGGTGTGGCGGGTGAATCTCTGCCCGGACAGATCCCGTCCGTACCAATCCTCGCCCCTGATGACGAGCCCTTCGTCGGGGACGGGGGGCCGGTGCGAGAAGGGGTCGCCATTGGCACGCTCGCGTCTGATGGACATGCCTCCGATTGAACACCTCGCCACTGACATCGCCGGTCGCCGGTCGCCCGTCGGCAGCCTCAGCCGAGCAGGGCGTACACGGTGGAGGCACGGGCGGCGACGTCCTCGGAGCCGTCGGCCGTCATGGTGACGTCCGCGAAGGCCATGCGGCGCCCGAGCTTGGTGATGCGGGCGTCGAGCAGTACGTCGGCGCCGAGAACCGCGCGCTGGAAGGTGGTGGACTGCTGGACGGTGGTCATCGGCCCGTACGCACCGCGTGCCGACGCGACGGCGATCACGGTGGCGGTGTCCGCGGCGGCCATGAGCGCCTGCCCGGACAGCGCGCCGCCTTCCCGGGCGAGCCGTTCGGACCAGGGCAGCCGCAACACGGCGTGGCGCTCGCCGGTCTCGACGACGGCGAGCCCGAGATCGAGCACCCAGGGTGCGAAGTTGTCGGCGAGGATCTTCTCGGCTTCGGCGAGCGGCATCGTCATGCCCTGATGGTGCCCCGGAAAACCGCTGCCGGGTACTGCGCTACGGGGCGGTGTTGCCCAGACATCAGGCCCCGGGCCCCGCCCAGAGGCCCTCGTCCGTCAACCCCAGCAGTTCGATCGCATTGCCCCGCACGATCCGCTCCACCACATCCCCCGCCAAGTGGCCCATCTGGCTCTCCCCGACCTCCTTCGACTTCGGCCACGTGGAGTCCGAGTGCGGGTAGTCCGTCTCGTACAGCACATTCCCCACCCCGATCGCGTCCAGGTTCTTCAGCCCGAACGCGTCGTCGAAGAAGCAGCCGTACACATGCTCCGTGAAGAGCTCGGACGGGGGCCGGTGGACCTTGTCCGCGACCCCGCCCCAGCCGCGGTTCTCCTCCCAGACCACGTCCGCGCGCTCCAGGATGTACGGGATCCACCCGATCTGGCCCTCCGCGTACATGATCTTCAGGCCGGGGAAGCGCTCGAACTTGCCGCTCATCAGCCAGTCGACCATCGAGAAGCAGCAGTTGGCGAAGGTGATCGTCGAGCCGACGGCCGGCGGGGCGTCCGCCGACGTCGAGGGCATCTTCGAGGACGAGCCGATGTGCATCGCGATCACCGTGCCCGTCTCGTCGCAGGCCCGCAGGAAGGGGTCCCACTCATCCGTGTGGATGGACGGGAGGCCTAGGTGCGGGGGTATCTCCGAGAAGGCCACCGCCCGTACGCCCCGCGCCGCGTTGCGGCGGACCTCCGCCGCCGCCAACTCCGCGTCCCACAGCGGGATGAGCGTGAGCGGGACGAGGCGGCCGTGCGCCTGCGGGCCGCACCACTCGTCCACCATCCAGTCGTTGTACGCGCGCACCCCAAGCAGCCCCAGCTCGCGGTCCTTCGCCTCGGTGAAGGTCTGGCCGCAGAAGCGCGGGAACGTCGGGAAGCAGAGCGCCGACTGGACGTGGTTGACGTCCATGTCGGCCAGGCGCTCCGGGACGCTGTACGACCCCGCCCGCATCTGCTCGTACGTGATGACCTCGAGCTTGATCTCGTCGCGGTCGAAGCCGACCGCCGTGTCCAGCCTGGTCAGCGGCCGGTGCAGATCCTCGTACACCCACCAGTCGCCTATCGGCCCGTCGTCCCCCGGCGCGCCCATCACCGGGGCGAACTTGCCGCCCATGAAGGTCATTTCCTTCAGCGGGGCCCGGACGATCCGCGGGCCGGTGTCCTGGTACTTCGACGGGAGCCGGTCCCGCCAGACGTTGGGGGGCTCCACCGTGTGGTCGTCCACCGAGATGATCTTCGGGAAGGTCTCCATGGGCTCCACGGTAGCGCTGATCTGACGATCCGTCAGCTAGTACGACATGGGCCAGGGTCGGGCTCCAGGTAACTATAAACCCCGTATATACATGGTGTGTATAGTGCGACGCGCGCACGGCCGCCCAGCGGCAGATCACCGCATTCCGTGCGCCTGCCATCCACCGAGGGGGATATTCGCCATGCCCAAAAAGGCCATGCCCGTAAAGGCCATGCCCAAAAGGACCGTCGCCGCGGCCATCGTCGCCGCTCTCGCGCTCACGCTCACCGGCTGCTCCATGGAGACCACCTCGCCCGGCGCCGCCCGGGACCAGGCCGGCAAGGCCGGACCCGACGCCAAACCGCTGACGGCGCACGGCGGCGTCGACTGCGAAGAGGCCAAGTGCATAGCCCTCACCTTCGACGCCGGGCCCGGCAAGGACACCCCGCGGCTGCTCGACACCCTGAAGGCGAAGAAGGTTCACGCAACCTTCTTCCTGCTCGGCAAGAACCATGTCCTCAAGCACCCCGACGTCGTACGCCGCATCGCCGACGAGGGACACGAGGTCGCCAACCACACCTGGTCGCACCGCCGTCTCGACGAGCTGAGCACCGACGAGATACGCGACGAGCTCTCCCGTACGCAGGACGCCATAGCGAAGATCACCGGCCGCAGGCCCACCCTGATGCGCCCGCCACAGGGCCGGATCAACGACGATGTCACCGAGGTCAGTCGGGAACTCGGCCTCGCGCAGATCCTGTGGAGCGCCACCGCCAAGGACTACTCCACCACCGACTCCGAGCTCATCAAGAGCCGGATACTCGACCAGGCCGGACGCGACGGCATCATCCTGCTGCACGACATATACGACGGGACCGTGCCCGCCGTCCCAGGGATCATCGACGAGCTGAAGAAGCGCGGCTACGCCTTCGTCACCGTGCCCGAGCTGCTCGAGCCCGGAAAGGCCAACCCTGGTGAGGTGTACCGCCCCTGACTACCGCCCCTCAACACCGCCCCATCACACAGATCACACACCACCGTTACCTGCGCGGGTTAGCGCGCGGCCGGGCAGGGGCAGGGGCGGAGCAGGAAGTGCCCCGCTGCTGACGGGGCCACCATGCACAGGGCAGACTGTCGAGGGCGATTCCGGCAGTACGGGGGCAGGGGGCAGCTATGGACCGTGACAGCGGGCCACGCGTACCGGAGCAGCGCGCTCCGGCGCAGAGCGGCGTCAGCGAACTGCGCTTCAGCGTGCTCGGCCCGGTACGCGCGTGGCGCTGCGGGGAGAGCCTGCCGTCCGGATCACCGCAGCAACGCGCCCTGCTGGCCGCGCTGCTGCTGCGCGACGGCCGTACCGCGACCGCCTCCGAGCTGATCGACGCGATCTGGGGCGAGGACCCGCCCTCGCAGGCGCTCGCCGCGGTCCGCACCTACGCGTCCCGGCTCCGCAAGGTGCTCTCCGTGAACGCCTTGGTCAGCGAGTCGGGCGGCTATGCCATACGGGTCAGGCGCGATGCCCTCGACCTCGCGGTGGCACAGGAGTTGGCCGCCGAGGCGGAGAAGTCCCGTGCCGCCGGGGACCGCGGCCAGGCCCGCCTGCTCATCAACAAGTCACTCGGCCTGTGGGACGGCGAGCCGCTGGCCAATGTGCCCGGGCCGTACGCCGAGAACCACCGGGCCCGCCTCGAGGAGTGGCGGCTCCAGCTCCTGGAGACACGGCTCGACCTCGACCTGGAGGTCGGCAGCCATGCGGAGGCGGTCTCGGAGCTGACCGCGCTCACCGCCGCACACCCGCTGCGCGAGCGGCTGCGCGAGCTGCTGATGCTGGCCCTGTACCGCAGCGGGCGGCAGGCCGAGGCGCTCGCCGTGTACGCGGACACCCGCCGGCTGCTCGCCGAGGAGCTGGGAGTCGACCCGCGCCCCGAACTCGCCCGGCTGCAGCAGCGCATTCTGCAGGCCGACGCGGAACTGGCCCGTCCCAGCGAGGAGCCCGCCCCGGCCCCGCAGGTCACCAGGCCCGCCCAACTTCCGGCCACCGTTCCGGACTTCACCGGACGCGCCTCCTTCGTACGCGAACTGGGCGGCCAGCTCGCCACCGCCGAGGGCTCGGTGATGGCCGTCTCGGCGCTCGCCGGCATCGGCGGCGTCGGCAAGACGACCCTCGCGGTCCATGTGGCGCACGAGGCGCGCCCGCACTTCCCGGACGGCCAGCTCTACGTCGACCTCCAGGGCGCGGGCAACCGCGCCACCGAGGCGGAGACGGTGCTGGGGGCCTTCCTGCGCGCGCTCGGCACCCCGGACTCCGCGATTCCGGAGACCCTGGACGAACGGGCCGCGCTCTACCGCTCGACGCTGGACGGCCGCCGCATCCTGGTTCTCCTCGACAACGCGCGCGACGCCGCGCAGATCCGCCCCCTGCTGCCCGGTACGGCGGGCTGCGCGGCCCTGGTCACCAGCCGCGTCCGGATGGTCGACCTGGCAGGGGCGCACCTCGTCGACATCGATGTGATGTCGCCGGAGGAGGCTCTGCAGCTGTTCACCCGGATCGTCGGCGAGGAGCGGGTCACCTCCGAGCGCAAAGATGCCCTGGATGTGGTCGCGGCCTGCGGTTTCCTTCCCCTCGCGATCCGTATCGCCGCATCCCGGCTGGCCGCCCGCCGCACCTGGACGGTCTCCGTCCTGGCCGCGAAGCTCGCGGACGAGCGCCGCCGCCTTGACGAACTCCAGGCCGGAGACCTCGCGGTGAAGGCCACCTTCGAACTGGGCTACGGCCAGCTGGAGCCGGCCCAGGCCCGTGCCTTCCGCCTCCTCGGGCTCGCAGACGGCCCCGACATCTCGCTCGCCGCGGCCGCCGCGATGCTCGACCTGCCGGTCCAGGAGACGGAGGACCTGCTGGAAGCGCTGGTCGACACGTCCCTGCTGGAGTCCGCGGCGCCGGGGCGGTACCGGTACCACGACCTCGTACGGCTCTACGCGCGTGCGTGCGCCGAACGGGACGAACAGCCGTCACAGGAGACGGAGTTTGCGCTGTCGCGACTGCTCGACTTCTATCTGGCGACGACCGCGAAGGTGTACGCGATCGAGCGCCCGGGCGACCGGCTGGTCGCCCATCTGGAGCCGACCGGCCACGCGGGGCTCGAGTTCACCGACCGGCAGGACGCGCAGGACTGGTTCTACGCGGAGGCGCACTGCCTCCTGGCCTGCGCGCGGCAGGCTGCCGGTGGGGCGGAGCGGCTGCGCCCCGCCGTCGATCTGCTGTGGGCGGCACAGGATCTGGCGGAGTCCGGCGCCAACTCCAAGGTGTACGAGGCCGTCGCCTTCGCGGCGCTCGAAGCGGCACGCGCCGTCGGCGACACCCGCACCGAGGGGCGCGCGCGGACTTCGGTGACCAACGTCCATCTGGTTGCGGGCCGTTACGAGGAGGCGGACGAGGAGGCCAAGCAGGCGGCCGTGCTCGCGAGGGGCGCACAGGACCCGGCGCCCGTGTACTGGTCCGACAACGACCGCGGCATCATCGCCTTCATACAGGGGCGCAACGAGGAGGCCGAGGCACACCTGGGCCGGGCGAGGGAAGGGTCACGCGCCGACGGGAACCTTCCCGGAGAGGCCAGCGCCCTGTGCAACCTCTCGCGCATCCACGTCGCCATGGGCCGCACCGCGCAGGGCATCGCACTGGCCGAGCAGGGCATCGCGATGTACGACCGCATCGGACACCCGCTCCGGCTGGCCAACGCGCGCTACGCCCTGGGGGTCGCGCTCACCCAGGCCGGGCGTCACACCGAGGCGCTGGACCAACTGGCCGAGGCACTGGACCGGTTCGAGGCGAACCGGCAGCGCCTGTGGGAGGGGACCACGCATTTCCGCATCGCGCAGGCCCACCTCTCGGCCCGCCGCGCCGCGCGGGCTGCCCAGCATGCCGAGCAGGCGCTCGCGATCGGATGCATCGGCGGCGACCGGATCCGGGCGAATGTGCTGGTCACCTTGGGCAAGGCGCTGGACAGCCTCGGCCAGGCGGACCGGGCGCGTGCCTGCTGGCGCGAGGCGCTGCTGCTGCACGAGCAGTCGGGCGCCCCGGAGGCCGAGGAAGTACGGGAGCTGCTCACTCCCCTCAGCGGCGCGGCCTGAGAACTCCGGGCCAGGGCGTTCATCGATTGTTTATGCTCTTCCGACATGCTCTAGAGCATTCGATCCGTCGCGTCGGGGGGCAGGCGGATCACGGGGACCGTCACCTCAGCGGGGGGCGACAGGTCCACTGGCCTTCTGTCCGGCGACCCTCGGGGGAGTCTCCGGGCAGAAGGCCACATTCGGTCATGTCGAGCAATCCCATGGGGGACACCATGAGCAGTAGCGAGAAGAAGCCGGAAGAGATCACCACGCTGGGCGACCACCACGCGCCCGTGCCGCCGCAGCTCCTGGGCGACGGCGAGGTCACGACGCTGGGCGACCACCACGCGCCCGCGCCGCCGGCCGACGGCACCATCACCACGCTGGGCGACCACCACGCTCCGGCGCCGCCGAAGCTCCTGGGCGACGGTGGGGCCACCACCCAGGGCGACCACCACGCGCCGGTCCCGCCCAAGGGCTGATCAGGACTCCTCACTACGGGGTGCGGCCGCGGCGGCGCGGAGGGGAGCCGCCGCGGCCGCGGCATGTCCGGGGCCGGCCAGCCGCCCCGCCCGCGCCCGAGCCGGTCAGCCACCGCGCCCGGGCCATAGGCAACCGCGCCCGGGCCGTAGGCCACCGCCCGCGCTTGTCAGGCTCGTTGCCGCGACCGCAGCTCCGTCTTCAGGACCTTCCCGCTCGCGTTCCGCGGCAGTTCGCCCACGAACTCGACCTCCCTCGGGACCTTGTAGTTCGCCATCTCCCGCCGCGACCAGGCGATCAGATCGTCAGCCGTGAGCGTCGAGCCCCGGTGCCGTACCGCATACGCCTTGCCCACCTCGCCGAGCCGCGCGTCGGGGACGCCGATGACCGCCACATCCGCCACATCCGGGTGCAGGCCCAGCAGTTGCTCGATCTCCGCCGGGTAGGCGTTGAAGCCGCCGACGATGAACATGTCCTTGATCCGGTCGGTGATACGGAGATTGCCCCCCTCGTCCAGAACGCCGACGTCGCCCGTGCGCAGCCAGCCGTCCTCGGTGATCGCCTTCGCCGTCTCCTCCGGGTCCTCGAAGTAGCCCTGCATCACATGGTGTCCACGGACCAGCACCTCACCCGGTTCACCCGCCGCGGCCGACACACGAACCTCAGTACCGGGGATCGCACGGCCCGAGGTGGTCGCGATCGTCTCCGGGGCGTCGCCGCGGCGGCACATGGTGACGATGCCGCTCGCCTCGGAGAGGCCGTACGCGGTCAGCACCGTGGCGATGTGCAGCTCGCTGCGCAGCCGCTCCACCAGCTGGAGCGGGACGACCGCCGCGCCGGTGACCACAAGGCGCAGCGCGGACAGGTCGTGCTGGTCACGGGCCGGGTGGTCGAGCAGCGACTGGTGCAGGGTCGGCGGGCCAGGCAGCACCGAGATGCGTTCGGACGCGATGTTCGCCAGGACCGTGTCCACATTGAAGACCGGCTGCGGCACCATCGTCGCGCCCCGCGTCAGACAGGCGATGATGCCGGCCTTGTAGCCGAAGGTGTGGAAGAAGGGGTTCACGATGAGATAGCGGTCGCCCTCGCGCAGCCCCGCGAGGTCGCTCCACACCTCGTAGCAGCGCAGCGTCTGCGCATGGGTGATGACGGCGCCCTTGGGGCGGCCGGTGGTGCCCGAGGTGAAGATGATGTCGGAGGGGGCCGAGGAGTCGATCGAGTCGGCCCGGGTGCGGACTTGTGCCGATGTGACGCCGTCGCCGCCCGCCAGGAAGTCCTTCCAGGTACGGAAGTCCTCGGGCGCGCTGTCGGCGAGGACCACGACCTGCTCCAGGTGCGGCAGGTCCACCTCCGCGCGGCGCAGGGACGCGACGTACGAGGTGCCGAGGAAGGTGCCGGTGACGAAGAGCAGTCTGGCCCGGCTGCGTTGGAGTACGTACGCGGCCTCCGTGCCCTTGAAGCGGGTGTTCAGCGGCACAAGCACCGCACCGGCCGTGACCGCGCCGAGCGCCGAGACGATCCAGTCGAGGGTGTTCGGGGCCCAGATGGCGACCCGGTCGCCCGGTTCGATGCCCGAAGCCATACAGGCGGCGGCCGCCCGCTCGACCCGCTCGCCCAGCTCGGCGTACGAGACACGGGTGCGGCCGTCGACGACGGCCTCCCGCTGCCCGTACCGTCCGACGGCGCTCCGCACCAGCTTCGGGATGGTGCCCCACTCCAGGTCGCCGCGCATCGCAAGCCCTCCTACCGCACTAGCTGACTACCCGTCAGATTAGCTGTACCCTCCCCCTCATGGCGAGCCTCAAGGACGCAACCGCGATAGCCGGGATAGGGCAGACGGCCTTCGCGAAACACCTCCCCGAATCCGAGAAGACCCTGGCCTGCCGGGCAATCGTGGCCGCGCTCGACGACGCCGGCATCGGCCCTTCCGAGGTCGACGGCTTCGCCTCGTACACGATGGAGGAGACGGACGAGGTCGAGATCGCGAAGTCCATCGGCGCCTCAGACGTGACCTTCTTCTCCAAGGTCGGCTACGGCGGCGGCGGTTCCTGCGCCACCGTCGCCCATCTCGCCGCGGCGATCGCGACGGGCCAGGCCGGCGTGGGGGTCGCCTGGCGCTCGCGCAAACGCGGTTCGGGTCCAAGGCCCTGGAAGAACACAGCCGTTCAGCTACCGACCCCCGGCCAGTGGACCCGGCCTTTCGGACTGCTGCGGCCCGCCGACGAGATCGGCATGCTGACACGACGCTATATGCACGAGTACGGCGCCACCCGCGACCATCTCTTCAACGTCGCCCTCGCCTGCCGCAACCGCGCCAACCAGAACCCCGCCGCCGTGATGTACGAACGGCCGCTGACCCGCGACATGTATATGACCTCGCGCTGGATCAGCGAGCCGCTCTGCCTCTTCGACAACTGCCTGGAGACGGACGGCGCGCTGGCCTGCGTGATCGTGAGCGCCGAGCGCGCCCGCGACTGCCGCCACCAGCCGGTCTACGTGCACTCCGCAGCCCAGGGCCTGCCCGCCCAGCACCACGGAATGGTCAACTACTGGAACGACGACCCGCTCACCGGACCCGCCTGGACGGCGGCCCGCCAGCTGTGGAAGACCTCCGACTTCGGGCCGCAGGACGTCGATGTGGCACAGATCTACGACGCGTTCACCCCGCTCGTACCGCTCTCCCTGGAGGGCTACGGCTTCTGCGGGAGGGGCGAGGGTGCGGCGTTCACCGAGGGCGGCGCGATGGAGATCGGCGGCCGGCTGCCCCTCAACACGGGGGGCGGCGGGCTGAGCGAGGCGTACGTACACGGCTTCAACCTCATCAACGAGGGCGTGAAGCAGCTGCGCGGCATCTCCACCGCACAGGTCCCGGACGCCGCGACCTGCCTGGTCACCGCGGGCGAGGGAGTGCCCACTTCGGCCGTACTGCTGAGGAGTTGAGATGCTCACACCGGTTGTCGACGAGGACGGCGCACCCTTCTGGGAGTACGCCGCCCAGGGCGAACTCCGCGTCCAGGCATGCGCCCCCTGTGGCGAGCTGCGCTTTCCGCCCCGGCCCTGCTGCCCGCACTGCCAGTCCTTCGACAGTGAGTGGCGCAGGATGAGCGGGCGCGGCCGCATCTGGTCGTACGTCATTCCGCATCCGCCGCTGCTGCCCGCCTACGCCGCCCTGGCCCCGTACAACGCGGTCGTCGTCGAGCTCGTGGACGCCCCCCGCATCCGGCTGGCCGGCAATGTGGTCGCAACGCCGGACGCCCCCCTGAACTCCGTCGACCCGGCGCGGCTGCGCATCGGCGCGGGGGTAAGGGTGGCGTTCACCCGGCTCGGTGACATCACTGTGCCGCGCTGGCTGCTGGAGCGCTCATGAGTCTGCGTATCGACAGCGACAAGGAGGCGGGCGTCGCGCTGGTCACGCTCGACCGGCCCGAGAAGCACAACGCG
Source organism: Streptomyces sp. V1I1 (assembly GCF_030817355.1). NCBI lineage: Bacteria > Bacillati > Actinomycetota > Actinomycetes > Kitasatosporales > Streptomycetaceae > Streptomyces > Streptomyces sp. V1I1. Next base: position 4,652,307 of record NZ_JAUSZH010000001.1, on the reverse strand, counting down.
ATCGATCTGGGGACAGCGGCTGAACTGACCGCCGCCTGGCAGGAGTTCCGCCGCGACGATGCCGTACGAGCCGTGGTCGTGACCGGCGCGGGCACCAAGGCGTTCTGCACCGGAATCGACCGCTCGGTCCAGGTGCCGCAGCCCTCGTCCCCGTACTCGATCGACGATCCGCTGATCGCGATCGGGCCGAAAGCGAACGACCTGTGGAAGCCGGTGATCGCGGCCGTGGAGGGGATGGCCTGCGGCGGGGCGTTCTATCTGCTCGGCGAGAGCGAGTTCGTGGTGGCCTCGCGTGAGGCGACGTTCTTCGACCCGCATACGACGTACGGCATGGTCAGCGCGTACGAGACGATCTACCTGGCGCAGCGGATGCCGTTCGGCGAGGTGGCGCGGATGGCGCTGATGGGGACGGCGGAACGGATCTCGGCCCAGCGGGCCTACGAGACGGGCCTGGTCTCGGAGTTGACCGAACCGGGCGAGGCGGCGGCGGCCGCGCTGCGGGCGGCGGAGGTGGTGGCGTCGTACCCGACCCAGGCGGTGCAGGGGACGGTACGGGCGGTGTGGTCGGCGCGCGAGGCGGCGAGGACGCAGGCGCTTGGGCATGCGCCGCACTTGATTGCGCTCGGGAACGTGGCGCGGGAGCGGCAGGCCGAGCGGTTTGCGGGGCGCCGGGGCGGGGGCGGGTACCGGTTGCGGTGACTTTCCCCCACCCCGCCCCTTCCCGAACTGGGGGCCGGCCCCCAGACCCCCGCACGCCCTTCGGGCGTTGTCCTCAAACTCCCCCAGACTTCGTCCGGGGGGACCCCCAACTGGCTTGATTTTCCCGCCGGTCGGCCTGAATCTTCAGGCCGACCGGCGGAACTTCAAGTCCGCCCGGGCGGAAAATCAAGCCCCGCCGGCGTTTGAGGCGCGGGGCCCGGGGCAGAGCCCCGGCAACTAGCTCGCAGTGCGGCTCGCGCTGATTACTTCGCACTTCTTGTACTCGGAGCCGTCGCCAGATCCCGTGTACGGCGTCGTCGCCACGCTCGTCCCCGACGCGCCCGCCGCGACCTTGAGGTCGTCCACCTTCGCGATCACCGTGTTCACGCTCTCGCCGAGGCCGCCCTTGAACTGCAGGCTCACGTCGTAGTCGTACGTCAGCGAGTCACTGTTCGTGACAGTGATCTTCGCGGTGAGGTTCTTGCCCGAGGCGTCGAGCTTGCACTCGTCGATCCTGACGTCGCGCTCGGCCTTGTTGGCGCTGGAGCCACCCGTCACCGAGCCGGTGGAACCGCCGGACGTGGTGGTGTCGTTGTCGTGGCTGCCACCGCTGCTGCTGCTTCCATTGCTGCTGCTCCCGCCGCAGCTGCCGCCGTGGGAGCCGCGGGCTCCGGTCAGTGCGACGATCGCGATGCCGAAGACGGCGATGGCGCGGACATGACGGATCTTCACGTTTCAACCCCCGTTGAACGTATGAGTGAGTAGCTCGCTTTGACGAGCGCACGTCACACTAGCAGCGCCTGATCACTGCCACCGCCGACTCAGTCGTCGAGCAGGGCGTCGGCTTCGCACTTCTTCACGCGCGACACCTTCTTGGGGCTCTGCATCCTGACCGTGACGGTCTCGGTCTCCCCGCCGTCCAGGGTGACCTTGGTGTAACCGCGGTCGACGACATCGCCCACGGCGTCCAGGAACACCACGTCGACCTCGTACTGGTGCGCCACCGATGAGTCCGAGACGACCTTCACCGTGGCCGACGTATCCGCCTTGCGCTTGCCGCGGCCCTTCTTCACACAGTCGACGACATACGCCTGGGCGGCGCCGCTCTCCGTCGCGGTGGGAGTGGGCTCGTCGGTGTACGTGTCCGAACCGGAGGAGGAGCCGGAGGAGCTGTAGTCGTCATCGTCGTAGTCGCGGTAGCCGCCGTTCGACTTCTTGGAGCTGGAGCAGCCGCCTCCGCCGCTGCCCTTCGACCCGCTCTTCCCGCCCCTGCCCTTGCCGCCCGATGACGAGCTCGAGAAACCGGTCAGCGCGAGCACCACAACGACAAGTGCGGCCGCGAGCTTGAGACGTCGGCGCACCATGGCCACTCTCCCCCTGGAACTGAGGTACTTGATGTACCTGACAACCGCGCGACACCGTAGCAGTCGCGAATCAGGCGCGGCCGGGCGGGGATTGGTCCCCGGGGTGCGTCGGGGGTCCGTCCAGCCTGGGGGCGGTGTGAGGCTCGGTCTCCGGCGGCTCTCTGCGGATCCGGCCGCTCATCACGGCCGCGGCAACAAGCAACAGCAAACCGCCGCCGACTGCGCATGCGACTCCGTCACCGAGGCCACCGCCGTCGCCGCCGACGGTCAGGGTGCCTGCCTCCTGGCCCAGGCGGACCATCCACAGCACGGTGAAGCCGAGCACGATCACCCCGGAGAGCGCGACCAGCAGCCGCGAGCGCAGGACGAGGCCGATCAGGGTCACCAGGGCCGCGAAGGCGAACGGCAGGAGAATCGAGACGATCAGTTCGGGCTTGGTCTCGGTGATGCCGTTGAACAGATCCTGGACGCGGTAGTCGCGCCCGTGACGGCCGTCGTACCAAACACGGAAGGGGCTCCATACGGCGGCCGCCGCTCCGATGAGAGCGAGGATCGAGCCGATGATGTTGCGTGTCATCGTCGGCCTCCCTGGGTACGCCGCGCTCGATCACGACGCTACGCCCGGGGGATACACCCCGCCATCGGGGGCCGGAAGGCCCCGGGAACGACTACCGAGCCGCGCTCCGCCCGGTCGCCGTCCCCTTGACCGCGTCAAGCGCGTACACACACCGGTCCTTGCTGCACGCGTACACCACACCGCCCTGCGCCACCGGCGACCCGGTGATCTCGCCGCCGGTCGCGAGCTTCCAGCGCAGCTGGCCGCCGCTCGCGTCCAGCGTGTAGAGCACATGGTCCGCGGAGCCGAAGTGCACCCGTCCGTCCGCGACGACCGGCGCGCCGATGACCTCGCCGCCCGCGGCGAACCGCCACATCGGGGTGCCCGTCACCGCGTCCAGCGTGTACAGCGCGCTGCCGCTGCCGACATGGATGTTGCCGCCCGCCACGAGGACCGGCTCGACGGACTGGCGCGACTCGGTGGCGATACGCCAGCGGTCCTTACCGGTCGTGGCGTCCAGGGCGTACACCGTGCCGAGGTAGTCGGCGAGATAGACGCCGCCGCCCGTCACCGCCGGGCCCGGTGCGAAGACCGGCGGCGAGAGGAACACCGCGGGGGCCTCGAAGTGCCAGCGGACCAGGCCGTTCGCGATGTCGATGGCGAGGACGCGGGTGCCGGCCGCGACGTACACATAGCCGTCGGACGCGGGATGCACCCGGACGGGCACATTGCCGCAGGACGCCGCGTCACCGACGGGGTAGGACCAGCGCTCGACGCCCGTACGGGCCTCCAGCGCGCGCAGCCTCGCGTCCTGCCACACGTACACCGTGTCGCCGAAGATCGCGGGCCCTGCCTCCGGGGTCTCGAAGTCCGTCTGCGCCCCGGTCGTCTCCCACAACTTCTCGCCGTTGGACGCCTCCCAGGCCTGTACGCCGCCGCCGCGGGTCCCGGTGAGGACGGTGCCGCGGTCGACCTTGAGGGAGTACACCCAGGCGTCGGTCTGGAGCCGCCACCGCTCCTGGCCGCTGGTCGCGTCGAGTGCGTACAGCGAAGGCCCGTCGGAGGCGTGGATACGGCCGCCCGCGACGGCCATCGCCCAGGCCACGTCCCGGGTCTTGAACTGGCGGCGGCCGCTGCCCACGTCCAGCGCGTGGACCTCGAAGGAGGTGACGTAGAGGAGACCCCCGGCGACCACGGGCGTGCCCCAGACGTCGTTCGACATCCGGAAGCGCCACGGGCGCCAGTGCCCGGAAACCGCGTCCGGGGGCGAGGCGGGCGGCGGCACAGGTGCCTGGACGGGGGCCGGTCCGGGTGACGGGAGGGCGCTGGTCGCGGCCTCGGCGCCGTTCAGCCCGCCGGGCGGGCGGATCCAGCCGGTGGCCGGGCCGGTCTCGACGACCCCGCCGCGGCCGGCGTCGGCGACGCGCGGGCCGGGGCCGATCGGCACCTTGGAGCCGGGCAGCCGCACGGGTCCCGCGGTGGCGGGAGAGGTCACCGCAACGGGTGACGGCGAGGCCTGTCCCGTACGCGGATCGCTGCCGCCGCGCCAGGCGGAGTCCCAGTCGGTGCCCTGCCGGGGCGGCTGCTGCTGCGGCTGCTGCTGCGGTGCCTGGGGAGCGGGCGGGACGGGCTCGGCGGGACGCGGCGCGGCGACCGGGACGGCGGGCCTGCCGCCGCGGCGCAGCTCGATCATCGCGGTGGCCCGCGACGGCAGCCATGCGGACGCGGTCCCGCTGTCGTCGCTGCCGGAGGAGAACAGATGCGGGGCGAGCTGCGCCTGCAGATCCTCTGGCGTGGGCCGCAGCCCGGCCTCCATCTGCATACAGGACTCGATCAGCGGCCGTAGCTCGTCCGGCAGCCCCTGAAGGTCCGGGCCCTCGCGCAGCAGCATGAAGACGGTCTCGACCGGGTTCGCGCCGTGGAAGGGGGCGTGGCCGGTCGCCGCGAAGACCAGCGTGGAGCCGAGCGAGAACACATCGCTCGCACCGGTCACGCTGCGGGAGTCGCGTGCCTGCTCCGGCGACATGTACGCGGGCGTGCCCACGGCGACATTGGTCATGGTCAGCCGGGTGTTGGAGACGCCGGACGCGATGCCGAAGTCGATGACGCGCGGCCCGTCCTCCACGACCAGGACGTTCGACGGCTTGAGGTCGCGGTGGACGAGGCCGGCGCCATGGATGGACTGCAGCGCCTCGGCGACGCCGGCTGCCAGCCAGCGCACCGCCTGGGCGGGCATCGGCCCGCACTCATTCACTATCTCTTCGAGGGAGGGTGCGGGGACATACGCGGTGGCAAGCCACGGCACGGCCGCCCGCGGATCGGCGTCGACCACGGCCGCCGTGTAGAAACCGCTGACGGCCCGGGCGGCTTCCACCTCACGGGTGAAGCGGACGCGGAAGAGCTGGTCCTCGGCGAGCTCGGTACGCACCGTCTTGATCGCCACCCGGCGGCCGGACGCCGACCGGGCGAGATAGACCAGCCCCATGCCGCCTGCACCGAGCCGGCCCAGTACCTCGAACGGACCGATCCGTCTCGGGTCATGCTGCGTCAGCTGCTCGATCACTTGCCTGCCACCTCCCCGTACGGGCCCCAGAAGATACGGAGCCCGTCAATTCCAGCTCCGTGCAGCGTCCCACCACCGAGACCCTCAGCGGTGCGCACCCTGATTCTTCCTGTCGGAGGCGGCGGTTGCGAACCCGGGGGCGGATCGGGGTGTCTCACCCGGTTTCGGACACGGATCGGGAGGCGTAACGGTTCAGCCGCGCGCCTCCAGGCGTCCTGTGGCGCGCAGAGACCCACCACAGGAGATCGAGTCGCTGCCGTCCCCGGTGTGCCAGGCCCCGTGAACAGTCTTGACGCGGACCGGCCACTTCGGGTTGCTCACGTCGTCGCAGTCGACGACAAGCCGCCAGGTGTAGGAGGAGCCGCTGTAGCAGTTGGCGGATGCCGTGTCACCGCTGCCGGCGAGGTTGCAGGGGAGGCGGGCGGCGGAGGCGGGGGTCGCGGTGAGGAGTCCGGCGGCGACGGCGGCACAGGCGGCGAGTCCCAGGGCGGTACGGGCACGGAGCACGGAAGGTCCTTTCATGGAGGGGAAGGCCCCCACTATGGATCAGAACCCCGGCCTAGGTCTAGACCATTCTTCCGTCAACTCCCTTTCACCTCACGTTCGTTGAGGCCATCGCAAGGCTTCCCTCAGGCAGCCTTCGGTTCGGCGAGCACGGCGAACGAAGCGCCCTGGTTGTCGGCGAGCACGGCGATGCGCCCGTACGGAATATCGAAGGGCAGCGCCTGGATGCGGCCGCCGAGACGGGTCGCGGCCGCGGCCGTCTCGTCGCAGTCGTCGACGCAGAAGTAGATGAGGAAGTGGCCGGGCATCTCGGCCGGGAAGGCGTCGGTGATTACGCTGCGGCCGCCGATGGCGGTGTCCTCCCCCGGTTCCGTACCTGCCGGGGACCACATCCGGAAGTCGATGGAGTCGTCGGGCAGATCCGTGCCCTGGAAGCCGAAAACCCGTTCGTAGAAGGCGTCCGCCCGCTCCTTGTCCCGCGTGTACACCTCGGTCCAGCAAAAGGAGCCCGGCTCGCCCTGCTTCTCGAAGCCGGCCCTGTCGCCCGCCTGCCAGAGCCCGAAGACCGCGCCGCCGGGGTCTGTGGCAAGCGCCATCGTCCCGGCCGTGCCGACTTGCACCGGGGCCGTGATCACCTGGCCGCCGGCGTCCCTGATCTCCCTGCACAGCGCGGCGGCGTCGGAGGTGGCGAAGTAGACGCCCCAGACGGTGGGCATCCGGCCGTCGCGCTTGGGCACGAGGGCGGCGACCAGCTTTCCGTCGCTGAAGGCATCGACGTACGCCCCTTCACCCTCGCCGAATGTCCAGCCGAACAGCTCACCGTAGAAGCGCTTGCCCGCCTCGACATCGGGGAGCGCCGCGTCCACCCAGCACGGCGCGCCTTGTGGGAATACGGCCATGGACCTGGCTCCTTCCCTGGTGCGGGATGTGGCGGGCGTGATGCCCGTCACACTCAAGCTAGCGGCGTGGCCCGCGTGGCGCAGGGGATCGAATCGAACATTTGGGCAATTATCAGGACATGGGAGCCGCGGCGGGGCCGGGGATTGTTGAGTTGTCCACGGAAGTTGTCCACAGGCTGTTGATAACACTATTGGAGTACACCGGCCGCACCCTTGCCGCCGCCCTGCCGCGCCCTGCCCGCCGGCCTTGCCGCACCCCATTTGCACTCGGCCGAATCGCGCGCCGATCACCCCTCGGTAAGCTGACGGCATGACAGGACAAGTACGCACCGTCGACGGCCGAGTGGCCGGACGACGCGGACAGGCGACGCGGCAGAAGCTGCTCGACTGCCTCAGCGAGATGCTCAGCTCCTCGCCGTACCGGGACGTCAAAGTCATCGACGTGGCCCGGAAGGCGGGCACTTCACCCGCGACCTTCTACCAGTACTTCCCGGACGTCGAGGGCGCGGTCCTCGAGATCGCGGAGGAAATGGCCAAGGAGGGCGCGGGGTTGACCGAACTGGTCTCCGGCCGCTCCTGGGTCGGCAAGGCCGGCTGGCAGACGTCGGAGGCACTGGTCGAGGGCTTCCTCGATTTCTGGCGCCGCCACGACGCGATTCTGCGAGTGGTGGATCTGGGGGCCGCGGAGGGGGACAAGCGGTTCTACAAGATCCGCATGAAGATCCTGAACTCCGTCACCAACTCCCTTGCGGACGCGGTGAAGGACTTGCAGTCCAAGGGAAAGCTCGACAAGGACGTCAGCCCGGCGGCGATGGCAGGCTCCCTGGTGGCGATGCTGGCGGCGGTGGCGTCGCATCAGAAGGGGTTCACGACCTGGGGTGTGAAACAGGCGGAACTGAGGCCGAATCTGGCGCTGTTGGTGCACTTGGGCATCACGGGCAAGAAGCCGACGAAGTAGGCGGCTGCGGCTCACCTTTTTCAAGTCCTGTCAGGCCGACGGCGGTCCCTTTCCGGGTGACCGCCGTCGGCTTTAGTCATCCTGGTCCGTGGTGAACGTGGGCCAGGGGGCGTTGGTGGTTGCTGTCCGGTGATGGGTTTCGCGGGCGAACCCCCGAAGAGCACCACAACCCGCGTGGTGAACGTGGGCCAGGGGGCGTTGGTGGTTGCTGTCCGGTGATGGGTTTCGCGGGCGAACCCCCGAAGAGCACCACAACCCGCGTGGTGAACGTGGGCCAGGGGGCGTTGGTGGTTGCTGTCCGGTGGTGGGTTTCGCGGGCGAACCCCCGAAGAGCACCACAACCCGCATCCCCAAATCCGCATCCCTACCGGCGGGACAGGCGGAAGAGGCGGATCTGCCGGTCCACCCTTGACTGGTACGTCGCATACGGCGGCCCGAACTTCAGGGCCTCCCGCCAGGCCTCTTCCCTCTCCTCGCCCTCCAGCAGGCGGGCGTGGACCTGGATGTCCTCGCCCTTCCAGCTCACCTCCGCGTCCGGGTTCTTCAGCAGGTTCGCCGTCCAGGACGGGTGGCCCGGGCGGCCGAAGTTTGAGCCGATCAGGAGCCAGTCGCCCGAGTCTTCCGGCATACAGGCCAGCGGGGTGACCCTCGGCAGGCCGCTCTTCGCGCCGCGGGCCGTGAGGATGACGCCCGGCAGCATCTGTGCGCTGAGCAGCACCCTGCCGCGTGTCACGCGGTGCACCGTGCGGTCCATCGCCGGGATGAAGTGGGGCGCGATCTTCGCAAAGGCGCGGGTCGACGAGATCTTCTGGATCAGTCGCACACCGGGAGGCATCAGACCGCCACCGCCGGTCGCGCGGCGAAGAGTCCCGCCCGTTCGGCCGCATGAGCGCGCAGCCGGTGGACCGGGCCGAACAGCAACTCGTCCGCCGTCGCCCGTTTGAAGTAAAGGTGCGCCTCGTGTTCCCAGGTGAAGCCGATCCCGCCGTGCAGTTGGACAGCTTCCCCGGTGACCACCCGCAGCGCCTCCAGGCACTGGGCCAGCGCCAGGCCGCCCTCCGCCGGGTCCCATGCCGCGTAGTACGCCGCCGAGCGGGCCGCCTGGACCCGTACGTACAGATCCGCAAGCCGGTGCTTCACCGCCTGGAAGGAGCCGATCGCCCGGCCGAACTGCTCGCGGGCGCGGACGTACTCCACCGTCCGGTCCAGCGCGCTCGCGGCCGCGCCGACCGCCTCCGCCGCCAGCAGGGCCGCCGCCCGCGCCCCCGTACCGGCCAGCGCCCCCGGCACATCCGCGGCGTCGTCCGCGCCCAGCAACTCCGCCGCGCAGTCCCGCAGTTCGATACGGGCCTGCGGCCGTGTCTCGTCCAGCGACGTCTGCCGGACCCGGGTAAGACCCGCCGCATCCGCCCGTACCAGGAACAGGAGCGTACGGCTGCGGGCGAAGCCGCCCGTGTGCGCCGCGACCAGCAGCAGCCCCGCGCTGTGCCCGTCGAGGACCTGCCCGGCCTCCCCGTAGAGCAGCCACTCCCCGCCATCGCCGGGCCGCGCCTGTACGCCGCCGGCCCGGCCGCCGCCCGCCCACTCCCCCGACGCGTTGTCGGCGGTCAGCCCGAGAGCCGACGCCAGAGCGCCGCCCGGCACCGCGAGTGCGCAGGTCAGCGATCCGTCCGCGATCCGCGGCAGCAGTTCGTCGCGCTGCCCGGGCGTCCCGAGCGCGGTGATCAGCGGCGCCGCGAGCCCAGCGGTGGCCAGCAGCGGCGAGGGCAGCAGCGCCCGCCCGGTCTCCTCGCAGGCGAGCGCGAGCTCCGCGAGGCCGCACCCCACGCCGCCGTACGACTGGGGCAGCGCGAGACCCGGCAGGCCCAGCTGCTCGGACAGCTGCGCCCACAGCTGCGGGTCGTACCCGGCGGCGGTGCGGACGGCGGCCCTGACCTCTTCCGGGCCGGACCGTTTGGTCAGCAGTTCGCGCAGGGTGCGGCGGATCTCGTCCTGCTCCGCGGTGAAGGCGGTGTCCATGGGAACCCTCCGTATCTGACGGGCCGTCATGCTAGGGCCGACGAACCCAGATTCACAGAGGCATGCGCTGCGAGGCAGGCATCGACGTCTTCGGCATTGCTTCCAGCCATACGCTCCAAGCTATCTGATGTACCGTCAGATTCATGGCCACCCCACAGCGCAGAGTCGCCATCGTCGGCATATCCCTCTCGGACTGCGGCCGCGTCGACGGCCCCACGCCCTACGCCCTCCATGCCCAGGCCGCCCGCCGCGCGCTCGCCGACAGCGGCCTCGACAGGTCCGTCATCGACGGATTCGGTTCGGCCGGACTCGGCACGCTCGCCCCGGCCGAGGTCGCCGAGTATCTGGGCCTGAGGCCGCGCTGGGTGGACTCGACCGCCGTCGGCGGCGCCACCTGGGAGGTCATGGCGGCGCATGCGGCAGACGCGATCGCCGCCGGTCACGCCAATGCCGTACTACTCGCCTACGGATCGACCGCCCGCGCCGACATCAAGGCGCGGCGGCGCACCTCCAATCTCTCCTTCGGCGGCCGCGGACCGCTCCAGTTCGAGGTCCCGTACGGCCACACCCTCATCGCCAAGTACGCGATGGCCGCCCGCCGCCATATGCACGAGTACGGCACGACGCTGGAGCAGCTCGCCTCGGTGGCGGTCCAGGCGCGGGCGAACGCCGCCGCCAACCCGGACGCGATGTTCCGCGACCCGATCACCGTCGACGAGGTGCTGGACGGGCCCGTGATCGCGGACCCGTTCACCAAGCTGCACTGCTGCATCCGCAGCGACGGCGGCTGCGCGGTGCTGATCGCCGCGGAGGAGTACGTACCCGACTGCGCGAAGGACCCGGTGTGGATCCTGGGCACCGGCGAGTACGTCTCCCACACCACGATGTCCCAGTGGGAGGACTTCACCGTCTCCCCGGCGGCGGTGAGCGGCCGGCTCGCCTTCGAGCGCGCGGGCGTCACCCCCGCCGACATCGACATCGCCGAGATCTATGACGCCTTCACCTATATGACGCTGGTGACGCTGGAAGACCTGGGCTTCTGCGCCAAGGGCGAGGGCGGACCCTTCGTCGAGAAGGGGCGGCTCAAGCTCGACGGCGAGCTGCCGGTGAACACCGACGGCGGCGGCCTTTCCGCCTGCCATCCCGGGATGCGCGGGCTGTTTCTGCTGGTCGAGGCGGTACGACAGCTGCGCGGCGAGGCGGACGGCCACCAGGTGCGCAAGGCGGACGGCGGGCCGCCGCGGCTGGCGGTGGCATCCGGTACGGGCGGATGGTTCTGCTCGTCCGGGACGGTGGTGCTGGGCCGGGACTGAGAAGCCGGGAGGGACTCCACGGGAACGAAATCTCTAAGGGCACCGACCTCGCGCTGATCGGCACGTACATCCTGGCGGGCGAACTGGCGGCGGCGAACGGCGATCACACATTGGCGTACGAGCGCTACGAGAGTGGGAGGCGGCCCGGCGTGGAGCTCAACCAGAAGTTCGCCGAGCGCTTCGCGAAGGAGATGACGATCCAGTCCAAGGGCAAGATCCGTCTGCGGATGGCGATGTTGCGCATGCTGCCGTACATGCCCTGGAAGAACCTGATCGCGAGGAAGATCACCGAGAGTGTGCAGGAGGCGGCGTACGCCATCGGGATCAAGGACTACGCGAGGCGCGAGGCGCCGGCCGCGGCGCGGCGAGGCGCGAGGCGCCGGCCGCGGCACGGCGAGGCACGGGGCGGTGAGGCCCGGCTTGGCGAGGACCGGGCTACTCCGGGAGCGCCCGGCGCGGTGCCGCACGGGCTACTCCGGGAGCAGCCGCTCGACCAGCGCGGCGATGAGGTCGCCGGCCTCCTCCCTGGGGAAGACATCGGGAAGCGTGAGGCGTTCCACCACCAGCCAATTGGCGGCGAGGTAAATCATCCTGACCGCGTCGGCGTCGCCGGGCAGACCGGCGGCCAGGTGGCTGGTGACATTGTTCTCGACGTCCTCCCTGACGCGCTCGGTGAGCACCGCACGCAGGGCGGGGCGGCGGGTGGCCTCCAGACGCAGCTCCAGAAGCGCGAGATAGCCGGTGCGGAACGCGGTGACGCGCTCCACCACTTCGCGCACCAGCTCGGCGGTACGCGCGCGAGTGGCCGGCCCTTGAAGCATGGCCTCCATGGTCGGCTCGTCCGGTTGCATCCGCTCGTAGATCCGGCCGCCGGCCTGGGTGAGCAGATCGTCGCGGTTGGTGAAGTAGTTGGACGCGGTGCCCTTGGGCACCTCCGCCTCGGCGTCGACGGCCCGGAACGTCAGGCCGCGCGCACCCTCGCGGGCGAGCACCTCGATGGCCGCGTCGATCAGCGCGGCGCGCCGGGCCAGGTTCTGCCTCATGCGTGTTCCTCTCACTGCCCCCTGACACCACTGCGAGTGTAGTAATTACCGCATGGACAACGATCAGCAGGAAACGTTCCGCAGGCTCCTGCGCGCACAGCGGGTCTGGGACACCACGCTCCCCGGCTTCGACCCTGCCGGGGCGCCCGGCGCGCCACTGCCGCTGTTCCACCGGTGGTTCGCGGAGGCCGTGGCAGCCGGTCAGCGAGAGCCGCACACCATGACCCTGGCCACCGTGGACGAGCCGGGGCGTCCTGACGTACGAACGCTGATGCTGCACGACGTGGACGAGCGGGGCTGGCACTTCGCCTCGCACGCCACCAGTGCGAAGGGCCGACAGCTGGCCGCGCACCCCTATGCCGCGCTGGGCTTCTACTGGGCGACGCAGGGCCGCCAGATCCGGATCCGGGGCAAGGTGAGCGCGGGCGGCTCCACCGAGAGCCAGGCCGATCTGCACGCCCGCTCGACGGGCGCGCTGGCCGCGGCGCTCACCGGCCGCCAGAGTGAAATCCTGGGCTCCCAGAGTGAGTTGGCGGACGCCTCGCAGGCGGCGTGGGAGCGGGCACAGGCCGAGCCCGACGCGCCCGTGCCGACCTGGACGCGCTATGTGCTCGATCCGTACGAGGTGGAGTTCTTCCAGGGCGACGAGCAGCGGCGGCACGTACGGCTGCGCTACCGCCGCGAGAACGGCGGCTGGGCGACGGAGCTGCTCTGGCCGTGATCACGCCGGCCGGAAGACGGGGACTGCTTGCTCGCCGTCCTCCTGGCGGAAGCTGACCTCCAGCGCCATGCCGATGCTCAGCCCGCTCGCCGGGCACTGAACGATCTCGGTCATCATGCGCGGGCCCTCGACGAGATCGACGACCGCGGCGGTGTACGGGACGCGAGCGCCGAAGGGCGGCAGGTCGTTGCGGTGCACGACGGACCAGGTGTAGAGCGTCGCGCGGCCGCTCGCCCGCTCCCAGTCGACGTCCTCGCTCCAGCAGTACGGGCAGAACTCGCGCGGATAGTGGTGGGCGCTCGCGCACGCGCGGCAACGGCGGATCAGCAGCCGCCCGTCGGTGGCGGCGTCCCAGAAGGGGCGGGTGAAGTCGTCGATTTCGGGCAGATCGACCCGTGGTGCCGTCGCCATCAGAAGAGACCGATCGCGCTGTCGAGGGACCAGGTCTGCCAGGACATGGCGAAGAGCGCGACGAAGGATATGAGCGCCATCATGGCGTTCTGCCCCTGTTCCGCCCAGTCGTGGATCATCAGGACGAGATAGAGCAGATTGAGGAGCAGGCCGCCGACGAGGGCGATCGGGGTCAGAAAGCCGACGACCAGACCGAGCCCGAGGGCGAGTTCGGCGTAGACGACGATGTACGCCATCGCCTTGGGGCGGGGCTTGACCACCGTCTCGAAGCCGGTCTTCACCAAGGGCCACTTGTGCTTGCCCGCGACATCGGCGGCCCAGGCGATGCCGGTGCCGCGCTCGAACCAGCCCTTCTTGTCCTTGTGGCGCCAGCTCTCCAGCCACCACAGGCCGAGACCGATGCGAAGGACGGCGAGCCATTCGGCACCGGTGAGCCAGACGGTCTCCATCCGGACCCCTTTCCACATTTCTGACGGTACGTCAGTTCAGCGGATGGGGCGGCTCGCCCGCAAGAGCTACGGCGGCTTGTGAGCAAGTGGTGTGCGCGCGTGACCGATTCGCAACCGATTCCCGTCTTGACTGAGACCCATCAAGTAATCGTGCGGTTACGCTCACGATTCATGCCCGGCGAAAAGGACATCGACTTCACGAACGACCGGCCCGTCTACGTCATCGGCGGCGGCCCGGGCGGTCTCGCGGCTGCCGCCGCGCTGCGGGAGCAGGGCGTACGGGCCGTGGTGCTGGAGAAGTCCGAATCCGTGGGCGCGTCCTGGCGCCGCCACTACGACCGGCTGCACTTGCACACCACCCGGCGGCTGTCCGGCCTGCCGGGCCTCGCGATGCCCCGGTCCTTCGGACGCTGGGTCTCGCGCGACAACGTGATCCGCTACCTGGAGAAGTACGCGGAGTTCCACGAGCTGGAGATCGTGACGGGGGTCGAGGTCTCCCGGATCGGGCCGTCGGGCTCCGACTGGCTGCTGCACGCGACGGGCGGCCGTGAGCTGACCGGGCGGGCGGTCGTGGTGGCCACCGGCTACAACCACACCCCCCGGCTGCCCGACTGGCCGGGCCGCGATTCGTACAACGGCGAACTGCTGCACGCGGGCGAGTACCGCAACGCCGCCCGGTACGCGGGCAAGGACGTACTGGTCGTCGGCGTCGGCAACACCGGCGCCGAGATAGCCGTCGACCTGGTGGAGGGCGGCGCCGCCCGGGTCCGCCTCGCCGTGCGGACGACCCCGCACATAGTCCGCCGCTCGACGGCGGGCTGGCCGGCCCAGCGCACCGGCATCCTGGTCCGCCGCCTCCCGGTCCGCCTCGTGGACCGGGCGGGCGAGATCATGGGCAAGATCTCCGTCCCCGACCTCGCCGAACAGGGTCTGCCCCGCCCGGACACGGGCCTGTACTCCCGGGTGCGCGAGGGCGCGATCCCGGTCCAGGACGTCGGCCTGATCGCCGCGGTCCGCTCCGGCAAGGTCGAACCGGTCGCGGCGCTGGACTCCTTCGAGGACAGCAAGGCGGTCCTGGCGGACGGCACCCGCATCACCCCGGACACGGTGATTGCGGCGACGGGCTACGAGCGGGCACTGGAAAACCTGGTGGGCCACCTCGGCGTACTGGACGAGCGGGGCCGCCCGGTGGTGCACGGCGGCCGCGCCGCCGCGCATGCCCCGGGGCTGTACTTCACCGGGTTCACCAACCCGATCAGCGGGATGTTCCGCGAGATGGCAATCGACGCACGGAAGATCGCGAAGGCGCTGGTGCGCTAGCGGGCCGCCCGGCCACCCCGCCGGAGAACAGGATCGCGCCCCCACTCCCGCCCGGCATGGAGGGTGCGGGCTCACACACATGGGTACGGGTGGGACAGCGGCCGCCCGCGGGGCGGGCGGCGCACCCGCGAGAGACTGAGCGCGCCCTTCCCCCGAACCTGCAAATCGGTGCCCGCCGCCAGCCTTTGCCCGCAGGACTGTTCCTGACAGGCCGTCAGGTCTGTAATCTGACTATGCGTCAGTTAACTGTCCAACGAGCAGGAGCGGGGCTCGGCGATGCTTGGATCGACTCACGGCACCCTCACCACCGACCTCCGCGCCCGCGTTGTGGCCTGCGGCGAATCACCGCACACCGTTGTGCACGGCACCGCCACCGACGGTGATCTGGATGTCAGCGGGCGACCGCTGTACGCGCCCGTGCCCGATCTGGACCGGTTCTTCCGGCCCGCGTCCGTCGCCGTCGTCGGGGCGTCCGACGGCGAGGGACGGCCCAATACCGGGATCACCCGGCAGCTCGTCGACTGGGCGGAACGCGTCGGGGCGCGGCTGTATCCCGTGCATCCGACCCGGGAGAGCGTCTTCGGGCTGCCCTGCGCGCCGTCCGTCGGTGAGCTGCCCGAGCAGATCGACCTCGCCGTGCTGCTGGTCGGCGACCCGCTGCCGGTGATCGAGGAACTCGCCGAGGCCAAGGTGAAGTTCGTCGTGGCCTTCGCCTCCGGGTACGCCGAGACCGGCGAACAGGGCGCGGCCGCCCAGACGCGACTGGCCGCCGCGGTGGAGCGCTCGGGGCTGCGGCTTCTTGGCCCCAACACCAATCTGAACGTCTTCGAGAAGTTCCGGGACGACCTGGACGGGCCGGCGATCGCGCTGATCACCCAGTCGGGACACCAGGGGCGGCCCGTCTTCACCATGCAGGAGCTCGGCGTACGGCTCTCCCACTGGGCGCCCACGGGCAACGAGGCCGACCTGGAGACCGCCGACTTCATCTCGTACTTCGCCGAGCGGCCCGAAGTCGGGGCCATCGCCTGCTATGTCGAGGGGCTCAAGGACGGACGCTCCTTCCTGCTCGCCGCCGACCGGGCCGCGCGGCGCGGGGTGCCGGTGGTCGCGGTCAAGGTCGGGCGGACCGAGACCGGGGCGCGGATGGCCGCCTCGCACACCGGCAAACTGACCGGCGCGGACCAGGTGGTGGACGCGGCGATGCGGCAGTTCGGCGTGATCCGGGTGGACGGGCTCGACGAACTCCAGGACACCTCAGCGCTGTTGGCACGGGCGCGCAGGCCCGTGACCGACGGCGTCGTCGTCTATTCGATCTCGGGCGGTACGGGCGCGCACTTCTCGGACCTGGCGACCGCGGCGGGGCTGCGGCTGCCGCGGCTCTCCGAGGCCAAGCAGGCCGAGCTGCACGAGTGGATACCGCCGTATCTGAGCGTCGCGAACCCCGTCGACAACGGCGGGCATCCCGTGGGCGACTGGCGCGGGCGCAAGATCATCGACGCGATCCTGGCCGACCCGGAGGCCGGGGTGCTGATCTGTCCGATCACCGGCCCCTTCCCGCCGATGAGCGACAAGCTGGCCCAGGACCTGGTGGACGCGGCGGAGGCCACGGACAAGCTGGTGTGCGTGGTGTGGGGGTCGCCGGTGGGCACGGAGTCGGCGTACCGCGAGACGCTGCTCGGGTCCTCGCGGGTCGCCACCTTCCGCACCTTCGCCAACTGCATCACCGCCGTCCGCGCCTACCTGGACCACCACCGCTTCAGGGCCGGCTACCGCTCCCCCTTCGACGAGGCGCCGCGCACCCCGTCGCCCTCCTTCCGCAAGGCGCAGGCACTGATGCGCCCGGGCAAGCAGCTGAGCGAGCACGCCGCGAAGCAGCTCCTTCGGGCATACGGCATCCGCGTGCCGCGCGAGCAGCTGGTGACCAGCGCGGCGGCGGCGGTCCGGGCCGCGGGCCTGGTCGGCTACCCGGTCGTCATGAAGGCGTCCGGAACGCAGCTCGCCCACAAGACCGAACTGGGCCTGGTCAAGGTCGGGCTGACCTCGGCCAGCCAGGTCCGCGACGCCTATCGCGAGCTGACCGACATCGCCGGCTACGAGGGCGTCGACCTCGACGGCATCCTGGTCTGCCAGATGGTCGAGCGGGGCGTCGAGATGGTCGTCGGCGTCACCCAGGACGCGCTGTTCGGCCCGACGGTGACGGTCGGCCTCGGTGGGGTGCTGGTGGAGGTGCTGCACGACGCGGCCGTACGCGTACCGCCCTTCGGCGAGGACCAGGCGCGCGCGATGCTCGGCGAACTGCGCGGCCGCGCGCTGCTGGACGGTGTCAGGGGCGGCCCACCGGTGGATGTGGACGCGCTGGTGGAGGTGGTGCTGCGGGTCGAGCGGATGGCGCTGGAGCTGGGCGACGAGCTGTCGGAGCTGGACATCAACCCGCTGATGGTGCTGCCGCGCGGGCAGGGCGCGGTGGCGCTGGACGCGCTGGCCGTGTGCCGGTAAGTCCCCCGCCCGCCTGACGAATCGGAGCCGTACCCCCATGACTTCCTCCCCCGAAGAACCCGTTGCTCACGTTGATCACGTTGATTCATTGATACTGCACGCCACTGACAACGGCGTCTCGTGGATCACGCTCAACCGCCCCGAGGCCATGAACGCGGTCACCTGGGACCAGCGGGAGAGGATCACCGCGCTGCTCGACGCCGCCTCCGCCGACCCGGGGATACGCGCCGTCGTCATCACCGCCACCGGCAAGGGCTTCTGCGCCGGCGCGGACCTGCGCGGGACGCCGCCGGCCGGCCGGGAACGGATCGCCGGGGACGTGGCGCGGACGATCCGGCTCGGCGCGCAGCGCCTCATCGGGGCCGTACTGGACTGCGAGAAGCCCGTGATCGCGGCCGTGAACGGCACCGCCGCAGGCATCGGCGCGCATCTCGCCTTCGCCTGTGATCTCGTACTGGCCGCGGAAGAGGCCAAGTTCATCGAGGTGTTCGTACGGCGCGGGCTCGTCCCGGACGGCGGCGGGGCGTATCTGCTGCCGCGGCTGGTCGGGCCGCAAAGGGCCAAAGAGCTGATGTTCTTCGGTGACTCGCTGCCCGCCGGGGAGGCCGAGAGGATCGGGCTGGTCAACCGTGTCGTGGCGGCGCGGGAGCTGGAGAAGACCGCGCGCGAGTGGGCGGAGCGGCTGGCGGCCGGGCCGACGAGGGCGATCGCGCTCACCAAGCAGCTGGTGAACGCCTCGCTCGACGGCGACCGGGCCACAGCCTTCGCCTCGGAGGCGGCCGCGCAGGAGATCAATATGACGACGCGGGACGCGAACGAGGGCGTGGCGAGCTTCGTGGAGCGCCGCACCCCTCAGTATCGCGGGCTCTAGCCAAAGCGAGTTCCTCGAACGTCACACACAACGCGCCTCAGCCGGGCCCGAGTTGGGGACGGACCGGTTGCCTTTCTGACATGGCACCGTCATCCTGAACAGGCGAGTCTACGCGCTTGCTGTGAGGCGCTTGCTGAGCCGCTGAGACGCTTGCTGCGAACGGCCCCTGCTCACCAGCCCCTTGAGGTCTAGTCGTCGACAACCGCCAGGTCGAGCTCGCCGATGAGCTCGGGGTCGGCGAGGATGTCGATCCCGACGATCTTCCCGTCCCTGATCGTGAAGTCGAAGACGATCCGCGGCTTCCCGCCCGGAGCCCACAGGGCACCCGCCGCCCCGTCCACCAGCGCCGGCTGCGCCATCCGGGCCCGTCCCGAGAAGGTGTCGGCCACCGCCTGCGCACCACGGACCTGCTCCGCCGCGCCCGCGGAAACGGCAGCGCGGTCGGCCCGGAGCACGACGTCCGGATCGAGCACGGCGAGCAGCGCGTCGAAGTCACCGCCGCGCGAGGCGGCGAGGAAGGCGTCGACGACCTCGCGCTTGCGACCGAGGTCGACGTCGGGAACCGGGGTCGACCCCTGCACCCGGCGGCGTGCGCGGCTGGCGAGCTGCCGTGCCGCGGCGGGAGAGCGCTCCACGATGTTGGCGATCTCGTCGAAGGGGACGGCGAACATGTCATGCAGTACGAAAGCGAGCCGCTCCGCCGGGGCCAGCGTGTCGAGTACGACGAGCAGGGCGAGCCCGACCGAGTCGGCCAGCATCGCCTCCTGCTCGGGGTCGATCCCCGCGGCCCCTTCCGCACGGCTCACGACCGGCTCGGGCGCATGCGCGTCCAGCGGGTCCTCGCGCCGTGAGGTGCGCGACCGCAGCATGTTCAGCGACACCCGGCCGACCACTGTCGTCAGCCAGCCGCCCAGGTTCTCGACCCCGCTGGTATCGGATCGGCTGATCCGCAGCCAGGCTTCCTGAAGGGCATCGTCCGCCTCACCCGCCGAGCCGAGCATGCGGTAGGCCACGGCCCGCAGATGGCTCCGGTGCGACTCGAACCGCTCAGCCAGCCGCTCGTGCTCGTCCATCGGTCGCATACCTCCGTCGCGTCGTGTCACAGCAATGACCGACGAAACCCATCCGATGTGACAGGGGGACGCAATGCAAGCACCGATGCGTACGGGCCGCATGCATACGGACCGCACGGGCCGCGCGCACGCGCTTCCCATCTGACGCACCGTCAGGTTCAATGGGGATGTGATGGGACACGCAGGGATGGCGGCCACCGCCGTCCGATACCTCAGGTCCGTGGGGGCTCCCACGGCCACGGACCCGGCCACCGACCCGGCCGGCGAGCCCTTCGAGGTACTCCCGCGCCCCGATCTGCGGGCTGTCGGTGATGACGAGCGGCTGCCCGTCGAGCCGGCCGAATTCCGGCGTGTGCTGGGGCACTTCGCGACCGGCGTCACCGTCGTCACGGCGCACGACGAGGACGGCCCCGCCGGGTTCGCCTGTCAGTCCTTCGCGTCCCTGTCGCTCGATCCGCCGCTGATCGCCTTCATGGTCGCCCGTACGTCCACGACCTGGCCGCGTATCGCCCGCGCCGGGGCCTTCTGCGTCAACGTCCTGGGCGCGCACCAGGGCGAGCTGTGCCGGGGGTTCGCCGTCAGCGGCGCGGACAAGTTCGCCGGGGTCGTCCACACCGCATCACCCGCGACCGGGTCGCCGCTCCTCGACTCCGTACCGGCCTGGATCGACTGCACGATCCACGCCGTGCACACCGGGGGCGACCATCTGATCGTCGTCGGCCGCGTGGCGGCGCTCGGTGCGGAGCACGAGGGTGCGCCGCTCCTCTTCCACCGGGGGAAGTTCGGGCGCTTCAGCCCCTGACCGGGTCTTCTGCCCCTGCCCCCTTCTGCAACGACACCGTCGGCAGCGCGGTCAGCGGCCTGCGCCGGATCACCAGTGCCATCAGCGCCGCCGCCGCGCAGAGCGCGCCCGAGGCGTACCAGATCACGTCGTACGAGCCGAAGACGTCCCGCGTCACACCGCCCGCGAAGGCGACGACCGCCGCGCCCACCTGGTGCGATGCCAGCACCCAGCCGAAGACGATCGCGCTGTCCTCGCCGTAGTGCTCGCGGCACAGGGCGATCGTCGGCGGCACGGTCGCCACCCAGTCCAGGCCGTAGAAGACGATGAAGAAGATCATCGGCGGGTGGACGGACGGGGCGAGCAGCATCGGCAGGAAGAGCAGTGAGATCCCGCGCAGCGCGTAATACACCGCCAGCAGTCGCCGCGCCTCGAAGCGGTCCGTGAACCACCCCGACGCGATCGTGCCGACGACATCGAAGACACCTATCACCGCGAGCAGCGACGCCGCCGCCGTGATCGGCATGCCGTGGTCGTGGGCGGCGGGTACGAAGTGGGTCTTGACCAGGCCGTTCGTCGACGCGCCGCAGATCGCGAAGGTGCCCGCCAGCAGCCAGAACGGCCCGGTGCGGGCCGCCTTGAACAGCACCCTGACCGCGCGGCGGGCCGCGCCCGGCACCGGGTCCGGCTTCGGGGTGAAGCCCTCCGCGCCGTACGCGGCGATCCCCACGTCCGCCGGGTGGTCCCGCAGCAGCAGCCAGACGAAGGGGACGACGGCCAGTGCCGCGAGCGCGACCGTGATCGAGGCCGGGCGCCAGCCGTGGCTCTCGACCAGCCAGGAGAGGAGTGGGAGAAAGATGAGCTGGCCGGAGGCGCCGGCCGCGGTGAGGATGCCGGTGACCAGGCCGCGCCGCTGCACGAACCAGCGGTTGGTGACCGTCGCGGCGAACGCCAGCGCCATCGAGCCGCTGCCCAGGCCGACGAGGACGCCCCAGTAGAGGACGAACTGCCAGGACGTCGTCATGAAGACGGTGAGCCCGGAGCCGACCGCGATGACCGTAAGGGCTAGGGCGACCACCCGGCGGATACCGAAGCGGTCCATCAGCGCCGCGGCGAACGGCGCGGTGAGCCCGTACAGCGCGAGATTGACCGAGACCGCGAAGCCGATCGTGCCGCGCGACCAGTCGAACTCCCCGTGCAGCGGCTCGATCAGCAGACCGGGCAGCGAGGCGAAGGCCGCGGCGCCGATGATCGTCACAAAGGTGACGACGGCGACGAACCACGCACGGTGGACACGGGTACGCGGAGGGCGGCGAAGGGGCAGTCTGCCGTGCTGCGGCTCGGTTGTCTGGGTCACGTCACCCAGCATCCGGGGAGCGATCAACCGCAACGAGTGGCCCGGAGGACAGCGTTCGATAGGATCGGGCCATGGGCGATGTAAAGGGCATCAAGAGGCATCGGGTCGTCGTGCTGGCCCTGACCGGGCTGCTCCTCTTCGAGCTGGGCATACCGCACCGGATCTTCGGCCGTGCCAAGGACACGGACGGCCACCCCCTGTACGAGGTCGTCACCTGCTCGGTCCGGCCCGGCCCCGTCCGCACGGACGCCGACTTCGACATTCACGTCGAGCACGGCCCCGAAGCGCTGGCCACCGCCGACACCGTCGTCGTCCCCGCCTCGTACGAACTGGGGCCGGTCTACGAGGAGGGCCGCCTCACCGAGGAGCTCGCGGCCGCCCTCGCGCACATCCGGCCCGGCACCCGCATGGTCTCGATCTGCACCGGCGGTTACGTCCTCGCCGCAGCCGGGTTCCTCGACGGCCGGCCCGCCACCACCCACTGGTCCTCCGCCGAGCACTTCCAGCGGCTCTTCCCATCCGTCAAGGTCGACGCGGACGTCCTCTTCATCGACGACGGTGACGTGCTCACCTCGGCGGGAGTCGCGGCCGGAATCGACCTGTGCCTGCACATCGTGCGGCGTGACCACGGCACGGCCGTCGCCAATGAGGTCGCGCGCCGTACGGTCGTACCGCCGCACCGGGACGGCGGTCAGGCCCAGTACATTCACCGGCCCGTCCCCGAACCGCAGTTGGCGACCACCACCAGCGCACGGGCCTGGGCACTGAGCCGCCTCCACGAGCCGATCCAGCTGCGCGACATGGCCGACCAGGAGTCCATGTCGGTACGGACGTTCACGCGCCGCTTCCGCGAGGAGGCGGGCATCAGCCCCGGCCAGTGGCTGACGCGGCAGCGCGTGGAGCGGGCCCGGCATCTGCTCGAATCCACGGATCTCTCCGTCGATCAGGTGGCACGGGACGCGGGCTTCGGCACGGCGCAGTCGATGCGCCAGCACCTGCAGGCGGCGCTGGGCGTCCCGCCGACCGCGTACCGGCGCGCTTTCCGCGCCGCTGCTGGGGCGTGAGGGGCTGGGGAGGTGAGGGGCTGGGGGCCCAGGGCTCAGAACGTCAGCACGCCGCGCGCCACCCGCCCGTGGTGCGCGTCGTCAGCCGCCTTCGCGAAGTCCTCGATCGGGTAGATCTCGGTGACCAGTTCGTCCAGCAGTAGCCTGCCCTGCCGGTACAACTCGGCGTACAGGGCGATGTCGTGCTGCGGACGCGAGGAGCCATAACGGCAGCCCAGAATCGACTTGTCCAGGAACATCGCCGCCGGCACGAAGTTCGCCTCCGCCGTCGCCGCAGGCATGCCGAGGAGGATCGCCTGGCCGTGCCGGTCTAGCAGCTCGATCGCCTGCCGGATCAGCCCCACATGCCCGACGCACTCGAAGACATGGTCGGCGCCGGTCGGCAGGATCTCCCGTACGCCCTGTGCCGACGCGAGGAAGTCCGTCGCCCCGAACTGCCGGGCCACCGCCTCTTTCGCCGGGTTCGAGTCGACGGCGACGATCGCGGACGCGCCCGCGATCCGCGCGCCCTGTATGACGTTCAGGCCGATGCCGCCGGTGCCGATGACGACGACCGTGTCACCGCGGTCGACCATCGCGCG
The DNA here is from genome assembly GCF_030817355.1 of Streptomyces sp. V1I1. Classification (NCBI taxonomy): domain Bacteria; kingdom Bacillati; phylum Actinomycetota; class Actinomycetes; order Kitasatosporales; family Streptomycetaceae; genus Streptomyces; species Streptomyces sp. V1I1. The sequence goes on along the minus strand of NZ_JAUSZH010000001.1, from coordinate 4,629,265 downwards.
ATTCAGCACGGCTCCCACCCCCGTCAGCACCCCGCAGCCGATCAGCGCGGCCGAGGTCAGGGGCAGGTCGGCGGGGATCTTCACCGCCTGGACGGCCTTGACGATCGTGCGTTCCGCGAAAGCGGAGTTGGAGGCGAACTGGAAGAGCGGCTCACCGCCGCGGGAGAACGGCCGGCCGGGGCGGCCGATCGCCTTGCGGCACATGGTGGGGCGGCCGCGGTCGCAGTCCGCGCACGCGCCACAGTTGGCGAGGGTGGACAGCGAGACATGGTCGCCGGGCGCGACATGGCCGACGCCCGCGCCGACCGCCTGGACGACGCCCGCGCCCTCGTGCCCGAGCACGACCGGCACGGGGAAGGGGATCGTGCCGTCGATCACGGACAGGTCGCTGTGGCACAGCCCGGCGGCGGCGACGGCGACCAGCACCTCGCCGGCCCCCGGCTCCCGTATCTCCAGATCGTCGACCACCTGGGGCTGCTTGCCGTCGAAGACGACGCCTCTCATCGGGGCTCCCTCGGTAGGCCGAGCACCCGCTCGGCGATGATGTTGCGCTGGATTTCGTCCGAGCCGCCGTAGATCGTGTCGGCGCGGGTGAAGAGGAACAGGCGCTGGAAAGCGTCGAGTTCGTACGGGCGCTCACGGCTCCAGTCGTACGGGCCGGTGGCCGCGGCGGCGCCCCGGACGGCCATGGCGAGCTCGCCGAGACGCTGGTGCCAGCCGCCCCAGAGCAGTTTGGCGACGCTGGGGGCGCCGGGGTTGGTGGGGGCGCTGGGGGCGCCTCGGTCGCCCGAACCCCCCAGGGTTCGCAGGGCGTTCCACCGCATGGTGCGCAGCTCGGCCCACTGCCGTACGAGCCGGTCGCGCAGCACGGGATCGCTGACCGCGCCGCTGTCGACAGCCAGCCGCACGACCCGCGTCAACTCCTCGGCAAAGCCGATCTGTTGGACGAGGGTGGAGACCCCGCGCTCGAATTCGAGCAGGCCCATGGCGACGCGCCAGCCGTTGCCTTCGCCGCCGACGACATGCTCGGCGCGGGCCTCGGCGCCGTCGAGGAAGACCTCGTTGAACTCGCTGGTCCCGGTCATCTGCCGGATGGGCCGTACGTCGATACGGCCCGGCTGGTCCATCGGGACGAGCAGGAACGACAGCCCTAGATGCCGCCGGGATCCCTCTTCGGTCCGTGCCAGTACGAAGCACCAGTCGGCGTCCTGCGCGAGGGAGGTCCAGATCTTCTGCCCGCTGATCCGGTAGACGTCCCCGTCGCGTACGGCCGCCGTCCGCACCCCGGCGAGGTCGGACCCTGCGTTCGGCTCGCTGTACCCCTGGCACCAGAGCTCTTCGCCGCGCGCGACGGCGGGCAGGAAGCGGTCCTGCTGCGCCTGGCTGCCGTACGCGATCAGGGTGGGCGCGAGGAGGTTCTCCCCGATGTGCCCGAGGCGGCCGGGGGCGGCGACGCGGGCGTACTCCTCGGCCCAGACGACCTGCTGGGTGAGGGTGGCCCGGCGGTTCCCGTACGCGCCGGTGTCCCAGCCGAGCCCGATCCACCCGTCGCGGCCGAGCTCCCGCTCCCAGGCGCGGTGCGCGTGGACTCGCTCGTGCTCGCTGCCGGAACCGCGGAGGCCGGCGGGGCCGGCGAACTCATCGGTCATGTGCTCGGCGAGCCATGACTGTGCGTCTCTGCGGAACGCGTCGTCTGGCGGCCCGAACGCGAAGTCCACGTCTCCTCCAAGGAGTTGAAGTTCCCCTACCCTCCCCCTACGCCCTGGCGGGCGTGGGGGGACCCCCACTTCCCGAACTGGGGGCAAGCCCCCAGACCCCCGCACGCCCTTCGGGCGTTGTCCTCAATCTCCCCCAGACTTCGTCCGGGGGGACCCCCAACGGGCTTGAATTTCCGCCCGTCCGGCGGAAACTTGAAGCCCGCCCGGGCAAATCAAGCTCCGCCGGCGATTGAGGGCGCGGTCCCGGACGCGAAATCCAGCCTCGCCGGCGATTGAGGCGCGGGGTTTGGGGCGGAGCCCCGAATCCAGCCTCGCCGGCGTTTGAGGCGCGGGGCCCGGGCCAGAGCCCCGGCTAGCCGTTCGGGCGGTCCCTCCTCGCCGCCGCCCGCGCCATCTCCTCCAGGTGCGCCAGCATCGGCATCGGGTCCACCCCCACCGTTCCCGGCAGGAAGTCCGCGATCTTCTCCGGGGTCCATGCACCCTCCGCGTAGCCCGCCCGGAGTTCCCTCGGCTGGGCCCACACCGCGATCTTCGGGCCGGCGATCGTGTAGACCTGGCCCGTGATCCGCTCCTCCCGGGCCCGTTCGGAGAGCAGGTACACCACCAGCGCCGCCACATCCTCCGGCTCGCCGATCTCCTTCAGCTCCATCGGGACGTTCGCGGACATGCGCGTACGGGCCACAGGGGCGATCGCGTTCGCCGTCACCCCGTACTTGTTCAGGCCCAGCGCCGCGCTCCTGACCAGAGAGATGATTCCGCCCTTCGCAGCGGAGTAGTTCGCCTGCGCCACGCTGCCCTGGTGGTTACCGCTGGTGAAGCCGATCAGCGTGCCCGTGCCCTGTCTGCGCATCACCGCGGACGCCGCGCGGAAGACCGTGAAGGTGCCCTTCAGGTGGGTGGCCACGACCGGGTCCCACTCCTCCTCCGACATGTTGAAGAGCATCCGCTCACGCAGGATCCCGGCCACGCATACGACCCCGTCGATACGGCCGTACTCCGCGAGCGCGACGTCGATCAGTCGCTGCCCCCCGGCCATCGTCGCGATGTCGTCGGCCACCGCGACCGCCTCGCCGCCGGCCGCGACGATCTCCTTGACGACCTCCGACGCGACCTCCGACGTCGGCTCGCCGCCCTCGATCGAGACGCCGTAGTCGTTGACGACGACCCGCGCCCCCTCCGCCGCAGCGGCCAGTGCCACCGCCCGGCCGATGCCGCGCCCGGCACCCGTCACGGCGACGACCTTGCCTGCCAAGAAGTTCCCCATGTCCGGCCCCTTCCCGCGGTTTCTGACGGACCGTTAGATTCTACGGTCAGTCAGATACCTGAGCACAAGCTCCAGGAGGCCCGATGTCACTCCCGGCCGAGTTCCACGAGATCGCCAAGCGCGTGAACAACTGGGGGCGTTGGGGCGCGGACGACGAGATAGGGACCCTGAACCTGATCACCGACGAGGTGGTACGGGAAGCAGCCACAGCCGTCCGCGGCGGACGGAGAATCCCCCTCGCGCTGCCGCTCCACCAGGACGGCATCCAGACCGGCATGATTCCGGGGCGGGTCAACCCCCTCCACACCATGGTCCAGATCAACCAGGAGCTCTTCGGCCCCGGCACGGTCGCCACCAGCGACGACGCCGTGACCATGGGACTTCAGGCCGCCACCCACTGGGACGCCCTGACCCATGTCTCCCACTCGGGGAAGATCTACAACGGCCGCCCCGCCGACACCATCACTCCCCACACCCGCGCCCGGTTCAGCGGCATCGACAAGGCCCCGTACATCGTCTCGCGTGGCGTGCTCCTCGATGTCGCGCGCGCCAAGGGTCTCCACCGGCTGCCCGGCGACCACGCCGTCACCCCCGAGGATCTGGACGAGGCCGCCGAGTTCGGCGGCGTCACCGTGCGAGCCGGTGACATCGTTCTCGTACGGACCGGCCAGATCCAGGTCTGCCTGGCCGGCGACAAGCACGGCTACGCATATCCGTCGCCAGGGCTCTCCGTCCGTACACCCGAGTGGTTCAACGCCCACGACGTCGCCGCCGTCGCGAACGACACCCTCACCTTCGAGATCTTCCCGCCGGAGATCGAGAACCTCTGGCTTCCCGTGCACGCCCTCGACCTCGTCGAGATGGGCATGCTCCAGGGCCAGAACTGGAATCTGGAGAGCCTGTCCACAGCCTGTGCGGAGGAGAGGCGGTACGCGTTCCTGCTCTCCGCGATGCCCGAGCCGTTCGTCGGCGGTACCGGAACCCCCGTCGCTCCGGTCGCGATCCTGTGAGAACCGCCGTCGCGATCCTGTAAGGCCCCGCCCTACGGCGCGGTGACGAAGCCCCGAACCACCGGCTCGTACGCGACCTCCGGCGCACCCCTGTCCACCTCGCACCAGATGGACTTGCCCGCGCCCTCCGGCTGCCAGCCCCACCGGTCGGCGAGGCCGTCGACCAGCTCGAGCCCGCGGCCGTTGGTGTCATCACCCTCGGCGTGGCGCGGCTTCGGCGGGCAGGCGCTGATGTCGGCGACCTCCACCCGTACGGTCCCGGCCTCCGCCGCACCCGCGCCGAAGAGCATCCGCAGCACCGCCGGACAGCCGGTGTGCACGACCGCGTTGGTGACCAGCTCCGAGATCAGCAGGATCAGCGTGTCGGCCAGTGGCTCGTCGTCCCCTATGCCTGACCCGGCGAGCCGCGAACGGGCCCACCTCCGGGCGCGTCCAACCTCCGCGGGGTCGGGCCCGACTTCCAACTGAACCAGAAGCACCTGCACCGCTCACACCATCCGAACCGGCGGACACATCGCCTCGCGCCTCGACAAGGTCCTCAACCAGGTCACTGAACGTGACTCCCTTGCAAGACAGCATGGTTGACGTACAGTCACCGCAACAAGCGCTTCAGGCATATTCCAGCGCGAAGGAGTACTCGTGGTGCATACTGTGCGACGCACGTTGCGGGGAGTCGAACAGAGGCTCGCAGCACGCGCGCGCACCGCGTGAACGGCGCGCATTCCCGGGCCCGGCGTCGCCGCACTGGCAACACCGTGACAACCCTGCCTCGGAACCACTCGCATCCCACGGAGAGTACCGGAGCAGGTCCCCGACTCCGGGCCGTGACGAGTCGCGCGAAGGACACAACCCGGTATCGACGCCCGTACCCCACGCCCGGTCAACGCTCGGTAACGCTTCAGAGTGCTGAGGCCAAGGCCTCCGCCTGGATCTCCTCCGCCTCCGCCGCGGTCAGCCACATCTGCGCGCGCAGCCAGGCCCGCTTGAGGTGCAGATGCACGTCCGCCTCCCAGGTGAAGCCCATTCCGCCGTACACCTGGAGGCAGTCGCGAGCGCCCCGGACCGCGGCCTCGTCGGCGAGCAGTTTGGCGCCGGCGATCTCGGCGAAGTCCTCGGTGACGGCCGCCGCGTAGACGGCGGCGCGGGCCACCTCCGTACGTACGAGCATCTGGGCACACAGGTGCTTGACTGCCTGGAAGCCGCCGATGGGCTGCCCGAACTGTCGGCGGTCCTTGGCGTATTGCACGGCCGTCTCGGTGGTGCGGGCCGCGCTGCCGAGCTGCTCTGCCGCGGTGAGGAGCACGGCGTCCGGGCGCGGCGGGGCCTTCGGCGTCCCGCCCGGGATCCGGTGCAGCGGAGTGAGCGGGTCCATGGACCGTACGGACCGGGCCGACGGCAGGTCCTTCGGATACCGGACCCGCATCGAGGTGCCATGGATGTCGACGACGGCGTCCGAGTCGGCGAAATGCGGTACCAAACCGCGCAGTTGGGTGGCGCAGGTGAACACACGCGTGCCGTCCGCAGCGCCCGGCAGCCCGCCGCACGCGGCCAGATGGGTCGCCACGAGCGGCCCGTTCAGCAGCGCCCGGCCCGCCTCCTCGAAGACCAGGACCGCCTCGGGCAGGCCGAGCCCCACCCCGCCCTCCTCCGGCAGCCGCAGCGAGAAGAACCCGGCCTCGCCCAGCTCCCGCCACAGTTTCCGGTCGACCTTGCCCCCGTGGTCCACGGCCGCCCTGAGGGCATCGCGCCCGAAGCGGCCGGCCAGCAGCTCCCATACACCTCTTTGCAGCGCACGCTGGTCGTCCGTCAACTGGAAGTCCATCAGCGCCCCTTCGGGAGGCCGAGGATCCGCTCGGCGACGATGTTCCGCTGGATCTGGGAGGTGCCCGCCGCGATGGTGTACGAGAGGGAGGACAGCCGGTCCGCGGTCCACTCCCGGTCGAGGTCGAAGGCGTCGGGTCCGAGTACCTCGGCGGCCGTGTCGTACAGCTCCTGGCGTGCGTGCGAGTAGCGGAGCTTGAAGACCGAGCCGCCGATGCCGGGTACGCCGCCCGTCATCTGGGACTCGCTGACGTTCCACTGGGTGAGCCGCCACAGGGCGCGGAACTCGGCATTCAGGCGGCCAAGCCTGCGGCGCAGCACCGGGTCGTCCCAGGTGCCGTTCGCGCGGGCGGCGGCGGCCAGTTCGCCCAGCGTGCGGCGGCAGGCGACGACCTCGCCGACGAAAGCGGTGCCGCGCTCGAAGGAGAGGGTGACCATGGTGACACGCCAGCCGTCGTTCTCCCGGCCGACCCGGTCCGCGACCGGCACCCGGACCTCGTCGAGGAACATCTCGGCGAACTCCGCCGACCCGGCCAGCGTCCGCAGCGGCCGGACGGTGATCCCGGGCGCGTCCATCGGCATGGCGAGCCAGGTGATGCCGCGGTGCTTGGGCGCCTCGGTATCGGTCCGTACGAGCAGCTCGCACCAGTCGGCGACCTCGGCGTGCGAGGTCCAGATCTTGGAGCCGGTGACGACGTACGAGTCACCGTCCCGGACGGCCCTTGTACGCAGCGACGCGAGATCGGAGCCCGCGTCGGGCTCGCTGAAGCCCTGGCACCACACTTCGTCGCCGCGCAGCACGGGCGGCAGCCAGCGGGCGCGCTGCTCGGCCGTGCCCTCCGCCGCGATGGTGGGGCCCGCGTGCAGCAGCCCGACGAAGTTCGCGCCGACATAGGGCGCCCCGGCCAGCTCCGTCTCCTCCAGGAAGATCAACCGCTGGGTCGGGGGCGCGTCCCAGTGCACTTCGCCGTACCCGGCGTCGTACAGCATCCGCTGCCAGGTGGTGTCGTACGCACGCCGCCCGGGCCAGTCCAGCGGGCCGGGCTTCGCGGGCAGCTTCGGCAGCGACACGGCCAGCCATTCGCGCAGCCGTGCCCGGAAGTCCTCCTCCTCGGCGGTGTACGTGAGGTCCACTACCGGTCCAGGCCCAGGTCCAGATCGCGGTCCAGGTCGAGGTCGAGGTCGAGCATGCGGATCGCGTTGCCGCGCATCAGCTTGTAGACCGTCTCGTCGTCCAGGCCCTTCATGTGGTCGAGGGCGACTTCCTTGGTGTGCGGGAAGGTCGAGTCGACATGGGGGTAGTCGGTCTCGAAGGTGGCGTTGTCGCGGCCGACGACGTCCAGCGAGGCGATCCCGTGCTTGTCGCGGAAGAAGCAGCAGAACATCTGCCGGTAGTAGTACGTGGAGGGCGGCTCGGGGATGAGGTCGCGCACCCCGCCCCACGCCCGGTGCTCCGCCCACACATCGTCGGCGCGCTCCAGGGCGTACGGAATCCAGCCCATCTGGCCCTCGCTGTACGCCAGCTTGAGCCGCGGGAACTTCACCAGCACGCCGCTGAAGAGGAAGTCCATCATCGAGGCCATGGCGTTGTTGAAGCTGAGCGACGCCTGCACGGCGGGCGGCGCGTCCGGCGATGCGGCGGGCATCTGGGAGGACGACCCGATGTGCATGTTCACGACCGTGCCGGTCTCCTGGCAGATCGCGAAGAACGGGTCCCAGTAGCCGGAGTGGATCGACGGGAGCCCGAGGTGGGTCGGGATCTCGGAGAAGGTCACGGCCTTCACACCGCGCGCGGCGTTGCGCTCGATCTCCGCGACCGCCAGGTCGATGTTCCAGAGCGGGATGATGCACAGCGGGATGAGCCGGCCGCCGCTGTCCCCGCACCACTCCTCGACCATCCAGTCGTTGTAGGCGCGTACGCAGGCTAGCGCGACCTCCTTGTCGTGCGCCTCCGCGAAGGTCTGCCCACAGAAGCGCGGGAAGGTCGGGAAGCAGAGCGAGGCCTCGACATGGTTGAGGTCCATGTCCTTGAGGCGTTCCGTGGGGTCCCAGCAGCCGGGCCGCATCTCCGCGCGGGTGATGCCTTCGAGGGTCATGTCGTCGCGGTCGAAGCCGACGGCGGCGATATTGCGCTTGTACGGGAACTTGAGATCCTCGTAGATCCACCAGTCGGTCGGCGGGCCATCGGGATCCATCGTGATCTGGTACTTGCCCGCGACGTACGCGAGCTCACCGATGCCCGCGGTCAGCGGCCTGGGTCCGCGGTCCTGGTACTTGGCGGGCAGCCAGGTCTCGAAGAGGTGGGCCGGCTCGATCACATGGTCGTCGACGCTGATGATCCGGGGCAGTTCGGTCATGGTGTCCCCTCCGACAGTTTCTGATGACCCGTCAGAAATCAGGCTAGCCCCGCACCCCTGGACCGACAAGGCGGCGAGCCCTACGCTCTCCCACGATCTGACTGCCCGTCAGGAATGCGCCACCATGGAGGGATACGGGCATGACCGAGACCCCACACGCACTGGGCGAATCGCGCACACTCTGGGAACTCGTCCAGCGCAGGGCGGCCCTCACCCCGGACCGGCCCGTGCTCCTCCAGGACGACCGCGCCCTCACCTTCGGCGCCCTGCGGGACCGCTCCGAGCGGGTCGCGGCCGGGCTGTGGGAGCTGGGCGTACGGCCCGGCAGTGTGGTCGCCTGGCAGCTGCCCACGCGGATCGAGACGGCGCTGCTCTCCTTCGCGCTCGCCCGCGTCGGAGCCGTACAGTCGCCGGTCATCCCCTTCTACCGGGACCGCGAGGTCGGCTTCGCGCTACGGGAGTCGAAGGCCGCCTTCTTCGCCGTGCCCGGCACCTGGCGCGGCTTCGACCACACCGGCATGGCACGCCGTCTCGCGCTGGAACTCCCCGAACCGCCGCTGATCTTCGAGGCGTACGACACCCTCCCCGACGCCGACCCCGCGGTGCTGCCGCCGCCGCCCGCCTCCGGTACGGACGTACGGTGGATCTACTGGACCTCGGGCACCACATCGGACCCCAAGGGCGTGCTGCACACCGACCGTTCGCTGATCGCGGGCGGCTCCTGCCTCGCGCACGCGCTGCACCTGTCGTCCGACGACGTCGGCTCGATGGCCTTCCCCTTCGCGCACATCGCCGGGCCCGACTACACGGTGATGCTGCTGCTGTACGGCTTCCCCGCGGTGATGTTCGAGCAGTTCGCGCTGCCCGAAGCGCTGGAGGGCTACCGCAGACACGGCGTCACGGTCGCGGGCGGCTCCACCGCGTTCTACTCGATGTTCCTCGCCGAGCAGCGCAAACAGCCGGAGCGCAAGCTGATCCCCAGTCTGAGGCTGCTGGCCGGGGGCGGGGCGCCCAAGCCGCCGGAGATGTACCACGCCGTCGTACGCGAGATGGGCTGCCAACTCACCCACGGCTACGGCATGACCGAAGTCCCCATGATCACCATGGGCGCGCCCGACGACACCGCGCACAACCTCGCCACGACGGAGGGACGGCCGCCGGCGGGCATGGAGATACGGATCGTCAACGGCGAGGTGCGGCTGCGCGGCGAGGCCGTCTGCCGGGGCTATCTGGATCCGGTGCAGAGCGCCGCGGCCTTCGACGGCGAGGGGTTCTTCATCACCGGCGACCTGGGACACGTCACCGAGTCCGGGCATCTGGTCCTCACCGGCCGGCTCAAGGACGTCATCATCCGCAAGGGCGAGAACGTCTCCGCGAAGGAGATCGAGGACCTGCTGCACGAGCACACGGGGATCGCGGACGTGGCTGTGATCGGGCTGCCGGACGCGGAGCGCGGCGAGCGGGTGTGCGCGGTGGTGGTGGAACAGCGGGACGGCGCCGGGGGGTTGAGCCTCGGCGCGGTCACGGAGTATCTGCGGGGGCGGGGGCTTTCGGTGCACAAGCTGCCTGAACAGCTGGAGATCACGGATGCGTTGCCGCGGAACGAGACGCTGCGGAAGGTACTGAAGTACAAGTTGAGGGAGCGGTACGCCTGAGGTACGCGTTGTCCTCAATCTCCCCCAGACTTCGTCCGGGGGACCCCCAACGGGCTTGATTTCCGCCGGTCGGCCTGAAAACTCAGGCCGACCGGCGGGAAATTCAAGCCTCGCCGGCGTTTGAGGCGCGGGGTCCGGGGCGGAGCCCCGGCGGGCGGCTCCGGAGGCGGCCTACGGCTCGGGCGTGACGTAGTACGACGCGAAGGCGGAGAGGATCTCCTCCTCGCTGATCCGGCCGTCGCCGTCCGCATCCAGCGCCGCCGCCACCTTCGCCGCGACGTCGGCCTCCACGCCCAGCACCCGCAGCACCCGCTCGGCGGCCGACGGGGTCACGCCGCCGCCGTCCTCGTCGGCGATGGCGATCACGGCACGAAGGAAGGGGCGGGCGATCTCGGCGAACCGTTGGGGGTTGTCGCGCAGTCTCTTCACCGCACCCGTGATGAACTCCTGGCGGGTGACCCGCTGGTCGCCGTCCACATCGGCGATTCCGGCCATGCCCTGCCAGAACGCCTCCGCACCGCTGTACAGGGCCTGGCCCTTGTCGCAGCGTGCGGTCGTGTCGAACTCGGCGAGCAGGGCCGCGGCGGCCCCGCTGAAGTCCTCACGGTCGATATAGCCATTGCCGTCCTGGTCGAAGGCGGCGAAGCGGGAAGCGATCTTGCGCTCGTACTCTGCGCTGTCCATGCGGCGAGGGTACGGCCCCGGACGCTGACGCGTGCAAGTACCCAGCCAATTACCTGACGGCGACATCCGGGCGACGGCCTGGTGACGGACAGACAGTCACCCGGTGACTACGGTCAGGCGGAGAGCGGCTCGGCCTCCTCGTCGGTGGCCGAGCCGGCGTCCGCGTACACCTCGAAGAGACGGCGCACCCCGAGGGCCGCCAGCACCCGGTTGACGTGCGATCCTTCCTCAGCGCCGCGGGCGGGCAGGACCAGCCGGAGCCTGCCCTGGCATGAGCGCAGCAGGCGGCGGGCGGCGATCAGCTGGCCGACGCCGCTGGAGTCGCAGAAGAGCACCTCGGAGAGGTCGAGCACCAGATCCCGGCGGCCGACGGCGACCGCGTCATGGACATGCTGGCGGATCACCGGCGAGGAGACGAGATCGAGCTCGCCGCAGACGTGCAGCACCGTCCATGCGCCCTGCCGGGTCTCGTCCACCTTGAGCATCACGACCCGACCTCTCCTCGTACCGGAATCCGCGCTTCCTGTGGCGGCTGCCCAGCCGTACTCGCGCGAAACACAGACCGTGAGGCTCCTACCATCCCGGGGCGCCTCGGGGCGCGCTCTTGCCGCAAAGGGTCGTGCGTCCGCGGCCGCGCGCATTACATTCGAAGAGGCGACAGGCACAGGGGCAAGGGCTTGGGGGCCGTATGGCAAAGGACGCACCACCGCGCTGGGACCGCAAGATGCAGCAGCGGCTCTCGCGCGGAGAGGCCGCCGCGCTCGGGGAGCTGTACGACAGGTTCGCGTCGCTCGTGCACATGCTCGCCCACCGGGTTCTCGACGACGACGAGGCCGCCGACCAGGTCACCCGCGAGGTCTTCGGCTACATCTGGGAGAACCCCGACGCGTACGACCCCAAGCAGGGCTCGGTGCGCTCCTGGGTGGCGAAGATCACCAACAGCCAGGCGGTGTACCGACTGCGGAGGACCGAGGCCGCCGCGCTCGCGGAAAGCGGCGAGGGCACTACGGAGGAGCTGGAGCAGAAGGTGCGCAGGGCGGCGGTCGCGGCCCGCGCCGACTACATCGTGACCTCCATGCCTGCGCCGCTGCGTGCCGCGCTGGAACTCGCGTACTTCCAACGCAGGGACTACCGCCAGACCGCGGCCGACCTCGGGGTCACCGAGGACGAGGCCAGGCGCCGGCTGCGGCTCGGCCTCCAACTGCTGTCCACCGCCAACACGCGCCCGCTGGAGGGCTCGTCCCCGCCCGGATACGGACGCTCCTTGTGAACGGCCCGCTTGACGGCGGCCACGGCGACGATGACGGCCGCGACGAGATGCGGGGCGCGCCGCGTATACCGGGGCCGCGGTCGGCGGCGGACGATCTGGACGCGCTGGACGTGCCCGCGCGCCTGCGGCCCGAAGCGGCTGCCCCGGAGCCAGAATCGCCGCCCGATGCAGGCAGCGGAACGGGCGGCGGAACGGGCGATGGACCGCGCAAGGGCGAACGCCGGTCCCACAGCGTGCTGAAGTCCCTGCTCGGCGCATGGGCGCTGTCCGCCTGCTCCGCCGAGGAGACCGCGGCCGTCGAGGAACACCTCGGCGACTGCGCGCCCTGCGCGGAAGAGGCCCTGCGGCTGCGTGACGCCGTCGCGCTGCTGCACACCGACCGGGACCTGGACCTCGACCCGCTGCTGCGGTTCCGCGTCCTTGAGAACTGCCTGGGGCGCAGGCCCGCCCGTATCCCGGTGCCCACCTGGGCGAATCCGTACGACGCCGAGACCGCGCGGCTCGACGCGCTGCTGCGGGACATCGGCGAGTCGGAGTGGCATGCGCCTGTGCGCCTCAAGTGGTTCGAGGGCGAGCGGCAGGTGAGCCGCCGGACGACCGTGGCCGGGGTGATCGCGCATCTGATGACCGTCGACGGTCTGGTCGCGGGCACCCTCGGTCTGGACGATCCGCTCGGACCGAACGCGCCGAGAGTGCCGACCGAACGCACCGAAGTTTTCTGGAACACGGCCGACCGGCCGCCCACCCGCACCATCCGCGAGCCGTGGCGCGACCAGAGCCACACGCTCATCCGCACGGTGTCCTTCGCCGGCCGCGGAGTCGCCGAACTGTCCGTCTCGTACGGTGACTTCGCCCTGCCACTGCAGGACTCCCTGCTGGACCGGGCCTTCGAGTGCTGGATGCACGCGGGCGACATCGCGGACGCGGTGGACTATCCGTACGAGCCGCCGAGCGGCTCCCATCTGCACCGGATGATCGACCTGGCGGCCCGGCTGCTGCCCGCGGCACTCGCCGACCGCAGACGCGCGGGCCTCGCCGGACCCGCGAAACATCTGGTCGCGGCGGGTGCGCCGGGCCGTTCTCTGCGTCTGGAGGTCGAGGGCTCGGGCGGCGGGAACTGGTTCATCGCGCTGGACTCCCCGGCGGCCGTCGGCTCCGCGGAACAGACGGTGGCCCAAGTGGCGCTGGACGGCGTGGAGTTCTGTCGCCTGCTGGCGGGCCACATCTCGCCGGAGGAGGCCGCGGCGGGCCAGGACGGGGACCGCGAGGCGATCCGGGACGTGCTGTTCGCGGCGGCGTCGCTGAGCAGGCTGTAGCGGCCGCGGCCGCCTGGCCGGTGCGGGGACAAAAAAGCTACTCCCCGCCCACCCGCACGTTCGGGTCCCCGTCGCGCCCCTGTGGCTTCAGCTCGATCTGGATCGTGTGCGTCGTGTCCCGCGCCGCCGTCCCGCCGGCGCCCGCCGTGACCACCCCGATCCGCAACTCGGCCCTGCCGCTGCCCTCGCGCCGGACCTGCACCGCGAACTCCAGGTTCACCCTCTCCACGCTGAATTTGAGATCGCGTCCCTCCCCGGCCCGCTGCGCCCGCTCCAGCTCGTCCCGGACCTGTCCGATCACCTCGGCGAGCCCGGCCACCGCGGCATCGTCACGCTCAGCCATCGCGCCCCCCGTCTCCTGTAGTTATCGTTGTGAAGTATGAGGGAGCCGTTGCGTGCGTCCAACACCTCTTCGCATGAGGAGAGTTGGCGGGTCTGTCTGCTGCGTACGCAAGACCGGGCGGGCCGCCCGCTGGGCGCCGGGGTGCTGCTCCCCGGAGGGCTGGTGCTCACCTGCGCCCATACGGTGCTTTCGCGCCCCGGCCAGGACGGCGCCCGCACCCCCTTCGACACCGTGTACGTGGACGGTCCCGGCGCCGCCCTGTCCGGCGACGGGCCGGGGCCCCTGCGCGCCCGGCTGCTGCGGGAGTATCTGGTCCTGCCCACCCCGCACTTCAGCGGCGACCTCGCCCTGCTCAAGCTGGACCACGAGCCGTCCGTGCCGCATGCCGTGCTGCACCGCCAGATCCCGGCGCGCAATGAGCCGGTGCACTTCACCGGCTACCCGGAGGACCTGCCGGGCGGTGAGCATCTCGACGCCCGGCTGATGGGGCGCGGCGGGCCCGCGCCCAAGCCCGAGTGGGTGCAGCTCGACACGGAGGGCTCCTCGTACGTCGTCCGGCACGGCTACAGCGGCAGCGGGGTCGTCCACAGCCGCTCACGCCGGCTCATCGGCATCGTGGCCCACCAGTTCGGTACGCCGCAGGCGCCCGTACGCCGTGAGCACGCGTACATGATCCCGACCGAGACCGTGCTGAAGTATCTGCCGCTGGAACGGCTCGGGCTGACGGTCAACGGACCCCGTGCCGTCTCCCGCGACGTGGCCGTCGCCCCCGACAGGACCGCCTCCGGCCGGGTCCCCGGCCTGCATCGCAGGCTGACCCGCTGGCTGGACGGCGCTCCGGACACCGACCCCGTCGAGCTGGCCTTCGCCGGTGAGGGGGAGCACGCGCTGCTGCACACCGTCCGCTCCGCCCTCACCCTCGCCGACCGGGAGCAGAGCCCGCCGTCCGCGTCCGCGAGTTCGGCGGGCGAGCCGCAGGTGGGCAGCATCGACATCGCCGTCGACGCCACCAACCGCACCGCCGAGGAGCTCGCCGTCCACGCCGCCGACCGGATCGGCCTGGACGACCCGCCCCCGTCCCGTACACCTCACACCGAGCTGCTCGACCAGATCGCCGACGCGAGCCCGCCGCTGATCGCCGCCTTCCTCGCCGTCGACCGGTCCGCGTCGCCGGACGCGGAGATCGTGGCGCTGCTGCGCGCGCTGCTCGCCCGCGGCCACAGCCGGCTGCTGCTCGTCTTCAGCGACCCGCGCTCGCCGCTGCTCGCCCGGGTACGCGCCGAGCTCCTGGAACCCGAGTGGCCCGACCGCCGCGCCGACCGGCTCGCCGCGCGTATCACCCGGCTCGCCGAGACCGAACAGCGCTTACGGCAGCTGCCCGGGCATCCGGCCACGGCGGGCCGGCCGACACCGCGCCGCCCCGACGACCGGTCCCCACGGTTGCGCGGGCGGCTCCAACAGCTACGCTGCGGCGGCCTCTTGTACGACTCGCCCGCCCTGCCTCACGAGCTGTTCCGGCTCGCCGTCGACATCGAGACGGCGCTGCTGGACGCCGAGGCGGCCGAGCTGGTCCTGGCCGGGCCGCTTGGCCCGCACGAGTTCGTCGTGGACCCGCCCGGCGACGGGCTCACGGATCTGCCGGTCGTCGCCGTGCGCGACCCGGACGCGCTCGTCACCGCACCGGCCGGGCCCCATTTGGCGGGCGGCGACCGGCTGCACCAGCAGTACGAGGTCGTGGGCCCGATCGGCCAGGGCAGCCACGGGCAGGTGTATCTCGCCCGCGACCTGCTGCTCGACAACCGTCCGGTGGCGCTCAAGGGGATCCTCGACCCGGGAAACCCCGCGGCCGTCCTTCAGGCGCATCAGGAGCGGCTACGACTGGTCAGCCTGAATCATCCGTCCGTGATCCGGGTGGTCAACTACGCGCGTCATCCGTCGACTTCGGCGGAGTTCATCGTGATGGAGTTCGCCGACGGGGCGCCGCTGGAGTGGGTCGCGGCCCGGATCGCCCAGCACCGTTCGCCGTTCTCCGGGCCCCGGGTGCGGGAGTTCATCGTCGTGTACGGGTTGCTCATCCTGGACGCGCTCAGCTATCTGCACGACCAGGAGGGCCTCGTCTACGGCGATCTGTCCCTCACCAACGTCCTGCACTGCGGCAACGGCATCAAACTCATCGACGTCGCGGGCGTCCGCAAGCCCGGCACGCCAGGACCGGTCAGCCATCGGCCGCCGGAGACCGGCCCCGCGGGCGAGATGACGACCGCGGGCGACCTCTACAGCGTCGGCGCGGTCCTCGGCTCGCTGCTCGCCAAGGCCCCCGCGCCGCCCGCCGACCTCGGCACCGTGTCGCTGGAGCGTGCGCTGCGGCGCGCCATGGCAAGCGATCCCAAGCGGCGTTACGCATCCGCCCAGGAGATGTCCCTCCAACTGCGCGGTGTGCTGCGCGAACTGCGTTCCCTGCGGCTCGGCGAGGAGACCTTCGAGCCGTCCCCGCTCTTCGACCGGGCCGCCACCGCCCTGGACGGTCAGCTCGGCAAGGCCCCGCCGCTGAGCCGCTGGCGGGCAGGCGGCGCCGGCGGCTACCTCCTCGGCGCGGGGGTGCCCGACCCGGCCGAGGTAGCGGTGGCCCTGCCGATGCCAAAGCCGGACCAGCGGGACCCCAACTGGAAGGAGTTGCAGCGCACTTCGTATGCCGACCCGGCAGGTCTGCTCCAGCTCAGCGACGAGTGGCTGGCCTCCCCCGAGCTGCATCTGCTGCGCTGCCGGCTCCATCTGGAGCTCGCCCGCGACCAAGTGCGCCTGGGGGCACCCCCAGCGGTCGCCGGGGCGGGTGGCCGAGGGAGGGACCAGCAACTGGTCGCGGCCGCGATGGAGCTCGACCGGGCCCGTCGGCTGCTCGGCGAGCGCGCGGAGTACGACTGGCGGCTCGACTGGCACCGGGGGCTCACCGAGCTCGCCCACGGCCGGCTGCGCCGGGCCCTGAGCTGCTTCGACGAGGTGTACTACGCGATCCCGGGCGAGTACGCGCCGAAGCTCGCCCTCGGCTACTGCCACGAAAGGCTGGCGGACGAACGGCGCGGCGCGGACGACGACGGCACCCCCGGGGCCGCGGCCCGGGAGGACCACGAGCAGCAGGCCATGCAGTTCTACGACGCGGTGTGGCGGCGCAACCACGCGCTCGGCAGCGCCGCCTTCGGACTCGCCCGCATCCATCTCGCCCGGCGCAGCCCGGATCTGGCCCTCGCGTACCTGGACGGTGTGCCCCCGGACTCCCGGCACCGCACCGCGGCGCGCACGGCGATGGTCCGCATCCACGCCAGCCCGCCCGCGGACGGGAGCGCGCCGACGGTGGCGTCGGCGGTGCGCGCGTACGCCGCGCTGCGCCGACTGGTGAGCCATGAAGGGCTCACCGACCGGCAGGCGTACGAACGGCTCACCGCGGAGCTCCTGGAACTGCTCCTCGAACTGGTCGGCGCCGCGCGGGAGAAGACCGACCCGCTGGCCGACCCGCTGACCGACCCGCTGGCCGAACTGCGCGACTCGCTGCCGCCCGGGATGCCCGTCCCGGCCACCGAACGGGAGCTGCGCGAGCAACTCTCCGCCAGCTACCGCAAGCTGGCCAAACAGGTGCCGCGCACCGACCGCGCGGAGGACGCGGCGCTCGCGGAGGCGCTGCTCGACAGCGCGTACCGGACCCGTCCGCTTGGCCTGAAGCACTACCGGGACCGGAACCCGGACCGGGACCCGGACCGGGGCCGGACGCCGCGGCCGCTGACCGCGTGGCTGCCCCGCCGCCCGCGGCTGCGCGAGCCGGGCGATGACGCATGAACGGCCCGAATCGGCGGCTCCGTCCCGCGCCGGCGCGGCACCGCGGCCCCCGGGAGAGCACATGACCAGCCGCAAGCTGTTCCGCTTGCGCCTCGACCGGCTCCGCCCTGCCCTCGCGCGGCTGCGCCCAGCCGCCACCGGCGTCCTCCCTGCCCTGCGCGGTCTCTTCCCCGCCCTGTGGCTGCGCGCCGCGGGCCGGACCCCCGAGGGGAGCCGCCCCACCGCCGCGTTCCTGCGCCGCAGGATGCTGGTGCTGCCCGCGCTCGCGGTGGTCGCCCTCGCCCTCTCCGCGGCCGCCTACGGCGACGTGCACGGCCGTACGGAGCGGCTGCGGGATCGTTGCGCGCCCGCGCTCGTGGATCTGGCGCAGGCCCGGGTCTCCCTCGAACTCGCCCAGGCCCAGGCCGAGTTACGCCTCAAAACCGCCGAGCAGGCCGGCTCTGTCGAGCTCGGCGAGACCTACCGCTCGCTGCTCACCGAAGCCTCGCAGAGCCTCAACCGGGTCGCACAGTCCAGAGCTCTGCACAAGGCGCAGCAGCAGGAGCTGCGGGTCGTCTCCGGCCTGGTCGTCGCATACGGCGACAAGATCGCGTGGGCCGACCGGAACCGTCTGAGCAAAGTGCTGCGCGAAGCCGGGGTCGACTACGCCGACGACATGCTGCGCGGCAAGCACCTGACCGTCGCCCAGGCCACCCCCAGGAGCCCATCTCCATCCTCGACCGCATCGCGGAGCTGGAGCACCAACTGCACGAGGAGAACCGCGACCTGGCGGCCTGGAGCCCGCTCACCCTGGCCGCGGCAGCCGCCGCGGCACTCTCCGCCGCCCTCTTCGCCTTCGTCCTCGTCGGCACCTCGATCTTCCTGCGGGACCGGCTGCGGCTGATCAGCGTGCAGCTGGCGGTGGCCGCGGTACCAGTGCTTCTCACGCCCGTTCTGCTGGCCCTCGGCGGCGTCGAGGAGCACGCCGCGCAGGAGCGGGTGCGTACGACCGTCGGCGCCCTGGAACAGCTGGGCGCGGAACGTACGGCACCCCGCAAGATCGAGTCCACAGCACGCGAGGCGGCTGCTGTGATGCGCGAAGCCCACCCCGACGGCTGGTCGCTGACCGCGGGCATCGTCGTTCCCGCGGCCGGGGCGGGCGCGCTCGCCTGCGGCGTCACGCTCTTCCTCTACGGCCGGCCCTATCCGGCCGTTCGCCCCCGACGGAAGTACACAGACGCATGAAGCGATTGAGGGCACTGCTGGCCTGCTGTCTGCTCACCGCTGCCGCCGTTATGGCGGACGGCTGCTCGGACGCGGCCGAGGAGCGCACCCTGGTCGTCCTCGGCCCATGGACCGACGGCGAGGAGAGACCGTTCAAGGCGGCGCTGCGGCGCATCGGCGAGCGGACCGGACGCAGTTACGTCTACAAGGGCACCCGCTCCCTGCGCGAGACGCTGGTGGCCCAGCTCCAGGCGGGCGCGCCGCCGGACCTGGCGATCCTGAGCAGCCCCGGTGAGCTCGCCGAGTACGCCAGGGCCGGAGACGCGCATCCGCTCCCTCAGCGGGTGGCAGGGGCGGCGGTCCCGCCGTGGGCGCCCTTCCTCACCGTCGAGAACGAGCAGGGCCAGGCCCGTACGCACGCCTACTGGGCGCCGGTGCGGGTCGACCTGAAGTCACTGGTCTTCAGCCGCGCAAAAAGTACCCGGAAGCAGCCGGACTGGTGCCTGGGCGTGGGCTCCGGCGCCACCTCCGGCTGGCCGGGCACGGACTGGGTGGAGGACCTGCTGCTGCAACGGCAGGGACCCGACGCGTACGAGAGGTGGGCGACCGGCAAGACGCCGTGGCAGCAGACCAGGGAGGCCTGGAAGGAGTGGGCCGCGCTGCTCGCCGCGAACGACGGGAACCTCGCACGGGAGGGGCTCAGCATGTCCTTCGAGCAGCTCGACAACGGCCGGTACGGGCTGCTGAACGGCGGTCACTGCACCCATGAACACCAGGGCTCGTTCATCCGCCGCCACTACGGCGACGACGTGCAGCCCACGTCCACCGCCGCCTTCTTCGGTGCGGGGAAGACCGGTGGGCAGCCTGACGCAAAGAGCGACGCACAGAGCGACGGACAGAGCGACGGAGAGCGCGACGGAGAGCGCGACGGGCAGAGCGACGGACAGAGCGAGGCGCAGAGCCAGGACAACGCCTTCGAGGTTTCCGGCGACATGGCCGCGGTCTTCAAGCCCAGCGCCGCTGCCTGGGACCTGCTCGACCGGCTGACCTCCCGCCAGGCCCGCGAGGACTGGGCGAAGGCGGCGCGGCCCGGCGAGCGGCCGTACTTCCCCGGCGGCGCGTTCGGCACCGTACCGCTGTCGCAGAACACCCGCGCCGTGCAGGGCCTGTTCGACGGGGCGAGCCAGATCTGCCTGGACGCCTCGGACGCCATGCCGCCGACGCTGCGGGACGCCTTCTACCGCGCCGTACTGGAGTTCCTGGGCGATCCGCAGGACGCGGGTCTGCTGGACCGGCTGCTCAAACAGTTGGAGGCGGAACGGATCCTGCAAGTGCAGGAGAGGGCGTTCGTACTGGATGATCTGTGCGAGAACGTGCCCGGGCCGTCCGGCAGCCGGTGAGGACAGCGCGCGGTTACGCGAACACAACCGTACGGCGGCCGTTGAGCAGGATCCGGTGCTCCGCGTGCCACTTCACCGCCCGCGCCAGCGCCTGGCACTCCACATCACGGCCGATCGCCACCAACTGCTCCGGGGTGACCCCGTGGCCGACCCGCTCGACCTCCTGCTCGATGATCGGGCCCTCGTCGAGGTCGGCCGTCACATAGTGCGCGGTCGCGCCGATCAGTTTCACGCCGCGCTCGTGCGCCTGGTGGTACGGCTTCGCGCCCTTGAAGCTCGGCAGGAAGGAGTGGTGGATGTTGATGATCCGGCCGTTCAGCTGCTTGCACAGATCGTTCGAGAGCACCTGCATATAGCGGGCGAGCACCACCAGCTCGACATTCTCACCGCGCACCAGCTCCAGCAACTGCGCCTCGGCCTCGGCCTTGTTGTCCTTGGTGACCGGAATGTGATGGAACGGCACGTCGTAGGAGGCGACCAGCTCGGCGAAGTCCGTGTGATTGGAGACGACCGCCGCGATCTCGACCGGCAGCGCGCCGGTCCTGGAGCGGAAGAGCAGGTCGTTGAGGCAGTGACCGAACCTGCTGACCATCAGCACGATCCGCATCCGCTCTTCGGCGAGATGGATCTGCCAGTCCATCTGGAACGAGTCCCCGACGGCGGCGAAGCTGGCCCGCAGCTTGTCCACGGTCACCGGCGTCTCGGCCGAGAAGTGGACCCGCATGAAGAACAGTCCCGTGCCCCGGTCTCCGAACTGCTGACTGTCCTCGATGTTGCAGCCGGTGATGAAGAGATAGCTCGACACGGCGTGCACAATGCCCTGTTTGTCCGGGCAGGAGAGCGTCAGGACGTACTGGTCAGTCATCCTCGTAGGGTGCCATATCCGCCGGTCCCGAAGGATCCCGGCCCGTCAGGCGGACCCTCGGGAGCGGACCCTCAGGCGGACCGCGTCATGATTCGCAGCACATCGAGCGAGCGCGGCGGCGCGTCCGGATCCTCGCCGTCGCTCACAGAGAGGCGTACGTGTGCCTCACGGGCGGCCCGCACGGCCTCCGGCCAGCCATGGTGTTCCAGATAGGCCGATACGGGAGCGTCCGCACCTACTTGATGCATGATCCGCAGCACGCGCAGGACGGCGACATCGACGAGGGCGGCCTCGCCCGAGTCGCGGAAGATCGTCCCGACGTACTTCTCGGCGGACCAGTTGTCCAGCCAGGTGTCCTCGACCAGGCGGTACACGGCGTCGGTGACGTCGCCGTATCCCTCGCGGCCGGCCAGCCAGCACTCCTGGTGGAAGACGGGGTCGGAAAGCATGTGCAGCGCCGAGCGCACATTGCTGCGCCAGCGCCACCAGGGCATGTCATTGAGCGGCATGCCGCCCATGGTGGAGGAGCGACGGCCGCGACGGGAAGAGGTGTCCGAACCTTGCTGCACGCCTGCGATCGTACGTTCCCCCCTCGCTCGACCGAACAGCCCCCTGTAATTCACCTTCCCGTCACCCTTCGTTGAAGAATGCTCACTACTCCGTTACCCGGGAAGCGGAAATGTGGCGGAGCATGACCGGTTGGCGACGTTCCTCCTCCCCCCGCCCCTCAAGGACCGCTCGAGTTCGCGCCGTGTGTATGACGACGGCTGCCGTGGCGGCCGGTGCGTCGCTGGTCACCGGCTGTGGCGTCTTCCCTGGAGGCTCGGGGGGCTCCAGGGAACCCGTCAAGGTGATGACCTTCGCCCCCGAGGAGACACGGGCGACGAACATGCCCGGCATGCCGGCGATGGCGAAGGCGTACGCCCGCTGGGCCAAGACGCAGGGCGGGCTCGACGGACACGAGCTGCGCATCATCTCCTGCAACGAGCAGAACACCTCGACCGGCGCCGCCGCCTGCGCCCGGCGGGCGGTCAAGGAGGGCGTGGTCGCGGTCGTCGGCTCGTACAGCCAGCACGGCGAAGCCTTCATGGCCCCGCTGGAGGCCGCGGGCATCCCCTTCATCGGCGGCTACGGGATATCCGAGGAGGAGTTCACCAGCTACCTCTCCTACCCGGTCAACGGCGGCCAGGCGGCCCTCCTGGCCGGCAACGGCCAGCAGCTCGCGGACACCTGCGACCGGGTCTCGCTGGTGCGGCCCAACACCCTGGCGGGCGACGAACTGCCCGGGCTGCTCAATGCGGGCCTCGCGGAGGGCAGTCGGCGCAAGTCGACGGACATCCTGGCGGCGGAAGACGCGACGGACTACACGGCGCAGGCGGACCAGGCCCGCAGGAAGGCGGGGGCCAGCTCCGGGTCGGGGCTGGGATCCAGCTCGGGTTCCGGGTCGGGTTCCGGGTCGGGTTCCGGGTCGGGTTCCGGGTCGGGTTCCGGGTCGGGTTCCGGGTCGGGCGCCGGGTCGGACGACCGCCCGGGGTGCGTCACCGCCGCGCTCGGCGACCGTACCGAGACCTTCTTCGACTCCTTCCGGCGGCTGCCGGAGGACGACCAGAAGATCCGGGTCTCCTCGGTCATGGGCTCCGTCGGCCAGCCCCTCATCGACCGCACGGGCGGCCGCAATGGCCCGTTCGAAGGCGCCTACATCACGGGCTGGTATCCGGACGCCGGCGACACGCGCTGGGGCGAGATGGAGCGGGTGATCCGCGCCCACGCGTTCGGGGACAACCGCATCGACCCGGCCGACGCGGGCGTGCAGACCACCTGGATCGCGTACACCGTGCTGCGGACGGTCGTCCAGTCGCTCGACTCGGACGACATCACGGCGGGGAAGATCTCGCACGCCCTGGACAGCGGGGTACAGGTGCCGACCGGCGGGCTGACTCCCACCCTGCGCTGGGACTACGAGGACATGCTCGGCACGCCCGGCTTCCCGCGGATCGTGAACCGAAGCGTGACGTTCCAAGTGGTGCGCGACGGGCGGCTGGTGGCCCAGAAGCAGGGCTTCGTGGACGTCAGCAAGACGCTGTCGGCTTCCGCCGTCACGTCCGGCTGACGCCGCGCGTCTGTCTCCTGCCGTCCCCTACAGCTGGTCGCTGCGCCGCTCGGTGAGGCCGTACTTTCCGGCGATGGCGTTCCACAGCCCGGAGGCTTCCTTCTTGGCCTTGGTCGCGTCACCGCTGGCGCGGTTGGCCTGGGCGGTCTGTCCCGTATTGCGCGCCCGGCCGTCCTTGCAGCCCTTCTTGCCCTCGACCTGCTTGGCCCAGGCCGCGTAGTGGTCGTCCGCCGATGCGGACGCCTGCCAGGCCTTGGTGAGCGACGCGGTCAGCTGGGCATGGCTGGGCAGCTTGTCCACGGTGAGCCCCTCAAGGCGGGTCACCAGACTGCGGCGCTGCTCCGCGGCCCCGCTCAGATCACTGGCCGCCTGGTCCAGGTTCTTGCACTGCTTGATGTTCTCCACCGAGCGGATGACCGCGGCGCGGCTGTTGTTGCTGTCGGCGAGGAGCTTGTCGAGCGCCTCGGCCTGCGGCTTGGCGGGGTCGTCAGCGGCCTTGGGGCTGCCGCTGGGAGCATCGGAGGTGGCGGCGACGTTCTTGCCGGCGCCGGGGTCGTTCTCCTCGTCCCCGCCACCGCCGAACATGACGGCGCTGACGCCGAGCCCGAGGACGGCACAGCCGACGACGACAGCGGCGATGACGGGCACGTGCGAGGACTTACGCCGCCGCGGCTCGTGCTCGGGACCCTGCGGCTCGTACGGCGCCTGCGGCTGTGGGTACTGCGGCTGCTGGTACTGCGGCCGGCGCGGCGGCCGGCCGACCCCTCGCGGGGTCTCGAACCGGGGCAACTGCTGTGTGGCGTCCGGGGTTTGGCCGGCGGGCGCGTCCGTACGGAAGAGGCTGTCGAACTCCGCGGGCGGCTGCCGGTCACCGGGAGTCCCCGGCCGGATCCCGAAGGGCGCGGCGGAGGGCGCGGCTGGCACGGGCGGGATGTACTGCGTGGCGTCGGCGTCGGGCCCCGGGGCGGGCGCCTGCGCGGGCCCGGTCCCGAGGAACTGCGTCGACTCGGCGGGAGCCTCGGGCGGCAGCGCCCCGGGCGCGACGGGAGGGATGTACTGCGTGGCGTCGGAGTCCCCCATGGGGACGGCCTGCGGGGGCAGAGCCTGCGGCAGCGGCTGCGCACCGTGCCCGCCCTGCGAGGCCTGTCCGTACCCCGCCTGCGCGGGCGGCAGCGCGTCATAACCCGCCTGCGCGGGCGGCAGCGCGTCATACCCCGCCTGCGCGGGCGGCAGCGCGTCGTACCCGCCCTGCGCGGGCGGCAGCGCGTCGTACCCCGCCTGCGGCGGCTGTCCCTGTGGCGGCAGTGGCTGCGCGCCGTACCCCGCCCCCGCCTGGGGGGCCTCGCCCCAGCCGTGCTGGGCGACCGGGCCACCGTCAGTCGGCGGCCCGGGCTGCCCCGGCTGCTGCTGCGGTCCCCACGGCTCACCCCACGGCTGTCCGCCCGCCGGAGCCACCTGGGCGTCGGAGACGCCTGGAACCCAGGGCTCACTTCCGTCGGCGGGCAGCACGACGCCTTCGTACGCGGGCCGCGCAGCAGGCGGCTGCTCGTCACCCTGTCCGTTTTGCGTCACCGGGACTCCTACGTGTGGACCTACGGAATCGTCGGCTCACGCTACCGGGTACGTCAGGGGCTCCGCACACACGTGTGGGAGTGGTAACAAGAAGCCTCCTCAAGACGCTGTTAAAGGTCGGCCGACGATGAGCGGCGGAAGGGGTCCGGGGGCGCAGCTCCCCTAGGCCGCCTGGAGCTCCAGCCGCGCCCCGAAGTCCCGCACCGCCGACTCGTCCTCGTACGGCTCGAGCCGCTGCTGGAGGTCTTCCAGATACTCCGCGCCCCGGCTCGAGCGCAGCGTCCCCAGCAGTTCGACCGCGCGCGTGCCCGTGTGGCAGGCCTGTTCCACCTCGCGCTGCTGGACCTGGGCCGTGGCCAGCAGGACGAGGCCGATCGCCCGGCGCCTGGCCCTCGACTCGGGGTGGCCGTCCAGCGCGTGGGACGCGTGGTGCGCGGCCGCCTCCGCCTGGCCCAGGTCGCGGTAGCAGTGCGCCAGCTCGTCCGCGAGATAGGCGTGGTCGAAGTGGGCGATCCACACCGGATCGTCCCCCGCCGACGGCTCGGCCCGCTCCAGCGCGGCGAGCGCCTTGCCCGCCACCTCGTGGCAGGTGCGGGCGTCGCCGAGCAGGGCGTGCCCGCGCGCCTCTGCCGCGAAGAACATCGCCTCGGCCCTCGGGGTGACGTGCCCCCGCGCTCCTTCCTGCGCGGCCCGCGCCAGCTGGGCGATCTCCCGGGGGTTCCCCAGCTGCGCCGCGAGGTGGCTCATGGAGGCCGCCAGCACATACCCGCCGTAACCACGGTCGCCCGCCGCCTGGGCGAGGCGCAGAGCCTGGATGTAGTAGCGCTGAGCGAGCCCGGGCTGGCCGGTGTCGACGGCCATGTAACCGGCGAGCTCCGTCAACCGGGCCACCGCCGCGAACAGTTCGCGGCCGACCGATTCGCGGTACGACCCCGAAAGGAGACCGGAGACCACGCTGTTCAGGTAGTGCACGAGGACCGGACGGACGTGCCCGCTGCCGAAGCGGTGGTCCAACTCGGTCAAGGCTGTCGTCATCGCCCGTACCGCTTCGACGTCCGAGACCCCGACCCGCGCCCCTGCCGTACGCGCCACCTGCGTGTCCGCGCCGGTGATCAGCCAGTCGCGGCTCGGCTCGACCAGCGCGGACGCGGCGACTGCCGCCCCGGACAGGAAGTCGCGGCGGCCGACGTCGCTGCGCCACAGCTCGCAGACCTGCTCGATCGCGCCGAGCACGGTCGGCGAGAACTGCAGTCCGACGCCCGACGCCAGGTTCTTGCCGTTCGCCATGCCGATTTCGTCGATCGTGACCGTACGGCCGAGTTTGCGGCCGAGCGCCTCCGCGATGATTCCCGGCGCCCGGCCGCGCGGCTGCTGCCCGCGCAGCCAGCGCGCCACCGATGTCTTGTCGTAGCGCAGGTCCAACCCCCGCTCCGCGCCGACAATGTTGACTCGGCGGGCGAGGCCGGCGTTGGAACACCCGGCTTCCTGAATGAGCGCCTGCAACCGTTCGTTCGGTTGTCGGGCGACGAGAGGCCTGGCTGCCATGACTACCCCCTGAGGCCGCGTGATCAATGAATTGATCACTGCCCGGCTGATATACGGAGAATGCAGACTTGGAGCGAGTTCGTCGGTTTTTCCCGGGAATCGGCGTGACCCCCTGCGAGTGCCTACCCGCCCGCCGCGGTCCGGCCTCATGCGCGCCCCCACCCGTGCACCCGTGCGCCCCGCGTGCAGGATCGATGCTTCGCGCCCCGCCACGGCACGCCCGTAACCCAAGGTGACGGCGGTAGTTGAGTGTGTCGTGGAAGAGACCATCGGAGTCATGGAAGCCGCGCAGATCCCCCAGCAGCGAGGTGAGCAGCAGCTGGACCATGCCGTGCGGTACGCGGAAGAGCGGCATTGGGACGTGTTCCCCGGCACCTGGCTCGAGGCGGTGGACGGCAGAGAACACTGCTCGTGCGGCGACGTCGCATGCGCCTCGCCCGGCGCCCACCCGGCCAGGCCGGACTGGGCGAACCAGGCGACCGGGAGCGCGACCGCGGCCCGCCGGCTGTGGTCGAAGCAGCCGAAGGCGTCGATCCTGCTGCCGACGGGCCGCACCTTCGACGCCATCGACGTCCCCGAGTCCGCGGGCTTCCTGGCACTGGCGCGGCTGGAGCGGATGGGCCTCCCTCTCGGTCCGGTGACCTGCACCCCCAACCGCCGGATGCTGTTCTTCGTACTGCCCGGAGCCGCTCTCAAGGTCCCCGATCTGATCCGCACCCTGGGCTGGGCGCCGAGCTCCATCGATCTGATCGCGCGCGGCCAGGGCCACTATGTCGCGGCCCCGCCGACCCGCATCGGCGGCCATGGCGCGGTGCAGTGGGCGCGCCGCCCCACCTCCGCCAACCGCTGGCTGCCGGACTCGGACGAGTTGATCAGTCCGCTGGCGTACGCATGTGGGCGGGAGGCGGCAGCTGAACGAACACGCCGTAGATAGGGCGTGCCGTACATAAGGTGGACCCGTACAGACACGGGGACATCGAAAGGCAGGGCACCATGCCGGACCAGGCAATTGGAGCCACAAAGGCGGGCGGAGCGCACACAGCGCCGCCCGCCGTTCGCGTTGAGGGGCTGTGGAAGCGGTTCGGCGAGCAGATCGCGGTCGCCGGCATCGATCTGACACTCCCCGCCGGCAAGTTCATCGGCCTGGTCGGACCGAACGGCGCGGGCAAGACGACGACCCTGTCGATGGTGACGGGCCTGCTCCGCCCGGATCAGGGGCGCGTGGAGGTGTCGGGCCACGATGTGTGGCGCGATCCGGTCGAGGTGAAGTCCCGGATAGGCGTGCTGCCGGAGGGTCTGCGCCTCTTCGAGCGCCTCTCGGGCCGCGAGCTGCTCGCATACAGCGGACGGCTGCGGGGCCTGCCGGGCGCCGAGGTCGACAAGCGCACCACACAGCTTCTGGACGTACTGGACCTGGCGGGCGCGCAGCACAAGCTGGTCGTCGACTACTCGACGGGCATGCGGAAGAAGACCGGTCTTGCGTCCGCTCTGCTCCACAACCCCGAAGTGCTGTTCCTGGACGAGCCGTTCGAGGGCGTCGACCCGGTGTCGGCACAGACGATCCGCGGCGTCCTCGAGCGGTACACCGCATCTGGCGCGACGGTCGTCTTCTCCAGCCATGTGATGGAACTGGTGGAGTCGCTGTGCGACTGGGTGGCGGTGATGGCCGCGGGCCGCATCCGCGTACAGGGCCCGCTGGCGGAGGTACGGGGCGACGCGCCGTCGCTGCAGAGCGCGTTCCTGGAGCTGGTGGGGGCGAACGGCCGCGATGCCGGTCAGTCGCTGGACTGGCTCGGCGGCGGTGGGTCACGGTGAACACCGCTTCCCTGGCCCCCATTTTCGTACGGCTGAAGCTGTCACTGCTGCGCAACGGACTGCGGCAGTCCTCCGGCCGCAAGGCCGCGTACATCTCGTCCATCGTCGTCACCCTGCTCTTCGCGGCGCTCCAGCTCATCGGACTGATCGCGCTGCGCGGAAACGATCACGCGGCGTCGGTGGTGGTGCTGCTGACGGCGGTGCTGGCACTCGGCTGGGCGGTGATGCCGCTGTTCTTCCCCAGCGGTGACGAGACACTGGACCCGACCCGTCTGGTGATGCTGCCGCTGCGTCCCCAGCCTCTTGTACGGGCACTGCTCGTCGCATCGCTCGTGGGCATCGGCCCGCTGTTCACGCTGTGCCTGGCGGTGGGTTCGGCGATCGCCCTCGCGCACGGAGCGGCCGGGGTCCTGGTCTCCGTCCTCGCCATTGTGCTCACCCTGCTGGTGTGCGTGGCTCTGGCGCGGGCAGTCGCGGCGGCGAACATCCGCCTGCTGACCTCGCGCAAGGGCCGCGACCTGGCGGTGCTCAGCGGTCTGGTGATCGCGGTGGGCATCCAGGTCGTCAACTTCGGCGCACAGAGGATCGGGGAAGCGGGCGGCCTCTCGGCGCTGGACCCGGTGGCGGGGATCGTACGGTGGCTGCCGCCGGCGTCCGCGATCGGCGCGGTGGACTCGGCGAGCAAGGGCTCGTACGCGGTCGCGGCGGGGCAGTTGGCCCTGTCGGCCGTGGCTCTGTTCGCTCTGCTGTGGTCCTGGCAGCGCAGCCTGACGAAGCTGATGACGAGCCCGGACGGCTCGACCCTGGCCGCGGCTTCGGAGCCGACCCGCAAGGAGGCTGCCTCCAGCTTCCATCAGCTGCTGCCCGAGGGACGGACGGGCACGGTGATGCAGCGGAGCCTGCGCTATGTGTGGCGCGACCCGAAGACGAAGGCGGCATGGGTGACGGCGCTGGCGATCGGCCTGATCGTGCCGCTGTTCAACGCGCTGCAGGGCACGGGCTCGGTCTACTTCGCCTGCTTCGCGGCGGGGATGCTCGGCATCCAGATGTACAACCAGTTCGGCCAGGACACGTCCGCGTTCTGGATGGTGGCGCTGACGATCTCGTCCACGAAGGACGCGTACACGGAACTGCGTGCCCGCGCTCTGGCGTTGCTGGTGATCACCCTCCCGTATACGGCCCTGGTCTCGTGTCTCACCGCGGCCGTACTCGGCGACTGGAAGGCCCTGCCGGAGGTGCTCGGCCTCTCCTTGGCGCTGCTGGGCGCGATGCTGGCGACGGGGGCCGTGGCGTCGGCCCGTTTCCCGTACTCGATCCCGCAGGACAGCGCGTACAAGAACGTCGCCCCGGGGCAGGGCGGGCTCGCCTGGATCTCGATCTTCGGCGGCATGATCTCGGCGGCCGTGCTGTGCGCCCCGGTGATCGCACTGACGATCTGGCTGCATGCCTCCAACTCCCAGTCGGCGCTGTGGCTGCTGCTGCCGTTGGGCACGGCGTACGGCGTGCTGATCGGATGGGCGGGGGTACGGGTGGCGGCGCCGCAGACGGCGAGGAGGCTGCCGGAGATCCTGACGGCGGTCAGCAAGGGGTAAGGGGTGAAGGACCAGGGGTGAAGGACCTGTTGGTGGGGCGCTGTCGCACCCGTCAAGTAGCGTGACGGTCATGTCGACGCCGCCGTCCCCGAACCCGTTTACGCAGCCGCAGTACCCACAACAGCCGCAATACCCGCAGTACCCGCAGCAGGGGTACGCGCCTCAGCCGCAGTACCAGCAGCCGTACCCGGGGACGGGAGGCCCGGCGTACGGCTGGGGCGCGCCGCCGCCCCCGCCGCCGAAGAAGAACCAAGGCCCGAAGATCGCGCTGATCACGATGGCGTCCATCGCGGGTCTGTTCGCCTTCTCCTGGTTCGGGAACAACGTCGTCGGTGGTGGAAGCAGCAACAGTGGGAGTGGGAGCTTCCCTCCGGCGGAGTACCAACTGACGCTCCCCGAGACGCTGCTGGACGGAAAGTACAAGCTGGCCGATGACCAGTCCGACAAGGGCCAGGCCGGGCTGGCCGGCACGAGCGAGGCCAACATCCGCGATGCCAAGGCCGCCGTGGGGCAGTACCTCTCGACGTCGGAGTCCGGAGTCCTGGTCATCTCGGGCGGGTACGGCCGCATCAAGGACCCGGACGAGGCCCGCACCAAGATCCTGAAGGGCGCCGGGGAGTCGGACGGGTCCACCATCGCCGTACCCGCCAAGGACTTCACTCCGGCCGGCTCCGAAGTGACCATCACCTGCCAGGTGCTGACGACGGAACAGACCGGTGGCGGAACGTCCACGCTCCCGATGTGCGCCTGGGCCGACGACAACACCAGTGCGGCAGTTGCCCTGACCAACGTCCAGATCGCGAAGCAGACCCCGGAGGAAGTCGACCTCAAGGCGGTGGCGGAGGCGACGCTGAAGGTGCGCGAGGCGACGCGGAAGCCGATCGGCGTGACGACCTGCGTCGGTCAGGGCATGGGTGGCGGACCATACGTCCCCATGCCCTGGCCAGTAGTCGCGCTCGTCGTCCGGACTGTCCACCACGAATACCGAGGCCGAGGCCGAAGCCTTCGCGAGAGCGCCGCGCCCGCAGAGATCGTCACCCCCACCCCCACACAACTCCGCGGCCCCACCGCGGCCATCAGGGCGACACCCAGCGATTAGCAGGCGTATACGTTCCGCCCCCGCAGGCGCACCCCACCGCGACGCCCGCGCCCCTCACGGAGCGACGCTTTCCAGTCGAAGCGGTTCGACCGAACGAAGTGCCGTCCGAGCATTCGCGCAGCTCAGACGGTAGTTTTCCGTTGCACCACAAGCGATCGTCCACATGCTGGACATGCTCCCGCACCCGCTCCGAGCTGCCCGAACGACCATTCGGTAGTCCTCGTTGCAACGTACGCGGCCAGAAAGTGGCGATGAATGTGCACTCACTGTCCGCATGCGCAAGACTCCCGACCGCAATCACCCCCCGAGCGAAGGAGTTTCACACATGCGTTACATCCTCAACACAGTCGCCGCGACCGCCACGGCAACCGCCCTCCTGCTGACCGGCACGGCCGCAGCGGGCGCCGCACAGGCCCAGCCCATGCAAACTGCCCAGCCCGCCCAGGCGAAGAGCCTGTACTCCCCCTCCGCCCTCGTACTCACCATCGGCAAGGGCGAGGACGCGGTAACCGCCACCGTCGAGCGCGCCGTAACCCTGAACTGCGCCCCGCGCCCCGACGGCACCCATCCCATGCCCGCGGCCGCGTGTATGGAACTGCGGGACGTCGAGGGCGAGTTCGGCGCGCTGACCGAGGCCCCGTCGACGAAGAGGTGCACGCGCCAGTGGGCCCCGGTCGTGGTCACCGCCCAGGGCGTGTGGCAGGGCAAGCGTGTCGCGTGGTCGGCCACGTTCGGCAACGTGTGCGAGATGGAAGGCAGCCTGGCCGAGGGCACGGTCTTCGCCTTCTAACCCTGCGCGACGTTCCACGAGGCCGGTAGCTCACCCCCGCAGAAGACGCACACGAAGTCGCCCTCCCGCACGACGCTGACCTCCCCGCATCCAGCGCAACGCCGGAAGACGACCTCGCACGTGAAACCGTCAGGACGACCGAGCCCCACCCGATCCAGCGCACCGGCGACAGCCGGCCAGGAGTCGAGGTCCGGGCAACAGCCGGTCGACTGGTTGCCGACCTCGCTGATCGCCCAGCCGTTGCCGCCGCGGCTGAAGGCGATCTCTCCCTCTCCGAGCGCGAACCCGCCCCCACCCCCGGCACAGGCGACATGCTGACTGCGTGCCACGCCTCAGGGCGTCAGCACCCGGTCCAAGAATGGCTCGATCGCCGTCCGCCACCCCTCCGGCTGGTCGTAATGCACCAGGTGGCCCGCGTCCGCCACCTCCGCGTACTCGCCCCGCGGCAGGACCCTGACCATCTCCTGGGCCTCCGCGCGGCCCAACTCCCCGTCCAGGCCACGCACCACCAGGGCCGGGCACCGGACCTGGGCCAGCTCCTCCCAGTGGGGGTCGTGGACCCACGTCGCGCGGGAGGTCAGCATCTGGCGGCGGGAGAACACCGGGCGCCAGCCGTCGGCCCGTTCCGCCATCACTTCTGCGAAGAATTCGCCGCGGGACGGATTGGGGCGCTCGACCCACGGATCGTCCTCGCCGAACCACTTCCGTACATCCGCAAGCGTCGCGAAGGGGACGGGCCAGGAGCGGAACCAGTCGTCCCACTCGCGCTGCGAGGCCGCGCCCAGCGCCGAGGCGCGCATGTCGCAGATGATCAGGGCCTGGACCAGGTCCGGGCGTTTGGCGGCCAGTTGCCAAGCGGTGAGCGCGCCCATCGAGTGGCCGATCAGGGTCACCGGGGCGAGGCTCAGCTGTTCGATCGCGGCCTCGGCGTCGGACACATACGCCTCGCGGGTGAACGGGCCCTCGGCCGGCTTGTCGCTTCGGCCGTGACCGCGCTGGTCAAGGGCGACCGCGCGGTGACGCTCCGCCAGCCAGCGGGCTGTGGACGCCCAGTGCGAGGCGCGGCCCATCAGGCCGTGGAGCAGTAAGACTCCAGACGCGGGGGCGTGCACGGCCTCGCCCGGCCCCTTGGGTGGATCTGCGAACTCCCAGGCAGCCAGGCGTACGCCGTTGGCTCCGGTTACGTCGATGCGCCGCACCATGTGGCCTGGCACCCCCTTCTCTCCCCCGGTGATCGAGACCGCGCCGAGCCCCTGTCGAGCTCGTCGAGTACCGCCAGACTATCGAACCTTTATTCGAAAACGTGCTTCTGGTGCGCAACACCCCTCGTTCGAGTGACCGCCTTCAAGGATTGACGCCCGTGACCGAGGGGAGATCTTCAGCGGGAGGCGGGCCGGTCGGGGAAGACGGTCCGAGGGGATTGACCCTGAGAGCTCGGGGCTCCGGGTCAGCACAGGGGAGGACAGGCCCCGGCGCCGATGGGCGCCGGGGCATTCCTGTGTGCACGGGGCGCAGGGCATGCGCTGGGCGTACATGTGCTGGGCGCAGTTTTGTGCGCGCGGGGCATACGACGGGCGCATCACCCTGATCCCTCCCCGGCCGTCGGGTCATGCCTAGCCACAGCGTGGCACGCGATTCGCCCGGGCGCTGCCATTCCGGACAGAAATCGGTTACTGGCTGACGGAAAGCGAGGTGACGGTTACGCGACTACTGCTTGGCCACGAAGACGTGCGACGCCACGTCCGCCTCCAGCTCCGCCGCCTCGCCGCTGCTGCCCACCAGCACCCCGCCCGCGGACTCCGTCACGCTCACCACCGAGCCGGGCTGCACGCCCGCCCGCCGCAGCGTGTACATCAGCTGGGCGTCGGTCTGGATCGGCTCGCCGATACGCCGTACCACCACCGTCTTGCCGTCCACGCCCGGGTCCAGGTCCGCCAGCGACACCATGCCGTCGTCCAGGAACGGGTCGGCCTCCGCCTTCTCGCCCAGCTCCTCCAGGCCCGGGATCGGGTTGCCGTACGGCGACTCCGTGGGGTGGCGCAGCAGCTCCAGCACGCGCCGCTCCACCGCCTCGCTCATCACGTGCTCCCAGCGACACGCCTCCGCGTGGACCTGCTCCCACTCGAGGCCGATCACGTCGACGAGCAGACACTCGGCGAGGCGGTGCTTGCGCATCACGCGCGTCGCCAGCCGCCGGCCCTCGTCGGTCAGCTCCAGGTGACGGTCGCCTGCGACCGTCACCAGGCCGTCCCGTTCCATACGCGCCACGGTCTGGCTGACCGTCGGGCCGCTCTGGTCGAGTCGCTCGGCGATACGGGCGCGCATGGGCACCACGCCTTCCTCTTCCAGCTCGAGGATGGTGCGGAGATACATCTCCGTCGTGTCGATCAGTCCGGACATACGTGCCCCTCGATGGAATCGTGCGCTGCGGCCCCGACTCAATTCTGACGCATCCCACTGACAAGCGTGCCGTGCCGGGGAAAGCCTGTCGGAGAGCCCGTATTGACAGGGCAATGGTCCAGACCGCAACGTGATCCGCGACACGCGGTATTCCCGCCGGGGTGCCACGTGGTCGTTCCCCCTGCGATACCTCCGTTACCTGCCTTACCTCCGTACGCATCTATCCATCCTCCGGAAAGGGCTCGGCGATGAGCGAGAGCAAGCTGGCCGGTCAGTTTTTCGATGCCGCGATCGGTCTGCTGCAACGCGTACGGGACGAGGAGGCGGCGAACATCGCGGCCGCCGGCGTCGCGATCGCCGACACCGTCGCGGCGGGCGGGCGGCTCTTCGCCTTCGGCGCCGGCCACTCCTCGCTCGCCGCGCAGGACGTCGTCTACCGGGCCGGCGGCCTCGCCCTGATGAACCTGCTCGCCGTCCCGGGCGTCGTCGGCGTCGACGTCATGCCGGCGACGCTCGGCTCCGCGCTGGAGCGGGTGGACGGGCTCGCGGGGGCGGTGCTCGACTCCAGCCCGGCCAGGTCCGGCGACGTACTCGTGATCATCTCGCTGTCCGGGCGGAACGCGCTGCCGGTGGAGATGGCGATGAACGCGCGGGCGCTAGGGCTCAAGGTCATCGGCGTGACGTCGGTGGCGTACGCGCGGGAGACGAGGTCCCGGCATGTGTCCGGCACGTTCCTCAGGGACCACTGCGACATCGTGCTCGATTCGAAGATCGCGGTGGGGGACGCGGAGCTGACGCACGAGGGGATCGAGGCGCCGTTCGCGCCGGCGTCGACGGTCGTGACGAGCGCGCTGATGCAGGCGACGATGGCGGCGGCGGCGGAGAGCCTGGTGGAGCGGGGGATCGAGCCGCCGCTGCTGAGGTCGGGGAATGTGGATGGGGGGCACGAGTGGAACGGGCGTGTGATGAGTGAGTACGGGGACCGGATCTTCTTCCACCACTAGGCGGGCCTTCGCGCCGCCCGGGTCGGAAACACCGCAACCCGCACCGCAGCCGCCCGCACCCCACGACACAGGGCAAGCCCACGACCCGCACCACGGCTCACGCACCGTCCCCCGTGGGGAAACTCACCCTGATCGTCAGGCCGCCGCCCCCCTCATTCGGTTTTGCCGTCGCCTCCCCCTCGTGCGCACGCGCGATCGACGCCACTATCGACAGGCCCAGGCCCGCCCCCTCCCCCGGCGCATGGCGGCGTTCGGACAGCCTGCGGAAGGGTTCGAAGAGCAGCGGGACCGTCTCCGCCGGGACCACCGGGCCCGTGTTCGAGACCTCGATGCCCGTCGGGCCGCAGCGGACATCCACCCGGCCGCCCCGGACGTTGTGCCGGATCGCGTTCGCCACCAGGTTGTGCACCAGGTGGTCGAGCAGGATCGCGTCGCCCCGGACCGTCAGGGGATGCGTCCGTACAGTCGCCGTGACGCCGTGGGCCTCGGCCTCCGCCGCCAGAGCGGTCGTCGCCGATGAGACGACCTCGTCCAGCCGCACCGGGTCGTGGCGCTCCAGGCCCTGGTCGGAGGCGGCCAGCAGCAGAAGGCCCTCGATCAGGCGCTCGCTGTCGTCCGCGACGCCGAGCAGTTTCGTACGGATACGGGCCACCCGTTCCGCATCCGGCTCGCCCGCCAGGCCGATCTCCGCGGCCGCCCGCTGGACCGCGACGGGAGTGCGCAGTTCGTGCGCCGCGTTGGCGGCGAACCGCTGCTGCGCGCCCACCAGTTGTTCCATGCGGCCGAGCATCTCGTCGAACGTGTCCGCGAGCCCCTTCAGCTCGCCCGGCGGCCCCTCCAGCGCGATCCGCTCGTGCAGATTCCGGCCGGACAGGCTGCGCGCTGTCTCCGTGATCACGGCGACCGGGCGCAGCACTCGGCCCGCCATCCACCAGGCGAGGGCCACGGACAGGACGGCGTACGCGGCCAGCACGATGACCGAGACCATCAGCAGCCGGTTCAGCACGGCGTCCTCGGCGGCGTCGCTCACCGTCTTGGTGGCCACCTTGATCGCGCCGACGTGGCTGGGGGGCTCCACCGGCGATACCGGCCATACCTGCGCATCCGGCGTTGCCGGCGACAGCGGGGACGGCTCGTCCGCCGCCCTCTGAGCGGGCACGGAAGATGTCACTGCCGTACTGATCGAGGCGTACAGCCCCTGCCGTACGAGCAGATAGACCAGGCCGGTCAGCAGTACGCCCGCCAGCACCAGCAGTCCCCCGTACAGGGCCGTCAGTCGCGCCCGCTCTGTGCCCGGGAAGCGATTCACGAAGCGGCTCACGAGCCTGCTCCAGATGCGTCCTTGATGCGATAACCCACGCCCGGCACCGTCTCCACCACCGGCGGTTCGCCCAGCTTGGCGCGCAACTTGCTCAGCGCCACCCGCACCGCGTTGGTGCGGTAGCTGGTGTGCTCCTCCCACACCTGCTCGATCAGGTCCTCACCGCTGACCACCGCGCCCTCCGCGCGCAGCAGCGCCTCCAGGACCGCGAACTCCTTGCGCGACAGATGCAGATGACGACCGTCACGGCTGACCTGACGGCGGGCGGTGTCGAGTACGATCCCGGCCCGCTCCAGCACGGGCGGCAGTGCGGGCATGGCCCGGCGGCCCAGCGCCAGCACACGCGCCAGCAGCTCGTCGTACGCGAAAGGCTTGGCCAGATAGTCGTCGGCTCCGAGCCCGAGGCCCTCGACCCGGTCCCGTACCGTCCCAGCGGCCGTCAGCATCAGCACCCGCGTCAGCAGCCGTTGCTCGACGACGCGGCGGCACACGTCGTCGCCGTGCATGCCAGGAAGATCGCGGTCGAGGACGAGTACGTCGTACGCACCGAACTGCAGCTTGCGCAGTGCCTCCAGGCCGTCAGCCGCGACATCCACCGCGAGTGCGTCGCGGCGCAGCCCCTCGGCAATCATCTCGGCGAGAAACCCCTCGTCCTCCACCACCAGTACGCGCATGGCCCATGTGTATCCCAGAGGGGGCTTTCGCCGG
Source organism: Streptomyces sp. V1I1 (assembly GCF_030817355.1). Lineage (NCBI taxonomy): Bacteria > Bacillati > Actinomycetota > Actinomycetes > Kitasatosporales > Streptomycetaceae > Streptomyces > Streptomyces sp. V1I1. The sequence goes on along the minus strand of NZ_JAUSZH010000001.1, from coordinate 4,592,575 downwards.
TGTTAACGACTGCGCTGAGAGAAACGAAACCCGCTCCCCCGCCACCCTCGTGCCATGACGACTCAACTGCGACAGCGACAGCTCAGGACCATGGCCGCCGTCGGCCTCACCACGCTGGCCCTGTTCACCACGGCCTGCTCCGCCAAGCCCGACGGCGAAAAGAAGCCCAACGACGTGAGCGGCGAGGACAAGAAGGCCGACCAGGCGCGGGAGCACCGCAAGTGCCTGCGCGAGCACGGCCTGGACGTACCCGAGCCCAAGCCCGAAGAGGAGGGCCAGGGCGTGGGCGTCGACGGCAACGGCATGTCCAAGGAGAAGCTGGAGAAGGCGATGAAGGCCTGCCAGAGCAAGGCGGGGGGCTCGGGGGCGGGCGAGGAGATGAGCCAGGCCGACAAGGACAAGGCTGTGAAGTACGCGCGGTGCATGCGCAAGAACGGCTTCAACCTGCCCGACCCGAAGTTCGACGACGGCTCGACGGAGGCCATGCCCGCGCTGAGGGGGGAACAGCTGAAGAAGTTCGAGAAGGCCAACAAGGCGTGCGCGAGCGTGCAGCCATGAGCCGCCGCCGGCTCGTGATCGCCCTTGTGGCGATCGTCGCGGTCGCCGGCGGCGGGACCACCGTCACCGCGCTCACCGCCCGCGAGAAGCAGGAAGTCCGGAACGACTCCGCGCGGCTGCCCGACACCGAACCGATCACCCGCGGCGACCTCAGCAACAGCAGCCAGCAGGAAGGCACCCTGGGCTACCTGGGCGAGCGCAGGATCAACGCCGGCCCCACCGGCACACTCACCTGGATCGTCGGCTCCGGCTCCACCGTCGAGCGCGACGAGCGGCTGTACGAGGTCGACGGCAAGCCGGTCCGGCTGATGTACGGCTCCGAGCCCATGTACCGGACCCTCAAGACCGGCGACAAGGGCAAGGACGTACGGCAGTTGGAGGAGAACCTCCGCGACCTCGGTTACGGCACCGGGCTCGCCGTCGACGAGAAGTTCACCAAGGGCACGGCCGAGGCGGTCAAGCGCTGGCAGAAGGCCCATGACCAAAAGCGCACCGGGCAGGTAGGCCCGGACCGGATCGCCTTCGTGAACGGCGCGGTCCGCGTCAAGGACCGGGGCGCGGAGACCGGCGAGCCGGTCGCACCCGGCAAGCCGCTGCTCACCGTGACGGGCTCCCAGCGCGTCGTACGCTTCAAGCTGTCAGTCGCCGACGGCGGACTCGCCAAGGTTGGCACACGGGTCTCTGTTGGCCTCCCGGACGGCAGCAGCGCGACCGGGAAGGTCACCGGGGTCGGCAAGACGGCCAAGTCGGGGGACGACCCGCAGGACAAGTCGCCGAAGATCGATGTCACGGTCTCCTTCGACAACCCGAAGAAGGTCACAGCGTTCGACCAGTCGCCGGTCACCGTCAGCCTCACCGGCGAGACCCGCGAGAACATCCTCTCCGTACCCGTCAACGCGCTGCTCGCACTGCCGGGCGGCGGGTTCGGCGTGCAGGTCGTCGAGAACGGCGGCACGCGCGATGTGAAGGTCGAGCTCGGCATCTTCGGGCAGGGCCGCGTCGAGGTCAGCGGCGAGGGGCTGCGCGATGGCATGAAGGTCGGGGTGCCGTCCGCATGAGCACGCCCTTGAACACTGTGGTCGCACTCTTTGGCGTCACCAAGGAGTACGCGGGCGGTGTGCGGGCGCTCGACAGCGTCGATCTCACCGTCGGCGCCGGGGAGTTGCTGGGCATCGTCGGACCGTCCGGCTCCGGCAAGTCCACGCTCCTGCACATCGTCGGCACCCTGGACCGGCCCACCGCGGGTACGGTCACCATCACCGGGCACGAGGTCGCCTCCCTCAACGACCGGCGGCTGTCGGCGCTGCGGTCGCGGCACATCGGTTTCGTCTTCCAGGCGTTCCACTTGGTGCCCGGGGTCAGCGCGCAGGACAACGTGGCCGAAGGGCTCCTCTACTCCGGTCTGCCGCGGGCCCGTCGGCGTGCCCTCGCCGCGGACGCGCTCGCCCGGGTCGGGCTCGCCGACCGGATGAAGCACCGCCCGCACGAGCTGTCCGGCGGGCAGAAGCAGCGCGTCGCGATCGCCCGCGCGGTCGTCGGCGAGCCCGATCTGCTGCTCGCCGACGAGCCGACCGGGGCGCTGGACTCGGCGTCGGGCGAGGCGGTCATGGGGCTGCTGCACGACCTCAACGCGGAGGGCGCGACCATCGCCGTCATCACGCACGACACCGAGATTGCGGCGCAACTGCCGCGGCAGGTGAGGCTGCGGGACGGCCGGATCGTCGCCGACAACTCCCTCGCGGGTCTTGAGGGAGCGGTCTGTTGAGGGCGGGTGCGCGCCTCAAAGCGGCGCGTCTCAGCCCCCGGGACGTCCTGCATGTCGGATCCGCGGGGCTGCGGAGCCGTCCGGTACGTGTCGTGCTGTCCGCGCTCGGTATCGCCATCGGCATCGCAACGATGATCGCGGTGGTGGGCATCTCGGCCTCCAGCAAGGCGCAGTTGATGCGTCAGCTGGACGAGCTCGGTACGAATCTGCTGGTGGCGACGCCCGGCGAGTCGCTGTTCGCCGGGGAGGAGGTCAAGCTGCCCAAGGACGCGCCCGGGATGGTGAGCCGTATCGACGGCGTACAACAAGTCGGCGCGACAGGCAACTTGAAGCATTCGGTACGGCGGCACGAGAAGATCCCGGAGGACGAGACGGGCGGCATCGCCGTCAAGGCCGCGACGGAGAAGCTGCTGGAAGTGTTGCGCGGCACGGTCGCGTCCGGGACGTGGCTGAACGCCGCCAACGGCCGCTACCCGTCCGTCGTCCTCGGCGATGTGGCCGCCGAGCGGCTCGGCGTCACCGAGCCGGGGCGGCAGGTATGGATCGGCGGCCGCTACTTCACCGTCGTCGGCATCCTGGACCCGCTGCCGCTCGCGCCCGAGATCGAACGGTCGGTGCTGGTGGGCCCGGAGGCGGCGGAGGAACTACTCGGCTACGACGGTCATCCCACGTCGGTGTACGAACGCTCGACGGACACCTCCGTAGGGGACGTACGGAAGCTGCTCGCCCCGACCATCGATCCGCAGAACCCGCAGAACGTACGGGTCACGGACCCGTCGTCGGCGCTCAAGGCGAAGGCGGCGACCGAGGGCGCGTTCTCCACGCTGCTGCTCGCGCTGGGCGGGATCGCCCTGCTCGTCGGCGGTGTCGGGGTCGCCAACACCATGATCATTTCTGTGCTCGAACGCCGACACGAGATCGGTCTGCGGCGCTCGCTGGGCGCGACCAGGGGGCATATCCGTATCCAGTTCGTCACCGAGTCACTGATGCTCTCGGGCCTCGGCGGCCTGGCGGGCGTGGCACTCGGCGCGGCGGCGACGGGGGCGTATGCGGCGTCGGGCGGTCTGCCGTGGGTGGTTCCGCTGTGGGCGGTCGGAGGCGGCTTCGGAGCGACGCTCCTGATCGGCACGGTGGCGGGACTGTATCCGGCGGTCCGGGCGGCGGGGCTGTCTCCGACGCTGGCGTTGCAGGCGGGGTGAGGGTGCGGGTCCGGGGGTCTGTTCCCCTACCCGCCCCTTCCCCGTAACTGGGGGGCAGGCCCCAAGGCCCCGGTACGCCCTTCTGGGGGTCCCCCTACGCCCTCAGGGCGTAGGGGGAGTGTCCTCAATCGCCGGACGGCTTGTTTCCGCCGGTCGGCCTGAAAATTCGGACCGACCGGCGGGAAGTCCAGCCTCGTGGGGGTCCCCCCGGACGAAGTCCGGGGGGAGTTTGAGGCGTCCCGGACGCGAAATCCAGCTCCGCCGGCGATTGAGGCGCGGGGCCCGTGGCCGAGCCCCGGTGCAGCCACAGGTGGCCGGCTCAGTCGGCCGTCAGTCGGGTCAGGTCAAGCGCCGACGCCGTCAGTACCGCCATGCTCTCCGCGTACATCGCGTCCGCGCGTTCGAACGGTGGGCGGCTCGCTCCGCGCAGGAACGTCACCACACCCAGCGTCCGGCCCCGGCTCCGCAGCACCGTGCACAGCGCGTGCACCGCGTCCCGGGGCCACTGGCGCTCCGCCGCCCACTCGTCGGCCGGCTTACTCGTGGGCGCGCTCGCGCGCACCGAGCCGTTGCGGTCGGCCGCCTGGAGCGCCGGGTGGCCCGGTGGGTAGCGCACCGGGATGCCGCCGCCCACCACCGGGACGCACGGGCCCGGCGCGCCCGACGGTGTCGCCGCCGCGCGGATCAGGCGTGCGCCGTCCGGTTCCGCCAGGTCGATCAGCGCATGGTCCGCGAAGCCCGCCAGCGCGAAGTCCAGATACGCCGTCGCCGCCTCCATCGGGTCCTCGCACTCCGCGGCGGCCCGCCCCGCCCGGTGCAGCTGGCTCGACCGGAAGCGCAGCCGGTCCGCCTCCTGCTCGGCCAGCTTCGACTCGGTCACGTCGTGGAACAGCCACCCCACGCCCAGCGGCACCGGCTCCTCCGCCAGCGGTGAGGCCAGCCGCAGGAACCCGCTGCGCCAGCACCGCCGCCGCTCCCCATCGCCCGTGCCCAGCGTCACCCACAGCTCCACGAGCCCCCGCGGCGCACCCTCCGCCAGCACATGGTGGAGCGCGCCCTCCAGCTCCTCCACGCCCTGGACGACCAGCTCACCCAGCGGCCGCCCGAGCGGAGACGTACGCCCCGCGCCGAGCGCGCGCGACGCATAGCCGTTGACGACGGTCGGCCGCAGGTCCACGTCGACCAGGACGACACCCCAGGATGCGTCCTCGAACAGCGCCTCACTGAGCGCGATCGATCGCTCCAGGTCGATCTGCGCATGCACCTCGCTGAAGGCGCAGTACACCCCCGCCGGTTTGCCGTCCGCGCCGAGCACCCGCGCCGACTGGGTCCGTACGAGAACCCGCCCGCCGTCCTTGCGCAGCAGCGCGAACTCGTGGACCTGCCGCCCCGGCCCGTCCATCGCGGCCATCAGCCGCCCCTGCACCTCCTCGGCGTCGGCGGTCCGCACCGCCCACCCGGCGAACCCGCGGCGCCCCACGGCCTCCTCGGACGACCACCCGAGGATCCGCTCTGCCTCGCGGTTCCAGTGCGTGATCGTGCCGTCGGCATCGAACGCACAGAGCGCGGCGTCCATCCCGTCGAGCAACGCCGCAAGCAGCTCCGACCCCGGTACCGTCACGGGCTCCGCCGAGCCCTCGCCCTCGGGCACCGGCTCGTCAGGCCCGAGCGCGTTGGTGGTCTCACTCCTGGAAGCACTCATCCCGGACCCCCTGCAGGACGCCTCCGCGCATGCTGATGCACGTCAGACCATTCAACTGGAACGTGACGCAGGACACATAAGGTTCCCCAAAATCTTTGTACCCCCGATCAATTCGGTTGATCCTCAATCCGTCGGTTCCTAAGGTGTGGGCCACACGGTGAAAGGAGGTGATCCGGAAGTGAAGTCGTTTCGGATGCGTGAGGTGACTGCGGGCTGACGGCCCGTCGTCGCACTCTGTGTGCAGCCGACTGACCGTCGGCCGAAATTCCAAGCAGTCACCGACCCGCGGGCTCGCCGGCACATCCGGCCGGCTCCTCTCCGGAGGAACCAGAGCCCGCGGGTTTCTGCATTCCCGGGCCATGAGTGTCCCGGCCCGGAGTCGCCCCGGCCCGGGTCTCCCCCGCCCCGGTTCCCCCGCCCCGGGTTTCCCCGGCCCGGAGTCCCCCGGCCTAGAGTTTCCATCGGGAACTCACGGAGGTGCCGGACCATGGCCAGATCAGTACCCGAGCGCGACGCCGCATGCGCCGTCGCGCAGGCCGCCGCCGTGATCGGCGACTGGTGGAGCCTCCTCCTCGTACGCGAGGCAGCGCGCGGCCGGTACCGCTTCGACGAGCTCCAGCACGAGCTGGACATCTCCCGGAAGGTCCTCACCGAGCGGCTGAACCACCTCGTCGACAGCGGCGTCCTGGAGAAGGTCCCGTACCAGCAGGGGCCCGTCCGATACGAGTACCGGCTCACCGACACCGGACGCGCGCTGCTCCCGGTACTCGTGTCCATGCAGGACTGGGCCGACCGCTGGCTGCTCGGCGACGGCACACTCACCGCATCCGCCGACGAACACAGCGCCGAGGCGCACCGGGTGCTCGGGCTGCCCGGCACGCGACTGCCGCGGATCGCGCTGCCCGCGCACACCGGCGGCGAGCTGGATCCGGTGGACGCGCAGGCCGCGGCCACCGTGCTGTTCTGCTATCCGGCCACCGGGCGGCCCAGCCCGCTGCCGGACGGCTGGGCCGACATCCCGGGGACGGTCGGCTGCACCCTGGAGAACCGGCTGTTCCGGGACGCGTACGGCGATTTCACCGCGGCGGGCGTCGCGGTACGGGGGGTGAGCACCCAGCGGCCCGACGAGCAGCGCGCCTTCGCCGTCGCCGAGGACATTCCCTTCCCGCTGCTCTCAGACATGGACACCCGGCTGTCGGCGGCGCTGCGGCTGCCGACCTTCCGGGCGGGGCAGGCGCTGCGGCTGAAGCGGGCGGTGCTGGTGCTGGACCGGGAGCGCGCCGTCCGGCATGTGCAGTACCCGGTGACCGACATCCCGGCGGCGGTGCGCACCGCGCTGCTGCAAGGGCGGCAGCTCTCAGGGTGACAGGCGCTCGACCTTCCAGCCTGACTCCGTACGGACATACCGCAGCCGGTCGTGCAGCCGGTTCTCGTGGCCCTGCCAGAACTCCAGCGTCTGCGGATCGATCCGGTAGCCGCCCCACTCCGGCGGCGCGGGGACCTGCTCTCCCTCCGGGTATCGGGTCGCCAGCTCCTCGTATCTGCGCAGCAGTTCGTCGCGCGAGCCGATCACCGAGGACTGCTCGCTCGCCCATGCGCCCAGCTGCGATCCGTGCGGACGGCTGCGGAAGTACGCGGCGGTCTCGTCCCGTCCGATACGGGCCGCGACGCCCGTGACGATGACCTGACGGGCCAGCGGATGCCAGGGGAAGAGCAGCGAGACGTACGGATTGGCGGCCATCTCGCGACCCTTGCGGGAGTCGTAGTTCGTGTAGAAGACGAAGCCGTGCGCGTCGTACTGCTTCAGCAGCACGGTGCGGGAGGACGGGCGGCCGTCGGGGGTGGCGGTGGAGACGATCATGGCGTTCGGCTCGTGCAGACCGCCGGACGCGGCGTCCTTGAACCAGCGGGCGAACTGGTCCATGGGGTCGGCGGCCAGATCCGTCTCCAGGAGCGGGGTGGAGCGGTACTGCTCCCGCATGACGGCAGGGTCGTGCGAAGCGGCTTCCGGGTCTGGGGCGGCTTCCGGGTCCGGGACGGCCGGATCCGGAACGACGGGTCCAGAGCCGGCCGCTCCGGAGGCGGCGGGATCCGGGACGGCGGCGGGATCCGGGACGGCGGCGGGGTCCGGGACGACGCGTCCCAGCGCGGCGAGATCGTGGTCGGTCACGGGGCCATCCTGCCGCAGGGGCGGAGTTTGCCCGGCACGGAGTGCCGCTAATCCTCGTCGCCCGAAATGGGGCAGTGTGCCGGATGTCACGCTTCCCCGCATCAGCCGGACCCGCCAAAATCTTGGGTCGGGCCTCTGTGGCCTCCATACAGCAGGGGATATCGTGCCTGCCTCCCGGCGGTTGGGTGACCACCAATCGCACGGGGCATCACCGGGGTGACAGATCCACACCGCCCATGCCGACCCACGGCGACCCACGCCTGTCGCACACATCTCGAGGAGCCGCCTGATGTCCGACTTCGTACCTGGACTCGAAGGAGTCGTCGCGTTCGAAACGGAGATCGCCGAACCCGACAGGGAAGGCGGGGCGCTCCGTTACCGAGGCGTCGACATCGAGGATCTGGTGGGGCACGTCTCGTTCGGGAACGTATGGGGGCTGCTGGTCGACGGCGCCTTCAATCCCGGCCTGCCGGCCGCCGAGCCCTTCCCGATCCCCGTGCATTCCGGCGACATCCGTGTCGACGTGCAGTCCGCGCTGGCGATGCTCGCGCCGGTGTGGGGTCTGAAACCGCTGCTGGACATCGACGAGGCGCAGGCCCGCGACGATCTTGCGCGGGCCGCCGTCATGGCGCTTTCGTACGTGGCACAGAGTGCGCGCGGCCAGGGGCTGCCGATGGTCCCGCAGAAGGAGATCGACAAGGCGCAGTCCGTCGTCGAGCGGTTCATGATCCGCTGGCGCGGCGAGCCGGACCCGCGCCACGTCAAGGCCGTCGACGCGTACTGGACCTCGGCCGCCGAGCACGGCATGAACGCCTCCACCTTCACCGCCCGCGTCATCGCCTCGACCGGCGCCGATGTGGCGGCCGCGCTGTCCGGCGCGGTCGGCGCCATGTCGGGGCCGCTGCACGGCGGGGCGCCCTCCCGCGTCCTCGGCATGATCGAGGAGATCGAGCGGACCGGGGACGCGACGGCGTACGTCAAGCGGGCCCTCGACAAGGGCGAGCGGCTGATGGGCTTCGGGCACCGGGTCTACCGCGCCGAGGACCCGCGGGCGCGCGTCCTTCGGCGTACGGCCAAGGAGCTGGACGCGCCGCGCTTCGAGATCGCGGAGGCGCTGGAGAGGGCCGCGCTGGAGGAGCTGCACAACCGCCGCCCGGACCGGGTGCTGGCGACGAACGTGGAGTTCTGGGCGGCGATCATGCTGGACTTCGCCGAGGTCCCGGCGCACATGTTCACCTCGATGTTCACCTGCGCCCGTACGGCGGGCTGGTCGGCGCACATCCTGGAGCAGAAGCGGACGGGCCGGCTGGTGCGGCCCTCCGCGCGGTACGTCGGTCCCGGTACGCGCGACCCGCGCGAGATCGTCGGCTACGAGGACATCGCGGGCTGAGTCGTTCGATGCGTACGGCGCCGTGCCCCTGGTCAGGCGGGGGTGCGGCGCCGTATGCGTGCGCGGGCCTGGGGGCCGCGGTCGGCCGCGGAGAGGTCGATGACGGGGAGCTGCGAGTACGACATGGGGTACGTCCGCTGAGGTGAGCCCCGGCCGCCGCGCCCGGCGATGACCGGATGCGCGTGCCGCCGGCTGCCGCCAGGGTGGGGCGGTGCCGGGGGACCGGGTGGGTGGAGAGGGGGGCTGGGTCAGGCGGAGGGCCGACAGCCCATGCTCGTGACGCGGACGAAGTCCACGTGACGGCGGCGTACAAGCAGAAGCATTCGCCCGGGGTACTGCGGTGGGGGCGGATGCGAATGTCCCAGGTCGCAGCGGGGAGGGCGGGGGTCACCCGTGGTCCTTCAGCCCCTCCTCGACAAGTGCCGCCCACTGTGACACCACCCTCCGGCGGCGCGCTGCGTCATCCGTGAGGAGGTTGGCGAGGCCGAGGCCACGGGCCATGTCCAGCAGGCCCTGGACCGTCTCCCGCACGCCCGGACGTGACTCGTCCGCGTTCAGCAACTGGACCGCGATCCGGTGGGTCTCGCGGCCCACCTTCGCCTCCAGCTCCGTTACCCGCGAGCGCAGTTGCTCCTCGTTGGACGCTGCCACCCACAAATGCAGCGCCGCCCGGAACAGCGGCCCCGTATAGAGGTCGACCAGCGCCGCCACGACCGCCGTGCGGTCCTGCGTAGGGAGCGCGCGCAGCGCCTGTGAGCGCTCTTCCGCGACGTACTCCACGGCCGCCGTGAACAGGTCCTCCCTGGTCGGGAAGTGGTGCTGCGCCGCGCCCCGTGAGACTCCGGCCCGCTCGGCGACCGCCGAGACGGTCGAGCCCGCCCAGCCGTGCTCGGCGAGGCAGGACACCGCGGCTTCCAGCAGCCGCTGCCGGGTGGCCCGGCTGCGGTCCTGCTTCGGAGGGGTCACAACGCCCATGCGGGGTCCCGTCGTTCGAGGAAGGCCGTCATCCCCTCGCGTGCCTCCGCGGACGCGAAGAGCGACGCCGAACGCTGCACCAGGTCCTCGGCGTCCCGGTCGAAGGCATCCAGGACCCGGGCCGCGAGCAGCTCCTTCGACGCGGCCAGCCCCTGCGGCGACGCCCCCCGCAGCCCGTCGAGCACCGGGGCCAGCGCCTCGTCCACATCGTCCGCGGCGAGCGTGAGCAGCCCGGCCCGTACCGCCTCCGCCGCGTCGAAGCGCTCCCCGGTGAGGTAGTAGCGCTCGGCCGCGCGCGGGTCCATCCGCGGCAGCAGGGGCAGTGAGATGACGGCCGGCGCGACCCCGATGCGTACCTCCGTGAACGCGAAGTCGGCCCCCGTGGACGCGGCCGCGATGTCGCAGGCGCCGAGCAGGCCGAGGCCCCCGGCCCTTACATGCCCGGTGACGCGGGCCACCACCGGTTTGGGCAGCGTGACGATCTGCCGCAGCAGACCGACGAAGGTGTACGGATTGGGCGGGGCCTTCAGATCCGCGCCCGCGCTGAACGTGGACCCGGTGTGGGTGAGGACGACGGCCCGTACGGACTCGTCCTTGGCGCAGTCCGCCAGCGCCTCGCCGAGCTCGCCGACGAGCCGCGCCGACAGGGCGTTGCGGTTCGCCGGCGAGTCCAGCGTCAGAGTGGTGATGCCGCGCTCCTGTGCGGTGGCGAGCAGCGTCAGGCGTTGTGTCACGTGTTCTCCCTGTCCCGGTTCCTCAGTTCACGCCTGAGGATCTTCCCCGAGGCGGCACGCGGCACCCCGCCGATGAACTCGACGCGCCGGACCTTCTTGTACGGCGCCACGCGCCCGGCGACAAAGGTTATGACGTCGTCCTCGGTGAGGTCTTCGGCGGTCCGCTGCCGTACGACGTACGCCTTCGGGATCTCGTTCCCGTCCGTGTCGTACACGCCGATCACCGCCGCGTCCGCGATGCCTTCGTGCGTGAGCAGCAGCGCCTCCAGCTCGGCCGGGGCGACCTGGAAACCCTTGTACTTGATCAGCTCCTTGACCCGGTCGACGACGAAGAGCCAGCCGTCTGCGTCGACGCGCCCGATGTCGCCGGTGTGCACCCATCCGTCGGCGTCGATCATCTCGGCGGTGGCGTCGGGCCGGCCGAGGTAGCCCTTCATCACCTGCGGGCCGCGGATCGCGATCTCGCCGGCCTCGCCGACGCCGACGTCCTTGCCGGGTTCCTCGAGGGCGACGAGCCGCATTTCGGTCGAGGCGATGAGCTTGCCGACGGTGCCGGGCGGCGGGTTCTGGGCGCCCAGCGGCACGACATGCGTGCCGGGCGAGAGTTCGGTCATGCCGTAAGCCTGGCCGATGGGCGGGAGGCCGAGCCGCTGGGAGCAGGCGGCGGCCAGTTCGGCGTCCAAAGGAGCGGCCGCGCTGATGATGTACTCCAGCGAGGACAGGTCGTACTGCGCGACGGCCGGGTGCTTGGCCAGGGCGAGGACGATCGGCGGCGCGACGTACAGGCCGTTGATGCGGTGCTTCGCGATCGCCGCGAGGAAGGTGTCGAGCTCGAAGCGGGGCAGCACTACGACGGTGGCGCCGTTGCGCAGCGGGGCGTTCATCAGGGCGGTGAGGCCGTAGATGTGGAAGAACGGCAGCACCGCCAGGATGCGGTCGCCCGGGCCCATCGGCATCAGCGGGTAGAGCTGGGCGAGGTTGGTGGCGATGGAGCGGTGCGTGAGCATCACGCCCTTGGGGACGCCGGTGGTGCCGGAGGAGTACGGCAGGGCGGCGATGTCCTCGGACGGGTCGATGGCGACGACCGGCTCGGGTGCGGTCGAGCCGAGCATGTCGAGGATGCTCACATGCCCGTCGGCGCGGTCGCAGACGAAGATCTCCTCGATGCCCGCGACCAGTTCGGCGGCCCTGCGGGCGATTTCGAGCAGCGGTGAGATGGTGACGATCCAGCGGGCGGAGGAGTCGCGGAGCTGCTTGGCGAACTCCTCCGCGGTGGCGAGCGGATGGACGGTGGTGACGGAAGCGCCGGCGCGGGTGGCCCCGTAGAAGACGGAGGGGTACGCCACGGTGTTGGGGCTGTGCAGGGCGAGAACGTCGCCCTTGCGCAGGCCGGCCTCGGCGAGCGAGGCGGCGATCCGCCGGTGGAACAGGTCGAGCTGCGCATACGTGACGGTGGTGCCGTTCACGCCGTCGACCAGGGCGATCGTGTCGCCGAACTCGACGGCGGCCCGGCCGAGCACCGCGTCGTGGATCGGCTCGACGACGGCCGGGACATCCGCGTACTCGCTGTGAAACACGCTCTGAAACACCATGACGGCCCCCTCGCAGTGTGGACGGCCAGAATCGCCTGTGTCAGTACGACTTGGGGAGACCCAGGGACTGGTGGGATACGTAATTGAGGATCATCTCGCGGCTGACCGGCGCGATCCTGGCGACGCGGGCGGCGGTGATGAGCTGGGCGAGGCCGTACTCGCGGGTGAGACCGTTGCCACCGAGGGTGTGGACGGCCTGGTCGACGGCCCTGACGCAGGCCTCGCCGGCGGCGTACTTGGCCATGTTGGCGGCCTCGCCGGCGCCGATGTCGTCGCCGGCGTCGTAGAGGGTGGCGGCCTTCTGCATCATCAGGCGGGCGAGTTCGAGCTCGATGTGAGCCTGGGCGAGGGGGTGGGCGATGGCCTGGTGCGCGCCGATGGGGTCCTTCCAGACCTGGCGGGTCCGCGCGTACTCGACGGCTTTCGCCAGCGCGTAACGGCCCATGCCGATGGCAAAGGCGGCGGTCATGATGCGCTCGGGGTTGAGCCCGGCGAAGAGCTGGAGGAGGCCGGCGTCCTCTCCCCCACAGCCTTCGGCGTGGGAGGTACCCCCACCGACGAGGGCGTCCTCGGGCAGGTGGACGTCGTCGATCACGAGCTCGAACTGCTTCTCCTGGGCGGCCAGTTCCATGTCGATCTGCGAGCGCTGGAAGCCTTCGGCGTCACGGGGGACGATGAAGAGGCAGGGTTTGAGCCTGCCGGACTTGGCATCCTCCGTCCGTCCGACGATGAGGGTGGCGTCGGCGATGTCGACGCCGGAGATGAAGACCTTGCGCCCGTTGAGTGTCCAGCCGTCGTCGGTCCGGCGGGCGGTCGTGGTGATCCGGTGGGAGTTCGACCCGGCGTCGGGCTCGGTGATGCCGAAGGCCATGGTGAGGCTGCCGTCGGCGAGGCCGGGCAGCCACTGCCGCTTCTGTGCTTCGGTGCCGAAGCGGGCGATGACGGTGCCGCAGATGGCGGGCGAGACGACCATCATGAGGAGGGGGCAGCCGGCCGCCCCCAACTCCTCCAGCACGATGGACAGTTCCTGCATCCCGCCCCCGCCGCCGCCGTGCTCCTCGGGAAGGTTCACCCCGAGGTAGCCGAGCTTGGCGGCCTCGGTCCACAGCTCTTCGCGTACGTATCCGCGCCCGTGCCGCTGCCCGAGCGCGGCAACGGCGGCGCGCAGTGCGGTGTGCTCCTGGGTCTCTACGGTGCTCATGCTTCCTCCTGTACGTCTGCGTCCTGTACGTCTGCGTTCTGTACGACGGCTAGCAGGGCGCCGACCTCGACCTGACGGCCGGGCTCGGCGTGGAGTGCGGTGAGGGTGCCGGAGGCGGGCGAGAGGATGCGGTGCTCCATCTTCATGGCCTCCAGCCATACGAGCGGCTGCCCCTGAGTGACATGGACCCCTTCGGCCAGCCCTTCCCCGACCCGTACGACGGTCCCGGGCATGGGCGCGAGCAACGACCCGGGCTGGGTTCTTTCCCGGGGTTCGGTGAACCGCGGCCGCACGGGCAGGGCGTACGCGCCGGCGGGGCTGTCGACGTGGACGATCCCGTCGCCGTGATCGGTGACGTCGAAGGGCCGCACGACGCCGTCGATCTCGAGCCGGACACGGTGGGGGGTGACGTGGACGACGCGCACGCCGGGGTCGTCGACGAGGAGGAACCCGTCCCGGGCGAAGCGGTACCGGACTTCGTGCGGGCCGTAGGCCTTGACCTGCGGCTGGGAATGGAGGTTCCGCCACCCGCCGCGGCGTCCGGCGGCGTCCGCGAGCGCGGCGGCGACGGCCGCGTACCGCTCTCCGTCACCGGGCGCGGTGAGCGCGTCCAGGTTCCGCTCGTAGAAGCCGGTGTCGAGCTGCGCGCCGGTGAACTCGGGGTGCTCCAGGGACCGTACGAGCAAGGCTCGATTGGTGACGGGCCCGTGCACACGGGCCCGTCGCAACGCCTGGGCGAGCCGCCGCACGGCTTGGTCCCGGGTGGGAGCCCAGGCGATGACCTTGGCGATCATGGGGTCGTAGTGCACGCCGATGGAGTCGCCGGCGGCGTAACCGGTGTCGACGCGCACCCAAGGGGTGGCGTGAGCACCCTCCCCGCCGCCCAGCGAGTCACTCGCCACCCCGCCCGCGCGAAGCGCCGGGCCGACGGCATCGTCGCGGGACACCGGCCCGACGGCTGACGGGCCGTCCGGGCCAAGAGCCGCCAGGCCATGGGCCACCGGGCCCGCGCCCGCGCCCAGCGCCGGGCCCTGCGAGTCACCCGCCACACCCCCGCCCGCGCGCAGCGCTGGGCGGACGGGGGCGTGGGGGGTCCCACCCCCCACATTCAGGGGCGGGTGGGTGGGAACGAACCCCCGCACCTCAAGCGCATGCAGCACCCCCGTCTGCGGCGTCCACCCCTTCGCCGGATCCTCCGCGTACAGCCTCGCCTCCACCGCGTGCCCCCGCCCCACCGGCCGCCCCGGCGGCAGCGCATCGCCCTCCGCCACCCGCAGCTGCAGCGCCACCAGGTCGATGCCGAACACCGCCTCCGTGACCGGGTGTTCCACCTGGAGGCGGGTGTTCATCTCGAGGAAGTGGGCCCGGCCCTCCGGGGAGATCAGGAACTCCACCGTTCCCGCGCCCTGGTAGCCCACCGCCCGCGCCGCCGTCACCGCCGACTCGTGCAGCGTCGCGACCAGCGCGTCGGGCAGGCCCGGGGCCGGGGACTCCTCGATCACCTTCTGGTGGCGGCGCTGGAGCGAGCAGTCGCGGGTGCCCAGCGCCCACACCGTGCCGTACGCGTCCGCCAGCACCTGCACTTCCACATGGCGGCCACGCTCGATGTACGGCTCCAGGAACACCTCACCGTCACCGAAAGCCGACGCCGCCTCCGACCGGCCCGCCTCCAACTCAACGGCCAGCGACGCCAGTTCGCGGACGACACGCATGCCGCGGCCGCCGCCCCCCGCCGCCGCCTTCACCAGCAGCGGCAGGTCCGCATCCGTCACCGCCGACGGGTCCAGCGGTGCGCCGCCCATCAGTTGCTTCGCCCGCGTCTTGGACGCCATCGCCTCGATCGCCTCCGGCGGCGGACCGACCCACACCAGCCCCGCGTCCGTCACCGCCCGCGCGAACTCCGCGTTCTCGGACAGGAAGCCGTACCCCGGGTGCACCGCGTCCGCGCCCGCCGCGAGCGCCGCCTTCACGATCAGGTCGCCGCGCAGATACGTGTCCGCCGGCGCCACCCCCGGCAGCCGTACCGCCGCGTCCGCCTCCCGGACGTGCAGCGCCGACGAGTCCGCGTCGGAGTACACCGCGACCGTCGAGATGCCCAGCTCACGGCAGGTACGAAAGACCCGGCACGCGATCTCGCCCCGGTTCGCGACAAGGACAGAAGTGATCATCGTCAAGCCCTCACATCCGGAAGACGCCGAAGCCGCCGCGCGCGCCCTCGACCGGTGCCGTGTGGATCGCGGACAGGCACAGCCCCAGCACCGTCCGCGTATCGCGCGGGTCGATGACCCCGTCGTCGTACAGCCGCCCCGAGAGGAACATCGGCAGGGATTCGGACTCGATCTGCTGCTCGACCATGGCGCGCAGCCCCGCGTCCGCCTCATCGTCGTACGGCTGCCCCTTCGCCGCCGCCGAAGCCCGGGCGACGATCGAGAGCACGCCCGCCAGCTGCTGCGGGCCCATCACCGCCGACTTCGCGCTCGGCCACGCGAAGAGAAACCTCGGGTCGTACGCCCGACCGCACATCCCGTAGTGCCCCGCCCCGTACGACGCGCCCATCAGCACTGACAGATGCGGGACCTTCGAGTTCGACACCGCGTTGATCATCATCGCGCCGTGCTTGATGATGCCGCCCTGCTCGTACTCCTTGCCGACCATGTAGCCGGTGGTGTTGTGCAGGAAGACCAGCGGCACATCCCGCTGATTGGCGAGCTGGATGAACTGCGCCGCCTTCTGGGACTCCTCGCTGAACAGCACGCCCTGCGCGTTGGCCAGCACCCCCACCGGGTAGCCGTGCAGCCGCGCCCACCCGGTCACCAGGCTCGGCCCGTACAGCGGCTTGAACTCGTCGAAGTCCGAGCCGTCGACGATCCGCGCGACGACCTCGCGCGGGTCGAAGGGGGTGCGCAGATCCTCGGGCACGATCGCGAGGAGTTCCTCCTCGTCGTACTTGGGCGGCTCGCCGGGCGACGGATCGGCGTGCGCCTTGCGCCAGTTGAGGCGCGCGACCACCCGCCGCGCCTGCCGCAGCGCATCCGCCTCGTCGAGAGCGAAGTAGTCGGCGAGGCCCGACGTTCGCGCGTGCATCTCCGCGCCGCCGAGCGACTCGTCGTCGCTCTCCTCCCCCGTCGCCATCTTCACCAGCGGCGGTCCGCCGAGGAAGACCTTCGACCGTTCCTTGATCATGATGGTGTGGTCAGACATCCCGGGTACGTACGCCCCGCCCGCCGTCGAGTTCCCGAAGACCACCGCGATCGTCGGAATCCCGGCCGCCGACAGCCGGGTGAGGTCCCGGAAGAGCGCCCCGCCGGGGATGAAGATCTCCTTCTGGGACGGCAGATCCGCGCCGCCGGACTCGACAAGTGAGATACAGGGCAGCCGGTTGGCGTACGCGATCTCATTGGCGCGCAGGGCCTTCTTCAGCGTCCAGGGGTTGGACGCACCGCCCCGCACGGTCGGGTCGTTCGCCGTGATCAGGCACTCGACGCCCTCGACGACCCCGATGCCGGTGACCATCGACGCGCCGACCGGATAGTCGCTGCCCCACGCGGCGAGCGGGGACAGCTCCAGAAAGGGCGTGTCGGGGTCGAGCAGCAGCTCGATCCGCTCCCGAGCGAGCAGCTTTCCGCGCCCCCGGTGCCGTGCGACGTACTTCTCGCCGCCGCCCGCGAGTGCTTTGGCGTGCTCTGCGTCCAGCTCGGCGAGCCTGCCGAGCATGGCGTCGCGGCGAGCGGCGAATTCGGGACCGGCGGGGTCGACGGCCGAGGCGAACACGATCACAGCAGAACCTCCGGGATGTCGACGTAGCGCGAACGGAGCCACTCGCCGAGCGCCTTGGCCTGCGGGTCGAACCGGGCCTGCGCGGCGACGCCTTCGCCGAGGATGCCTTCGACGACGAAGTTCAGGGCGCGCAGATTCGGCAGGACATGGCGTGTGACTCTCAGCCCGGCAGTCTCCGGGAGCAGCGCGCGGAAGCGGTCCACGGTCAGCTCGTGGGCGAGCCAGCGCCAGGCGTCGTCGGACCTGGCCCAGACGCCGACATTGGCGTCGCCGCCCTTGTCGCCGCTGCGGGCACCGGCGACCAGACCGAGGGGCGCGGCGCGACGAGGTCCGTCCGGCAGCGCATCGGGCAGCTCGGACCCGCTGTCGACCGGTTCGACTTCCTTCGTACGTACCGGAGTCGGCACCGCGACCTGCCGCCCGTCGGGCAGTACGGCCGTATGCGGAACGTCGGAAGCGTCGACGTGCTCGGCCTCGAAGACCCCGTACGGCGCGCCCTTGCCCGGCGGGGCCGTCACATGGAAGCCCGGGTAGCTGCCGAGCGCCAGCTCGATCGCCGCGCCGCTCACCGCACGCCCGACCTTGTCCGGGTCGCTGTCGCGCACAACGAGGCGCAGATACGCGCTCGCCCGCTCCTCGGTGTCGCCGTCGGGACGCTCGGTACGCGCCAGTTCCCATCGCACGTCGGCGGGACGGTGCTTGCCGAGCGTGTCCTCCAACTGGTCCCGCACCAGGCGTGCCTTGGCCTCGATGTCGAGTCCGGTCAGCACGAACACCACCTCGTTGCGCCAGCCGCCGATCCGGTTGAGGCCGACTTTCAGGGTGGGCGGCGGGGCTTCGCCGCGTACGCCGGAGATCCGCACCCGGTCATGGCCGTCCTGCGCCAGCCGTACGGTGTCGAGGCGCGCGGTGACGTCGGGTCCCGCGTACCGCGCGCCCCCGGTCTCGTACAGCAGCTGCGCGGTGACCGTGCCGACGTCGACCAGGCCGCCGGTGCCGTCGTGCTTGGTGATGACGGACGTCCCGTCGGCGTGGATCTCGGCGAGGGGGAAGCCGGGGCGGCGTACGTCGTGCCCGCTGAAGAACGCGTAGTTGCCGCCGGTGGCCTGCGTGCCGCACTCCAGCACGTGCCCGGCGACGACCGCGCCGGCGAGCGCCTCGTAGTCCTCGGGACCCCATCCGAAGTGCGCGGCCGCGGGGCCGGTGACCAGGGCCGCGTCGGTGACCCGGCCGGTGACGACCACATCGGCGCCCGCGCGCAGGCACTCGGCGATCCCGGCGCCGCCGAGGTAGGCGTTGGCGGTGAGGGCGTCCGGGAAGCGGGCGGCGAGGTCGTCGCCCTCGACGTGGGCGACCTTGACGGGTACGCCGACGCGGTCCGCGAGCTCCCGCACGGCGTCGGCGAGGCCCGCCGGATTGAGCCCGCCCGCGTTGGCGACGATCTTCACGCCGCGCTCGTGGGAGAGCCCGAGGCTCTCCTCCAGCTGCCGCAGGAAGGTCTTGGCGTAGCCGAGGCGGGGATCTTTCAGCCGGTCGCGGCCGAGGATGAGCATGGTGAGTTCGGCGAGGTAGTCCCCGGTCAGAACATCCAGCGGCCCGCCGGTGAGCATTTCCCTGACCGCGTCGAAGCGGTCGCCGTAGAAGCCGGACGCGTTGCCGATGCGGAGCATCCTCAGGCCTCCTTCGGTTCGCGGCCCGGTCCCGCGGGGCCCGCGAAGGCCTGCGCGATGTCCAGCCACCGGTCGGCGTCCTCCCCGTCGGCCCGTACTTCGAGGTCGGCGCGGTTGGCCCGCTGGGTCACCAGCAGGCAGAAATCCAGCGCGGGCCCGGTGACGCGCTCGGCGGCGTCTTCGGGTCCGTACGCCCATAGATCGCCGTCCGGCGCGGTCAGTTCGACCCGGAAGGGCGCGCCGGGCGGCGTCAGTCCTCGTACTCCGAAGGCGTAGTCCCGCGCCCGCACGCCGATGTACGCGACGTGCCGCAGCCGCGCGGTGGGTTCGCGTACGACACCGAGCGCGTCCGCGATGTCCTGCCCGTGCGCCCAGGTCTCCATCAGCCGCCCGGTCGCCATGGACGCGACGCTCATCGGCGGCCCGTACCAGGGGAAACGGGCCCCGGCCGGGGCGGCGCGCAGGGCCAGCTGGAGGCGCTCGCGGCCGTCGCGCCAGCGGGCGAGAAGCCGGTCGGGCGGCAGCGCGGCCACTTCGTCCGCGCCGTCGTCGACGAAGGAGTCGGGCGCGGTGAGGGCCTTTTCGACCTGGGCGGCGAAGGCGTCGGGGTCGGTGACGGCCAGGAGGGCGGCGGAGTCGGTCCACGCGAGGTGGGCGATCTGGTGCGCGATGCTCCAGCGCTCGGCGGGAGTGGGGCGGGCCCATGCCGCCGACTCCAACTCGCTCACCAGTCGGTCGAGTTGGTCACTCTCACTGAGCAGGTCGTCGAGTACGACGGTGGGGTCGGACACGGTGCGCTCCCTCAGGACACGACGTTGTGTGCCCTGGAGCATGGCAGCGCTCAGGAAAACAAGCAAGCATGCTTGCTTTAGCTCTGGAGCCTTTCTGACGACTTTCTCGCCACCTGGGTCCGTACCGCGCCCATGCTCGCGGCGATGACCAGCGCGATCGCCAACGCGTCCAGCACGGAAAGGGCTTGATGCAGTACGAGGAACCCGGCCGTCGCCGCGATCGCCGGCTCCAGGCTCATCAGCACCGCGAAGGTCGGGGCGGGCAGCCGACGCAGCGCGAGCAGTTCCAGCGTGTACGGGAGGACGGACGACATCAGCGCGACGGCGAGGCCGAGCCCCAGCGTGGACGGCACGATCAGCTTCGAGCCGGACTCGGCGATCCCGAGCGGCAGGCTCAGCACGGCCCCGACACCCATGGCCAGCGCGAGCCCGTCGGCCTGCGGGAACCGCCGCCCGGTGCGGGCGCTGAAGACGATGTACGCGGCCCACATCGCGCCCGCGGAGAGCGCGAAGAGCGCGCCCACGGGGTCGAGCCGGTCGAAGCCGCCGCCGCTGAGCAGGACCACGCCGGCGAGGGCGAGTCCCGCCCAGACGAGGTTGACCAGCCGCCGCGAGACGATCACCGAGAGCGCGAGCGGTCCGAGGACCTCGAGGGTGACGGCGACGCCGAGCGGGATGCGGTCGACGGCCTGGTAGAAGAGGACGTTCATGGCGGCCATGACGGCGCCGAAGGCGACGACGGTGCTCCAGTCGGCGCGCGAGTGCCCGCGGAGTTTGGGCCGGCAGACGACGAGCAGGACGAGCGCGGCGAGGACGAGCCGGAGGGTGACGACGCCGAGGGCTCCTGCGCGCGGCATGAGCAGTACGGCGATGGCCGCGCCGAACTGGACGGAGAGCGCACCGGCGACGACGAGCGCGACGGGCCCGAGGCTGCCGCGGGAGCCGGGTGTACTGGCGGCACCCTCCAGGGCGACGGCACCCTCCAGGGCGACGGCGGCTTCCGGCTCGTTGGCGACGACGGTGTTGCGAGGCTCGTCCACCGGAAACCTCCCTCGATGCTTCTCGGCGCTTTTCGGCCGACGCCCTCCACGCTACGGGTCTTCGCGCGCTGCGTGAAATGCCGACTGTGCTGCCGTTATGCTCCACGTGCATGAGCATCGAGATACGCCATCTCCGCTGCTTCCTGGCCATCGCGGAGGAGTCCAGCGTGACCAGGGCGGCTGCCCGGCTGCACCTCACCCAGCCTGCGGTCTCCCGGTCGCTGGCCGCGCTGGAAAAACACCTCGCCACCCGGCTGGTGGACCGCTCCACCCATCATCTCGCCCTCACCGCTGAGGGCCTGGTCTTCCGCGACAAGGCAGCGGCAGCGGTGGCCGCCTTCGACGAGGCCCTGGACGCGGACCGGCTGCGCCGCCGGCCGCTGCGGCTCGGCCACGCCTGGTCCGCGCTCGGCCCGTACACCACCCCACTGCTGCGCCGCTGGCAGCGGGAGCACCCGGACACCCCGCTGGAACTCCTCCGCATCGACGACCGCACGGCCGGCCTCGCCCGCGGCGAGGTCGACGCGGCGGTCCTGCGCGGCCCGGTGGACACCCCCGGCCTGGTCACCGAGCTCCTCTTCACGGAACCCCGGGTGGCGGCGGTGACGTCGGACGGCCCCCTGGCGGCGAGCGCCTCTTTGGCACTCGCGGACCTGGCGGCGGGACCGGTGATCCTGAACACGATCTCGGGCCTGACGACGCTGGACCTCTGGCCACCGGAGTCCCGCCCCACGAGGGTGCTCACGGTGGCGAACACGGACGACTGGCTGACGGCGATCGCGGCGGGCCGGGGCGCGGGCGCGTCGGTGGCCTCCACGCCGGAGATGCACCCGCACCCGGGCGTCGCGTACCGCCCGCTGTCGGACGCGCCTCCGGCGCCGGTGCTGCTGGCGTGGCGCGCGACGGCGGGGCATCCGGCGATCCCTCAACTGGCGGCGCTGGCGGGGGAGGTGGCAGCACTGCAGTGAGCCGCACCCCCATGTGGGTGACATGGTCCCGGTTTCCCGTTCCCTCAACTGTGATCCCTTGACCCTTGGGTCCCCGCCTCGGGAGCATCGAACGGGACACGGAGCACTGGCAGTGCGGGAGAGGGGAACCGATGACCATGAAGGTGACCAAGCTGGTCAGTACGTGCGATATCACAGAGTGCCCGACGCTGTACGCGACGGACCGTGACACCCTTCTCGTGCAGGGCGAGACTCCGACCGACCACGGGCTACAGATTCCCGCTCATGAAACCCTCGTAGAGATCCCGATGGATCTCATCCGGAGGGCCATCCGTGACAAGCTCATCTAGGACTCTCGGCGGCCTCTTCGACGCATTCGAACGAGAAGCGTTTCGGCTGGAAACCATGGCCGACTACAGCAAGTCCGGGAACATCGACGCCTATCAGGCGTTCATGGCCGGGAAGCGGCAGCCGGAGGACTATAACTCTGGCTGGGTGGAAACACTTCGGTCGCATACGAGCCAGGGGAAGCGCATCTACCGCGTGCACATCTTGACCCGCCCGCTGACGGACTATCTCAGGTTCGAACTTGGGTGGGGATACCAGAAGAACATGACCGGAGGGGAGGAATTCTTCATCCTTGACGTCACCGAAAAGACTAACCCACTAGCGGGCGTGCCGGATTTCTGGCTCTTCGATTCGGAACATGCGGCCGTCATGCGCTATGACGACCATGGGGCGTTCCTCGGGGCGGATGTGTTGGCGTCGAACGGTGCGGCGGAGTTTACCCGTTACCGAGAAACAGCGCTCGCTCACGCGGAGCCGTTCACCGACTGGTGGGCCAAGTACGGCGAGTGAACAGAGCACAGCTTGGGGCCGCGCTGCGGGCGCTGCGGCAGGCATCCGGAAAGGAAGCCAAAGCAGTGGCCCGTGGCGCGCTCATGTCTCCGTCCAAGCTGTCCAAGATTGAGAACGCGAAGCTTCAGCCCAGCGCAGCGGACGTCGAGCGCATCCTGGTCGCTATTGGCGTATCGAATGAGATAAAGGCTGAGTACACCGAGGCCGCTCGAGCAGCCGGCACCGAGACTACCGAGTGGCGACTGCTGAAGCGGGTTGGCGTCCACAAGGGCCAACAGGAGGTCAGGGCTCTTGAGGCCCAGATGTCGGTACTGCGCCTGTTCCAACCGGCTCTCGTTCCTGGGTTGCTTCAGACACCGGAGTACATCCGAGCCGTTCTGCAACGTCATAACCTGAGCGAGGATTCCCTTACGCGCACCATTAGCGGCAGACTTGAGCGTCAAGCGGTTCTCTATGACAGCACAAAGTCACTGCGCTTCGTCATCACAGAACCCGTGCTTCGGTGGAGAATCGTCTCACCACAGATGATGGCTGCCCAGCTCGACCGGATCGTCTCGGCATCACGACTTTCTCACGTAGACATCCGCGTAGTCCCCCTCGGTGTACAGCAATACGACGTTGCAAACCATTCATTCGCGATCCGAGACAACCGAATGGTCACCGTGGAAACGGTTCACGCCGAGGTGCTCGTTACCGACTCGAGGGACGTGGACCTGTACGTCCAGAAGTTCGACGGCTTCGAGCAAGTAGCGTTGTCCGGCGACGGAATGCGGAGCATGGTCGAGGCCATCCGGGACGGATTCTTGCGGGAACAAGAAACAGACTAGAAGCGGTCTCCGTGTTGGCCCCACGATGAACCCATGCCGCAAGCGATGCCCAAGCAGCATCCCGTTCCCAGAGGTTGGCGGATGGACCCCATTCCAAGCCGCCCCGCCTACAAAGACGAAGACGGGAACGTTCGTATTCCCATCTGGCTGACGAAGAACGGCCGGCACACGGCGGACACGGAAATGGTCCTGCTTCCCTCGGAAGCCGAATTCCTGAGCGAGCAGCTGACCGACGCCCTCGGAGGCTCGCCGTCGAGCGTGCAGGCGCTGCTCCACGCCCACGTCATCGCCAAAGGCCCAGGCGTCACCGTCGTGTCCAAGCTCCCCCACTCCGCCTGAGGCAGACTCCACACCCCACGACTTCCGCCCGGCACGGGCGGGGGACGGCCACGCCCTGTGGTCGCCAGACGATCAGGAAGGCACACCCATGCAGAACGTCACCGACCTGTACGCGCTCACCATCGAGAGCGCCGCCTTCGCGAAGGCGTGCGGCGGGAATACCCACCCCGACGGAGAGTCCTGCGTGACCCTCGCCCGCATCGGCGAGGACGCCTGGGCCCTGGGTGACAGCAAGCAACCGGGCGCGAAGCCGCTCCGGTTCACCACGGCAGAGCTGGACGCGGCCGGGATCGACCCGGAGCGGTTCGGTCTCTCGGCCTAGAGGAACCCCCAGCCGGCCTCGGCCCCTTCCCCCTGGGGCCGAGGCCTCCAACCACACTGAACGGGGTGCAAGTTGCACCATCACGGCTACCTGTGGACGGGGCCGAAGCAGCGATTCGACCAGGAAGGCTTGCGCCGCCCTCCACACCCCGAGCCGCCCCCGGTCGGCAGCAAGCCGGAGCTGATCCAGCGGTACCGCGACGTCGTAACCGATTTTCCAGTCTGCGACCTGCCGCCGCTCGAGACCGCTCACTGGCTGATGAAGCCCCGGACGCTGCTCCAGGGCACCTGGGAGGAGCCGAAAAGGGCTGCAGAATGGCTCGATGAGCGACTGGCCGAGTACGCGCCTCGCTTCGCTTCAGAATCGGACCGGGAAGCCACACGCCTGGCCGCGCTGATCAACTCCGCTGCAGAGCGCCTTGGTTGGGGCGGCGACCTGTCCATCGGCTTCTACCTCGAACAGCCGGCGTTCCTGACAATGACCTTGGTGACGTGCTCCCCCAACCGGACCTCGCCCGATCTTCAGTGCCCCGCATGTTAGTTGAGAAGGAGACTGCCCCATGTCCGTGGATGGCCCTAACCCTGTCGTACTGGACGGCGCAGAATGGAAGGCGTACTTCCGAAACTTCAAGCGCTCCGCGTTCCGACTCGAGGTGCACCAGGTGTACACAATGCCGGCCGAAGACGAGACGTTCCGTAGCTTCCTCGCCGGTGACTCCAAGCCCGACCACTTCAATGCAACGTGGCACCAGACGATCCGGGGCAATGCGTCGTCGGGCCGCACCATGACCCGGGCCAAACTGGTCCGCAGGCCGTTGACGGACTACAGCCGCTACCTATTCAGGTGGGCAATCCCAGGAAACGTGGAGGCTGGGGAGGACTACCGGATCGTGGATGTGACTGAACGGGAGGTCGACCTGCCGATTCAGGACTTCTGGATGTTCGACGAATCGACCGTGGTGCATCTGAACTACCGGCCGGACGGAACACAGGTCAACCGTGAACTGATCGAGTCCCCTGACATCAGCCAGTACCTCGCATGGCGCGACCTGGCACTGGAGAGTTCCGTTCCCTTCAATGGGTATCGAACCTGATCAAGAGCCCGGAGGACCTTGCCCGGTGTGACAACGCAGCCTGGCCAGGGCACCCACAGAGCGTGGCGAGGCGAATCCGACAACGGGCTGCGCCGTCCCGCCCGTGGTAGAGAGGGCCCATGAAGCGCGACGAGCTGATGTGGTTCCTTCGCCGGTACAAGCTCGCCGTCCAGGCGTCCGTCGCCCCGGACGGAGCACCCCAGGCCGCCGTCGTCGGATACGCCGTCAGCGACGAGCTCGAGATCGTCTTCGACACAGTCGAGACCACGCGCAAGTGCCTCAACCTGCACGCCGACCCCCACATCGCGCTCGTGATCGGCTGGGACGACGCGATCACCGCGCAGATCGAGGGCGTCGCGGACTTCCCCACCGGCTCCGAGCTCGAGCGCATTCAGGCGTGCTACTTCACCGCGTACCCGGACGGCCGGGACCGTCTCGCCTGGCCGGGCATCACGCACGTCCGGGTCCGGCCGACCTGGGTGCGCTACAGCGACTTCACCCAGGACCCGCCGCTGATCGAAGAGCTCACCATCGAAGAGCTCACGATCGGGTGACTCCCAAACCCTTCGCCAGGCCCTCCGCCAGCACCTCCGCCAGATGCCTCGCCCCCCTCCCCTCCAACTGCTCCAGCTGCGTACGGCACGAGAACCCGTCCGCCAGCAGCTCCGCCCCCTCCCCCGCCGCCCGCACCGCCGGCAGCAGCTGGTCCTCCGCACACGCCACCGACACCCCGTAGTGGCCCTTCTCGAAGCCGAAGTTCCCCGCCAGGCCGCAGCAGCCACCGCTCAACTCCCCGACCAGCCCGGCCCGTTCGCGCAGACGGCGCTCCGCCGCATCCCCCAGCACCGCATGCTGGTGGCAGTGCGTCTGGCCGGCCACCGCCCGGTCCAGGCGCGGCGGGGCCCAGTCCGGTGCGCACTCCTCCAGCGCCTGGGCGAAGGTCCGGACCGATGCCGCCAAGCGCGCCGCCCGGGGGTCCTCGGCCAGCAGTTCCGGCAGGTCCGTCTTGAGCGCCGCCGCGCAGCTCGGCTCCAGGACGACCACCGGGACGGCCAGGTCCAGCAGCGGCTCCACCGTGTCCAGCGTCCGGCGCATCACGGCACGCGCGCGGTCGAGCTGGCCCGTCGAGACGTACGTCAGACCGCAGCAGACCCGGCCCGGTGGCACCACGATGCCGATGCCCGCCGCCTCCATGACCTTCACCGCCGCCCGGCCGACGGACGGGGACAGATGGTCGGTGAAGGTGTCCGGCCACAGCACCGCCGTGCGGTTCTCCGCCAGGATCTCCGTCCGGCTCTCCATGTGCTCCCCCAGCCAGCGCCGGAAGGTCACCGGTGCGAGCGTGGGAAGGGAACGCTCCGGGGCGATTCCGCCCAAGCGCTTCGCGAGCGCCGCCAGCGGGCGGATCCGGGCCACCGCGTTGGCCATCCGGGCAAAGGGAGCAGCCGCCCGCAGCCAGACGGGCAGGAGGCCCATCGCATAGTGCGAGGCGGGCCGCACCCGGCCCGCGTAGTGGTGGTGCAGGAACTCCGCCTTGTACGTGGCCATGTCGACGCCCACCGGGCAGTCGCTGCGGCACCCCTTGCAGGACAGGCACAGGTCGAGCGCGTCGCGCACCTCCGTCGAGCGCCAGCCGTCGCGTACGACCTCGCCCGCCAGCATCTCGTGCAGCAGCCGGGCCCGCCCGCGCGTGGAGTGCTGCTCCTCGCCCGTCGCCCGGAAGGACGGGCACATCACACCGCCGCCCTCACTCGCCTCAGTCGTACGGCATTTGGCCACACCGACACACCTGCGTACCGCCGTCGCGAAGTCCCCGCCGTCGTGCGGATAGCCGAAGGCCACGTCCACCGGTTCCTTCGGCAGGACGGAGAAGCGGAGATTGGAGTCGAGCCGGTCGGGGCGGGCGAGTATCCCCGGGTTCATGCCGCCCGCCGGGTCCCACACGTCCTTGAACCGCCCGAAGAGGGCGACCAGTTCGTCGCCGTACATCTTCGGCAGCAGCTCCGCGCGCGCCTGCCCGTCGCCGTGCTCGCCCGACAGCGAGCCGCCGTGCTCGACGACGAGTTCCGCGACCTCGACCGAGAACGTCCGGAAGCGGGCCACGCCCTCCTCGCTCATCAGGTCGAAATCGATACGGACATGGATGCAGCCGTCCCCGAAGTGTCCGTACGGCGTGCCGCTCAGACCGTGCTCGGCGAGCAGCGCCCGGAAGTCCCGCAGATACGCCCCCAGCCGGGCCGGCGGCACCGCGCAGTCCTCCCACCCCGGCCAGGCCTCGCCGCCTTCGGCGGTCCGCGTCGCCGTCCCCGCCGCGTCCTCCCGTACCCGCCACAGCGCCCGCATGCCCGCCGGGTCGTCCACCACCGTGCCGTCCAGTGCGTCCGCCGCCCGGACGATGGCCGCCGCGGCGGCCCGCGCCTCGGCCGCCGTGTCGCCGCCCGTCTCCACGAACAGCCAGGCCCTGCCGCGCGGCAGCCCACGCGCGTCCGGCACCAGGTCCTGGGCCATGCCCTCGACGGTCAGCGGCCGGTGCGCCAGCAGCCCGGGCGCCGCGTCGGCCGCCGCGCTCTCGTCCGGGTAACCGAGGACGGCGAGCGCCCGCGCACGCGGCGCGTCAACCAGGCGTACGGCCGCCTCCGTCACCACCCCCAGCGTGCCCTCACTGCCGCAGAACGCCCGCGCCAGATCGACGCCCCTCTCGGGCAGCAGGGCGTCCAGCGCGTATCCGGAGATACGGCGCGGCAGCCCGTCCGGAAACCCCGTTCGCAGCAGCGCCAGATTCCGGCCGACGAGCTCCCGCAGGCCGGTCGGGGCACCGCCCTCCCAGCCCTGGCCGAGGCGGATTTCGTCCCCGCCGTACGTCACGACCGACAGGCCGCGGACGTTGTCGGCGGTCGTCCCCCACGCCACCGAGTGCGCGCCGCAGGAATTGTTGCCGATCATCCCGCCGAGGGTGCAGCGGTTGTGTGTGGACGGATCGGGCCCGAACGTCAGCCCGTCGGGCCGTACGGCGTCGCGCAGCGTGTCCAGTACGACGCCGGGCTGCACCACCGCCGTACGGGCGGCCGTGTCCAGCTCCACCACCGCGTTCATATGGCGGGTGAAGTCCAGCACCACACCGATGCCGGTGGCCTGCCCGGCGATCGATGTACCGCCGCCGCGCGGCACCACCGGCACCCCGCGCCGCCTGCACACCTCCAGGGCGGCGGCCACGTCCTCCGCGTCGCGCGGCGTCACGACGCCGACCGGGACGCGCCGGTAGTTGGACGCGTCCATGGTCATCAGGGCCCGGGCGGCGGCGGTGAAGTCCACCTCTCCGCGCACCGCCTTCGCGAGCTCCCGCGCCAGCTCGCCCGTCTCGCGCCGGCTCGCCCCGCCTCGCCCCGCCTGTCGCTGTTCAGCCATGTGTCTCAGGATGCCCCTGTCACTCACATCACACCGGCAGGAAACGTGCCGCTTGCGCCCGTTGCGCCCGCAGCGCCCGCGAGAAAGCCCGCAAGAACTCCCCAATTGTGATCGCCAACTCTCCTATAGTGACGACCACTTGATCAGGAACAAACGGCTCCAGTTACGCCCTCGCCACCCCGGAAGGCAACACTCGATGACCGGCACTGCCCAGAACCAATGACCCGCGTCACGCGGGCGGTCCCACCGGCGCAGCCCCACCCCGCGCTCCCCGGGACGACCGTCAACGCCCTGAAGATCGTCGTCGTGGGCGGCTTCGGAGTCGGCAAGACGACGATGGTCCGCTCCGTCAGCGAGATCCGCCCACTGCACACGGAGGAGGCGGTGAGCAGCGCGGGCCGCACGCTCGACGACACCAGCCGCGTACGCGCCAAGGGCTCCACCACCGTCGCCTTCGACTTCGGCCGGATCACGATCGACGAGCGCAGCGTCCTGTACCTCTTCGGCGCCCCCGGCCAGGAACGTTTCTGGTTCCTGTGGGACCGCATCTTCGCCGGCACGCTCGGCGCGGTCGTCCTGGTCGACACCCGCTCGCTGCCCGACGCCTGGTACGCACTCGACCGCCTGGAACACCACGGCACGCCCTTCATCGTCGCCGTCAACGACTTCGGCGGCCCGCTGCACGGCGAGGAGCAGATCCGCGAGGCGCTGGCGCTGGGGCCGGAGGTGCCGCTGGTGGAGTTCGACGCCCGCGATCACTCCTCCAGCAAGTTCGTACTGATCGCGCTGGTCGAGTATCTGCACGCGCTGTCGCTGGGCGAGGAAGACCGCAAGGAGGACCGCGCGGAGGACCACAAGAAGGACCACGGTCAGGACCACAAGGAGGACCGCGGTCAGGACCGTAAGGGCGACTGACGCGCAGGTCAGGACCCGGGGTGCCGTCTCATCGGCCGGACCGCGTATCCGCCGCGTGCCTCGACCGGATACGCTCCGGAACGTGGCTGAGATCCAGATTCCCGCTGACATCAAGCCCGCCGACGGCCGTTTCGGCGCGGGCCCCTCCAAGGTGCGTACGGAGGCGCTGGACGCCCTGGCCGCGACCGGCACATCCCTCCTCGGCACGTCCCACCGCCAGGCCCCGGTCAAGAACCTGGTCGGCGCGGTGCGCGACGGCGTACGCGACCTCTTCCAGCTCCCCGAGGGCTACGAGGTGATCCTGGGCAACGGCGGCTCCACCGCCTTCTGGGACATCGCGACACACGGCCTGATCGACAACAAGTCCCAGCACCTGTCCTTCGGCGAGTTCTCGTCCAAGTTCGCGAAGGCGTCGAAGCTCGCGCCCTGGCTGGCCGAGCCGACGGTCATCGCCTCCGACCCGGGCACGCACCCGGACCCCGAGGCGGAGGCGGGCGTCGACGTCTACGCCTTCACCCACAACGAGACCTCCACGGGCGTCGCGGCCCCGATCAAGCGGGTCGCGGGCGCGGACGAGGGCGCGCTGGTCCTGGTCGACGCCACGTCGGGCGCGGGCGGGCTGCCGGTCGACATCGCCGAGACGGACGTCTACTACTTCGCCCCGCAGAAGTCCTTCGCCTCGGACGGCGGCCTGTGGATCGGCGTCTTCTCGCCGGCCGCGCTGGAGCGCGCCGCGCGTATCCACGGCTCGGGCCGCCACGTACCGGAGTTCTTCTCGCTGCCGACGGCGATCGACAACTCGCTCAAGAACCAGACGTACAACACCCCGGCGCTGGCCACGCTCTTCCTCCTCAACGAGCAGCTCACCTGGCTGAACACCCAGGGCGGCCTGGACTGGTCGGTCCGCCGCACGGCGACGTCGTCGCGGAACCTGTACGGATGGGCCGAGGCGTCCAAGTACGCGACGCCGTTCGTGGTGGACCCGGCGAAGCGCTCGCAGGTCATCGGCACGATCGACTTCGCGGACGAGATCGACGCGGCGGCGGTGGCGAAGGTGCTGCGCGCGAACGGCATCGTCGACACGGAGCCGTACCGCAAGCTGGGCCGGAACCAGCTGCGGGTGGCGATGTTCCCGGCGATCGACCCGGCGGACGTGCAGGCGCTGACGGCGTGCATCGACTACGTGATCGAGAAGCTCTGAGGGCTTGAGCCACGAGCGAGGGGCCCGGCGGCACGACGCTGCCGGGCCCCTCGCCGCGTACGGGGGCTCGCGGCCGCGTCGCCCGCGCCAGGTCGCCTCAGTCGCGGCGCAGCAGCCGCTTCCCCCCGAAGACGAGCGCGGCGGCGCCGACCAGGACGATGAGCCCATACGTAAAGCTGCTCTTGTCGCCGCCGTCGTCGGCGGCCGAACTCCCGCCCTCGGACGGTGACTTGCTTCCCCCGTCCGAGACGGATTCCTTGCCGAGCCGGACCCGCTCCACCTCGCTCTGCTCGCCCTCCGTCCCGAATATCAGCGCCGTGCCGTCAGCGGTGTACGTCACGGACTCGGCCTGCCCCTGAATCGGCGCCGACACCCGGTGGTCGGCCCCGAGACCGCCGTCCTTCCACTCGTAACCGCGCGCGCTGAAGTACGAGCGCAGCACCAGCTCCTTCCCGTCCGGCGAAAAGGCCCCGTCCGTCACCCATGGCACCTCCCCCATCCGCCGGAAGACATTGGTCCGCGTGGGGCTGAGGGTCGCGGGCCCTTCGTACAGCCCGCCGCCGTCCTCGTTCTTCGACGCGATGTAGACGCGGCCGGTCTTGGGATGGACCATCAGCGCCTCGGCGTTCCGCGCGCCGTCCGCGTACTTCACGGTGTACTGCGTCGCGCGGACGGTCATGTCCTTGAGCGCCTTCGGCTCCGTGAAACGGTAGATCCAGACGTGGTCCCAGCCGCCGTCGAGGTTGTCGCCGATGTCCCCGACGTAGACGTTCCCGTCCGTGCCGACCGAGATGGCCTCCATGTCCCGGGGCTTCCCGACCCCGCTGAGGGTGATCGTCGCGACGGTCTCGCCGGTCTTGGAGTCGATGGCGAAGACGCGCGGCTCGTCCTGGTCGTTGTGCGTCCAGTAGATCCCTGGGTGCACGCGGCTGGCGGCGAGCCCGCTGGACTCCGTTATCCGCGGGTCCTGGATCGTGAACCCGGAGTCGTCGGCGGCGACGGGGGCGGCGGCGAGCACCACGACGGCGGCAGCCGCGGCGGCCCCGGTGACGTACGGAAGCGAGCGCATTGCCCCAGCCTGCCACGACGCGATCAGCAGGCACCGTCGACGGCCCGGCCGCCCCATCCGTCCGAGCCGCCCGTGTCCAGCCTCACATCGCAGGTGCGCGCCTTGATCGGCCATGATTGCGCCCATGCGTTTCATGTTCGTCGGCGACTCCATGACCATCGGACGCGCCGGCGATTACACCTGGCGCTACCGCATGTGGCAGCACCTGGCCACGTCCTTCGACGGCCCGTACAAGATCGTCGGCCCGCGCACCGAGCTGTACGACACCGTCGCCAACGCCCCCGTCGGCGCCTCGTACGCGGACCCCGCCTTCCCCGCCGACGCCCGCAGGCACCTCGCGGGCTGGGGAGAGGGCTGGCTGCACATGGCGCCGATCGTCCGGGAGACGGTCGCCGCGGAGCAGGCCGACATACTGCTGGTCTCGCTCGGCCTGATAGACCTCGGCTTCTACACGGACAGCGCCCAAACCGCCCTGAACGCCCGCCATTTCATCGCCGAGGCCCGCGCGGCAAACCCGCATGTGCGGATGATCCTGCTGCCGGTCATCCCCAACATCCGCGCCCGCACGGACGCGCCCTTCGCGGCGGAGTGCGACCGCTTCAACGAGCTGCTGGCGAAGTCGGTCGCGGACCTGGACTCGGCGATTTCGCCGATCCTGCTGGCATCGCGCCCGGAGTCGTACGCCATCGACAGGGACACGTACGACGGGACGCACCCGGGCCCGTCGGGCGAACACAAACTGGCGGCGGCGTTCGCGGGGGCGATGCACCAGGCTTGGGGCTTGGGCGGGCCGTACGGGTCGGTCAGCCGCTGACCAGCGGTAGGTGTGAGGTCAGTGGTCGTCGCGGATGGTGGTGGCGATGCCGTTGACGACGACGACCTCGGCGGACACGCCGGTGCCCTTGGTGGCCGCCTCCAGTTCTTCTTCGGTGCACTCGGTGCCGGCCTGTCCGGCCTCGTCGCCGCAGATGTCGCCGTAGCCCCAGATCTTGGTGTCCTCGGCGACGAAGAACTGCTGCTCGGTTCCCTTCATGTCCGAGACGGTGTACTTGCCCGGCGCCAGGTAGGACACGTTGCCGAACCAGGTGCCGTTGACGCCCTTGCCCTTGTTGATGCCGTCGATGGTCGACTCCGGGGCGCCGGAGCCGCTCTTGCTGTCGTCGACAGCGGGGCCCTCGTCCGGTGCCGGGCGCTCGGTGACCTTGGTGGCGATGCCGTCCTTCATGACCACGTCCGCGGCGATCGACCCCTCCTTGAGGGCCTTCTCCAGGTCGTCGACCTTGCAGGGGGTGTCGGCGGCGGGGTCGTTCTTGCCGCAGATGGCGCCCGCGCCGTAGACCTTGGTGTCCTCGGCAACGAAGAACTGCTGCTCCTTGCCGTTGGCGTTGACGATGTGCTTGCCCGGCGCCAGATACTCCACCGTGCCGCCGACGAAGGTCCCGCTGACCCCCTTGGACTTCGCCGCCGCCTCCACCCCCGACGCTGCGGAGGCACCGGTCCTCGACGAGGAGTCCGCGCCCTTGGGGTCGCCCTGGCAGGCGGTCAGCAGAGTGGTACCCGCGAGGAACGCGGCGGCGACGAGAAAAGACTTGGCGCGGAGGGTGGAGGCCATTGTGTGTTCCCCGTGTCATGGAAGGGGGCCGGCGGCGGATGCCCGTTCCCTGTGGTGAGCGGTCGTCTGATCACCATGCGCGAGGTGAGTGGGCCGAGGGAAGGCAGATCCTCGACCCGCGACGACGCTGTGACCATTCCCGGATACTGCAACACCTGTACGAAGAAGGGCTGCTGGAGCAACCTCCGCACCCGGGAGACACTCGGGGATGCTGTCGGGACGCTGGACTGTCGCCGGGCTCCGGCGGACTGCTCCATCTACGGAACGTAATGACACGATCACCGTGCAGCACACATCACCATCTCGTGGAATCCTGCGGGCGCAGGCCCTCGATCCCGAAGAGTCCGCGAAATTGATCGAACAGGTGGCACAGGGGCTATGAACACGGACCTCGACTGGTTCAAGAGCAGCTACAGCGGCGGCGAGGGCGAGTGCGTCGAAGTCGCCACCTGCCCCCACACCATCCACGTCCGCGACTCCAAGAACCCGGCCCGCCGCGCCCTCGCCCTCTCCCCCACCGCCTGGACCGCCTTCATCGAGTCCGTCAGGTAAGCCAGTCAGGGCGGCGCCACGCGAGTGTGCGCGACGCCGCCCTTTGGGTTCCGTTGCTCCCGCCCAGCTGTCAGAACACGAACGGGCCGGGAGACTGCGCGGAAGTCGCGGTGCAGTTCGCGGTGATGCCGAAGACCACGACCTCCAGCGACTTCGCCTCCAGGCTGTCGCCCGCGGCGACCGTTCCGTCGAGCGGTCCGGTGGAGACCGCGCCCCCGGCAGGGATTGCCGGGTTGGCGTTGCCGGTGAACGTCGCGGTGCCTGAGCCGTTCTTGGTCAGAGTGAGGGTCGATTTGACCGAGTTCGCCGAGATGGCGATGGGAGACGTAATGGCCGATGTGGACACGCTGATGGTCGCGGCCGTCCCGTCCTGGGTGGCCGTGAGCGTCGCCGTGCCCGAGCCGAACGAACCGCAGTCGAAGGAGATGGTGGCTGTTTCCGGCGTCACCGCGTTCGCGATGGGCGCCATGGCGAGCGAACCCGCGGCCATCACGCCGATGCCCAGTAATGCGCCGATTCCGAGTCTGCCGTGCCTCATGGGGGTCCGCCTTCATGTGGGGGGGGTACGGGCTGGCGTCGCCGACTGCCACTGCGCGGGCTCGCGGGATCCGTGGGGTGGGGGGGTGTTGGGGATTGCCCAGTGGCTCGATTCCCGCGCCGACCGCTCTGGGTCTGATGGGCAGTCAGTGACAATTGCATTGGGGCACGGGCGCCTCGAGAAGGCAAGGACGTTCGCAACGAATTTTGGCGTGCACCGACCAAATCCGGCCGCTACTGAAGCGGTGCGCGTGTAAGCCGGTTCGCCAGCGTCGACATCGTGTACGTCCCGATGCCCATGACCACCTCCAGCGCGTTCTGCTCCGTGTAGCCCCGCGCCAGGAACGCCCCCAGCTCCTCGTCGCCCACGCCCCCTGCCGTACGCAACACCTCCAGCGTGAACTGCCGTACCGCTTCCAGGCGCTCGTCGGCCAGCGGCTTCTGCTCGCACAGCGCGGCGATCAGCCCTTCCTCCGCACCCAGCGTGCGCAGCTTGCCGGTGTGCATCGCCACGCACACATGGCACTCGTTCCGCGCCGCGACCGTCATGACGACCACTTCGCGGGCGACCGGGTCGAGGGTCGTCTGCTCGAACATCGCACTGAGCTTGAGGAAGCCGTCCAGCAGGTGGGGCGAGGAGGCGAGTCTGGCGACGGCCGGCGGCAGGTGGCCCAGGCGCTTCGTCGTCGACTCCATGGCGCGGCGCGAGGCGGCCGGCGCCGATTCCAGGGTGTGTTCAGCGAACATGTGGCGGCTCCTATAATCGACAACGTGGTTGACGACAAGAAGGTAAACCAGGTTGTCGAAGTGCGCAACACCGTTGCCGACGTGCCGGGTTACGAGCTGCCCCTGCTGCTCTTCGCCGGGTTCCGCTCCCTTATCGACCGGCTCCACGCGGAGCTGGCCGCGCAGGGACACCCGGATGTACGGCCCGCGCACGGCTTCGCCATGCAGGCCATCGGCGCGCACGGCGCGACCGCCAGCGAGATCGGGCGGCGGCTCGGGGTCTCCAAACAGGCCGCCGGCAAGACGGTCGACCGCCTCGTCGCCCTGGGTTATGCCGAGCGCACCGACGACCCGGCCGACGCGCGCCGCAAGCGGATCCGGCTGACCGCGCACGGAATGGACGCCCTCGCCCGCTCGGCCGCGATCTTCGACCAGCTGCGCGCGGAGTGGGCGGACGCGCTCGGCGCGGGGCGCGTGGCCGATATCGAGGACGCGCTGCGTACGGTCGTCCCGGCCGAGGCCTTCCGGCTCGACGCCGCGGGCTGGTTCGGCGGCGCGTGACGGGTTCTCGCCACGGCGAGCGCCCAGGCTTCGCGCCAAGCGTGCTCGCGATCAGGGACGGCGGAGTCCTGGACCCGAGTGACCGCTGGCGGTATCAGGACATTGATCTCGTCGCCGAGGTCACCCCTGAGGCCACAGCCGCCAACATCCACGGCTACTACCCGAAGAAGACCGCGTACGCCACGGCCGAGGTCCCGGTGTACCTCATAGTCGACCCGCACCTGGGCAAGTGCCGCGCCTAGACCCAGCCCGAGGACGGGGACTACCTCAGCGAGCTCACCGTCGCCTTCGGCGGGGAGATCGACCTCACCGCCACCTCCGTCGGCCTCACCCTCACCACCGGTGAATTCCCCCGCGACTGACCCCGTCCGCCCTTGCCTCGAGCGCGCTCGAAGGCGTTGGCTTGGTACTCATGAAGTACACGCAGCTCGGACGCACCGGACTCAAGGTCAGCCGACTCGTCCTCGGGACGATGAACTTCGGGCCTCTCACCGAAGAGGCCGACAGCCACACCATCATGGACGCCGCGCTCGGCGCGGGGATCAACTTCTTCGACACCGCCAATGTCTACGGCTGGGGCGAGAACAAGGGCCGCACCGAGGAGATCATCGGCAGCTGGTTCGCCAAGGGTGGCGACCGCCGCGACAAGGTCGTGCTCGCCACCAAGGTGTACGCGAACATGGCCGCCGACAGCGACGCCTGGCCCAACCACGACAAGCTGTCCGCACTGAACATCCGCCGCGCCGTCGATGCCAGCCTCAAGCGGCTGCGGACCGACTACATCGACCTCTACCAGTTCCACCACATCGACCGGGACACGCCCG
The DNA here is from genome assembly GCF_030817355.1 of Streptomyces sp. V1I1. Classification (NCBI taxonomy): domain Bacteria; kingdom Bacillati; phylum Actinomycetota; class Actinomycetes; order Kitasatosporales; family Streptomycetaceae; genus Streptomyces; species Streptomyces sp. V1I1. The sequence continues at coordinate 4,556,223 of NZ_JAUSZH010000001.1, read as the reverse complement.
TCGAGGAGATCTGGCAGGCGATCGACGTCCTCATCAAGCAGGGCAAGATCCTTTACGCGGGCTCCAGCAACTTCCCCGGCTGGAAGATCGCGCAGACCAATGAGACCGCCCGCCGCCTCGGCTCGTTCGGCCTGGTCAGCGAGCAGTGTCTGTACAACCTCGCCGAGCGCCGCGCCGAGATGGAGGTCATCCCGGCCGCGCAGGAGTACGGCCTCGGCGTGATCCCGTGGTCGCCGCTGCAGGGCGGGCTGCTCGGCGGAGTCATCAAGAAGGAGACCGAAGGCGGACGGCGTGCCTCCGGGCGGGCCGCGGAAGCCCTCGCCGACGCCGAGACCCGTGCGCAGATCCAGGCGTACGAGGACCTGCTCGACAAGCACGGCCTGGAGCCGGGCGAGACCGCGCTGGCCTGGCTGCTCACCCGGCCGGGGGTCACCGGGCCCATCGTCGGGCCGCGTACGGCGGACCAGCTCGCCTCCGCGCTGCGCGCCGTCGAACTGGAGCTGAGCGACGAGTTGCTGTCCGAGCTGGACGAGATCTTCCCGGGGCCGGGGCCCTCGCCGGAGGCCTTCGCCTGGTAGGGCCTGACAGGCCCGGGACAAGGCCGTGGGGCGGTCAGGGTTACTGACCGACCACGGCCGCCACGGCGACGATCGCGAATATCAGCACGAGCACGCCGGCCATGATCTGGTTTCTGGTCTTGGGGTTCACGTAATGAGGTTAACTCGCCGGTTCGAGCGGCCAGGACCCGACCGTCTCGTACCGCGGCTGCTCGCCCCGTACCCCGCTCACCGGCAGATTGCTGCGTACGAGCGCGAGCTCGGCCACCTCCCAGGGCGTGCCCTCGAAGGTGTCGAGCGCCTCGACGTACGGGCGCAGATCCGCGTCGTCGCGGCTGCGGGCGATCGTGAGATGCGAGTGGTACCGGCGGTGCTCCTCCATGCTGACCCCGGACCGCCGGGCCGCCGCGTCGGCGCGTTCCGCGAGCATGCGCATCTCCTCCAGACCGCCCGCCACGCCCGCCCACAGCGCCCGTCGGCCGAACCGTCCGCCGCGGTGGAGGCGCAGCGGGAAGGACGCGGTCCTGTGGGCGGCCCGCCCGAGCCGCTCGTGCAGCTCGGGGAGCAGGCTGTCGTCGACCTCGCCCATGAAGGCGAGCGTGAAGTGCCAGCCGTCCCGGCCGGTCCAGCGCAGGCCGTCCGCGCCGGGCAGGGTCCTCAACCGGTCTACGGCGAGGGCGAGTTCACCGGCGGCCGGGGCCGGCGGCAGTACGGCAGCAAAAAGTCTCATGATCCGAGTCTGGCCCAAACGGGGGCGGTACGGGACGGGTGGGACCGTGTCCTACGGACCCGGGGCCCGGGCCGTACCGACCGCACGGCCCGAGCCGTGTGGATCGCGCGGCCCGACCCCGTACAGGCCGCGGTCCGTTCATACAGACCGCGCGGCCCGCGTCATACAGACCGCGCGGCCCGAGCCGTACAGACCGGCGGACCCCGGCCGCACGCGCGGCCCGCTCACGCCGCCGTCGCCAGCTCGTCCCTCGCCCTCGGGACGAACTCCACATGCCTGCGTCCCCGCCGCAGATCTATTTTGAGGCGCAGCCCGCCCACACGGGCGAGCATCACGCCGACTCCGATCGCCGCGACCAGCGCCACCGTGCCACCCGCCGCGAAGCCGATCCGCGGTCCGTACGTGTCGGTGATCCAGCCGACGAGGGGCGCGCCCAGTGGCGTACCGCCCACGAAGACCATCATGAACAGGCTCATCACGCGGCCTCGCATGGCCGGTTCCGTCGCCATCTGAATGCTGGCGTTGGCCGTGACGTTGACCGTCAGGCCGAACATCCCGATCGGCACCATCAGCACCGCGAAGATCCAGAACTGCGGCGCGAACGCGGTCACGATCTCCAGGACGCCGAACAGCACCGCCGCGCCGACCAGCACCCGCAGTCGCGAGGTGCCGCGCCGGGCGGCGAGCAGGGCGCCCGCCAGGGATCCGGCCGCCATCAGGGTGTTGAGCAGGCCGTACGTACTCGCGCCGGAGTGGTAGACGTCGTCCACGAAGGCCGAGAGCCAGATCGGGAAGTTGAAGCCGAAGGTGCCGATGAAGCCGACGAGGACGATCGGCCAGATCAGCTCGGGCCGGCCCGCGACGTACTTCAGCCCTTCCCGCAGCTGCCCCTTGGCGCGCGGTGCGCGCTGGAGCTTGTGCAGCTCGCTGTTGCGCATCAGCAGCAGGCCCGCGATGGGCGCGAGGAAGGACAGTCCGTTCAGCAGGAAGGCATAACCGCTGCCGACGGCCGTGATCAGCACACCGGCGACGGCCGGGCCGACCAGCCGCGCGGACTGGAAGTTGGCGGAGTTGAGGCTGACCGCGTTGCCCAGCTGCTCAGGACCGACCATCTCGGCGACGAACGACTGGCGCGCCGGGTTGTCGACGACGGTGACGAGGCCGAGCAGAAAGGCCGTGAGGTAGACGTGCCACACCTGGACATGGCCGCTGAGCGTGAGTACGGCGAGCGCCAGGCCGGTGATGCCCATCGCGACCTGGGTGGCCAGCAACAGCGGCCGCTTGGGCAGCCGGTCCGCGAGCACGCCGCCGTACAGGCCGAACAGAAGCATGGGCAGGAACTGCAGCGCGATGGTGATGCCGACGGCGGACGCGGATCCGGTCAGCGTCAGTACCAGCCAGTCCTGGGCGATGCGCTGCATCCAGGTGCCGGTGTTGGAGACCACTTGCCCGGTGGCGAAGAGCCGGTAGTTACGGATCTTCAGCGAGCTGAACATGGTTGTAGGGGCGGGTGCGGGTGCGGAGTCTGCTCCGGGTCCCGTACTCAAAAGGGTTCGCCTCCTCAAAGGTGCTTGGTTACAGGTGTGCGAGCTTCTCCAGTACGGGGGCGGCTGCGCGCAGCTTCGCCCATTCGTCCTCGTCCAGACCCTCTGCGAGCGAGGCCAGCCAGGCGTTCCGCTTGCGGCGGCTCTCCTCGAGCATGGCTTCCGCCCGCTCGGTCGGGCTGACCACCTTCTGCCGGCGGTCATCGGGGTGCGGCTCGAGCCGGACCAGTCCCTTGGCCTCGAGCAACGCCACTATCCGGGTCATGGACGGCGGCTGGACATGCTCCTTGCGGGCCAGCTCGCCGGGGGTGGCGGAGCCGCAAAGGGCGAGGGTGCCGAGCACCGACATTTCGGTGGGGCTCAGCGATTCGTCGACGCGCTGGTGCTTCAGGCGTCGGCCCAGCCGCATCACGGCCGAGCGGAGAGCGTTCACGGCGGCGACGTCGGCGTCGCTGCCAGGGGACAGGTCAGGCATGTTCATTAGCGTAACTCATTACCCTGCCTAAATACCAGTCGGTACCGCGGTCGGCCAGGAGATAGCTGTGTCACCCATATGAGTGAGACGGATCCGGAAAGTGACGCACCGGCCACGGCGGTACGGCAACCCTGGCTGACATGGGATCGACAGTGCTCAGTCTCCGGATAGACGGTGAGCTGCTCGACCGTCTCAGGCACCATGCCGCCAGACGCGGAATGAGCGTCCAGGACTATGTGGTCCGGACGCTCATCCGCGATGACTTCGACGAACGCTTCAAGGCGGCGGTCGACGAGACAGAGAAGTTCTACGGGCGTACGTGAAGCTACGGGCGTACGTGAAGCTGCGGACGTACGTGAAGCTGCGGACGTACGTGAAGCGCCTTACGTAAGGCCCAGCGCCGGCATCGCGTAGTAGAAGACGAACACCGCGGACACCACATACATGGCCACGGGCACCTCGCGGCCCCTTCCGGCCGCCAGCCGCAGCACGCTGAAGGCGATGAAGCCGATGCCGATGCCGTTGGTGATGGAGTACGTGAACGGCATCATCACCATCGCCAGGAACGCCGGGACGGCGACGGTGAAGTCGTTCCAGTCGATGTCCCGTACCGACCCCGCCAGGATCAGGAAGCCCACCGCCAGCAGCGCGGGCGTCGCCGCCTGGGACGGGACCATCGTGGCGAGCGGCGTGAGGAACAGCGCCACCGAGAACAGCGCACCCGTGACGACGGACGCGAGGCCGGTACGGGCCCCCTCGCCGACGCCCGCCGTGGACTCCACGAAGCATGTCGCGGCGGATGACGAGGTCGCGCCGCCCGCGGCGACCGCGATGCCGTCGACGAACAGCACCTTGTTGATGCCGGGGAGGTTGCCGTCCTTGTCCATCAGCTTGGCCTCGTCGCCGACGCCGAGGATCGTGCCCATCGCGTCGAAGAAGCAGGACAGCAGCACGGTGAAGACGAACAGCACGCCCGTCAGATAGCCGACCTTCTCGAAGCCGCCGAGCAGGCTGACCTCGCCCACCAGTCCGAAGTCCGGCGACGCGACCGGATTGCCGGGCCACTTCGGCGTGGTCAGGCCCCAGGACGGGACCGTCGCCACCGCGTTGATGACCATCGCGACGATCGTCATCACGACGATCGAGATGAGGATCGCGCCCGGCACCTTACGGATGATCAGCCCGAGCGTGAGCAGCGCACCGAGGGCGAAGACGAGGACCGGCCAGCCGTCCAGGTGGCCGCCCATGCCAAGTTGGAGCGGGACGGTGGTCATGGCGGCGTCCGGAATACGGGAGACGAAGCCCGAGTCCACCAGGCCGATCAGCATGATGAAGAGACCGATGCCGATCGCGATGCCCTTGCGCAGGCTGCGCGGTACGGCATTCATCACGCGCTCGCGCAGACCGGTGGCGACCAGCAGCATCACGACGAAGCCGGCGAGTACGACCATGCCCATCGCGTCCGGCCAGGACATCCGGGGTGCGAGCTGGAGGGCGACGACGGTGTTCACGCCGAGGCCGGCCGCGAGAGCGATCGGGACATTGCCGATGACGCCCATGAGCAGCGTGGAGAAGGCCGCGGTGAGCACGGTGGCGGTGACCAGCTGGCCGCCGTCGAGCTGGTGCCCGTACATGTCCTTCGCGCTGCCGAGGATGATCGGGTTCAGCACGATGATGTAGGCCATCGCGAAGAAGGTGGCGAATCCGCCGCGTACCTCGCGGGCGACCGTGGAACCGCGCTCAGAGATCTTGAAGAAGCGGTCCAGGTGGTTCTGCGGCTGCTGCCCGGGGGTCGGCTGTGGGGCGCCGCCGACCGAGACGGTGGCCATGGGGGACATGCGGAACCTCAGTCGTACGGGGGAGGGGGGCTTGGATGTTTGCACGAATAATTCAGGCCAACGGCAAACCGTTTCAGTATGAATACATCAGACAAGGATCGCTATCTCCGCGCGTAGATCCTTGAAACGACCGGTCCCCGAACGGCTGGTCGGGTGCCGCCTACACTGTGCGCATGGCGAAGTGGACCCCGAAGCACGAGGCACCCGAGCCCCTGGAGGGGCCCGTCGTCGCCACCATCATCGGCGGCACGAGCCTCTGGTTCGTCCTCTTCCTCGTACAGATCCCCTTCTACAGCTGGTTCGACGAGCGCGACCTCATGTGGTGGGTGTGGACATGTCTGGCCGGCGCCGGTCTCGGGCTGATCGGCATCTGGTACGTGCGGGGGCGGGAGACGGCGATCAAGCGCTCGCAGGCCGCCGAGGCGTCTGAGGCGGCCGAGGCAGCCGAGGCAGCGGATGACGGTCCGGCTTCCGCAACCGACGAAGGCAAATGACGAAGGCGACCGAAGGCGACCGAAGGCGGGGAACCCTCCGGCGCTTGTAGTGCCAGGGGACCATTCGCGTCCTACCCGGGTCTGACTTCGGCGCACTCGGCGGGTGAACCGGCCCTTCCGGCCGTACCGTCGAAACCATGACGCAGCGGGCGAGGATCGACACGGACGGCCCCGAGCCGGGCCAACCCGTCATCGACGCGGGAGCCGAACTCGACCCCGTACACCCGATGAAGCCACCCCCGTCAGCGATTGTGCGGCGCAGTTCCGGGCTGACGACCGCGGAGGTCGCCGAGCGGGTCGCGCGGGGCGAGGTCAACGACGTACCCGTCCGCTCCTCGCGCTCCACCGCCGACATCATCCGCGGCAATGTGTTCACCCGCTTCAACGCCATCATCGGCGTGCTGTGGGTGATCATGTTCTTCGTCGCGCCGATCCAGGACAGCCTCTTCGGCTTTGTGATCATCGCCAACACCGGCATCGGCATCATCCAGGAGCTGCGCGCCAAGAAGACGCTGGACGGGCTCGCGGTCATCGGCGAGGCCAAACCGACGGTGCGACGCGACGGCGTGGCCGCGGAAGTCTCCACCTCCGAGATCGTCCTCGGCGATCTCGTCGAACTCGGGCCCGGCGACAAGGTCGTCGTGGACGGCGAGGTGTCGGAGGCGGACAGCCTGGAGATCGACGAGTCGCTGCTGACGGGTGAGGCCGACCCGGTCGTCAAGCAGCCGGGCGAGAAGGTGATGTCGGGGAGCTTCGTGGTCGCGGGCGGCGGGGCGTTCACAGCGACGAAGGTGGGGCGCGAGGCGTACGCGGCGCAGCTCGCGGAGGAGGCGTCCCGGTTCACGCTCGTCCACTCCGAGCTGCGCAGCGGCATCTCGACGATCCTCAAGTATGTGACCTGGATGATGATCCCCACCGCGATCGGGCTCATCATCAGCCAGCTGGTCGTCAAGAGCAACAACTTCAAGGACTCGCTGGCCAGGACCGTCGGCGGCATCGTGCCGATGATCCCCGAAGGGCTTGTGCTGCTGACGTCGGTCGCCTTCGCGATCGGTGTCATCCGGCTCGGCCGCAAGCAGTGCCTGGTGCAGGAACTGCCCGCGATCGAGGGGCTCGCGCGGGTCGACGTCGTCTGCCTCGACAAGACGGGCACGCTGACGGAAGGCGGCATGGACGTCACCGAGCTGCGGCCGCTGGGCGACTCGGACGAGACGTACATACGTAAAGTCCTGGGCGCGCTCGGCGAGTCCGACCCCCGGCCCAACGCGTCCCTCCAGGCGATCATCAACGCGTATCCGGACAGCGAGGACTGGCGCTGCACCGAGTCGCTGCCCTTCTCGTCGGCGCGCAAGTACAGCGGCGCCAGCTTCAGCGAGGGCAACGGCGAGAACTCCACATGGCTGCTGGGCGCGCCCGATGTGCTGCTGCCGACGGGCGATCCGGCCCTGGCCGAGATCGAGCAGCTCAACGAGCAGGGCCTGCGGGTGCTGCTGCTCGCCCGGGCGGCGGGCGAACTGGACGCGCCGGCCGTCGCGGCCGGGGCCGAGTCGACGGCGCTGGTCGTGCTCGAGCAGCGGCTGCGGCCCGACGCCTCCGACACACTGCGGTACTTCGCCGACCAGAACGTCGCGGCGAAGGTCATCTCCGGCGACAACGCGGTGTCGGTGAGCGCGGTGGCCGGAAAGCTCGGTCTGCCGGGCGCGCAGAACACGGTGGACGCGCGCCGGCTCCCCACGGAGCAGGCAGAGATGGCCACGGCCCTGGACTCCAACTCGGTCTTCGGCCGGGTCACCCCGCGGCAGAAGCGCGACATGGTGGGCGCGCTGCAGTCCCACGGCCACACCGTCGCGATGACGGGCGACGGCGTCAACGACGTCCTGGCCCTGAAGGACGCGGACATCGGTGTCTCGATGGGCTCGGGCTCGGAGGCGACGCGCGCGGTGGCCCAGATCGTGCTGCTCAACAACAGCTTCGCGACGCTGCCTTCGGTGGTGGCGGAGGGGCGCCGGGTCATCGGCAACATCACCCGCGTCGCGACGCTCTTCCTGACCAAGACGGTGTACTCAGTGCTGCTGGCGATCCTGGTGGTGTGCAGCCAGGTCGAATACCCCTTCCTGCCACGGCACTTGACGCTGCTGTCGACGCTGACCATCGGCGTACCGGCGTTCTTCCTGGCGCTGGCCCCGAACAAGGAGCGCGCGAAGCCGCACTTCGTACGCAGAGTGATGCGGTACGCGATCCCGGCGGGCGTGATCGCGGCGGCGGCCACCTTTGCCACGTATCTGCTGGCCCGCTCGCACTACAGCGGCCCGGGCGCGCTGGACGCGGAAACGAGCGCGGCGACGCTGACGCTGTTCCTGGTCTCGATGTGGGTCCTGGCGATCGTCGCCCGCCCGTACACGTGGTGGCGGGTGTGCCTGGTGGCGGCGATGGGGGCGTGCTTCCTGATCGTGCTGATCGTGCCGTGGCTCCAGGACTTCTTCGCGCTGAAGCTGGTGGGGACGACGATGCCGTGGGGGGCGGTGGGGATTGCGGCGACGGGGGCGGTGCTGCTGGAGGTGGCGTGGCGGGTGGTGGACAGGAAGTATCCGGCGTAGCCGGCCGCCTCAGCGGGCGGGGGCTGCGTCGCTCTCCCCACCCCGAATCGTTGCGGCATCGCGCAGCAGCTGGGTGAGGACGGTCCGGACGGCTCTTCGTGCGGAAGCACAGGCAGACCAATCCGCCATACGGAGATCCAATCAGGCGGCTCCGGGCGGCCTGACGCGGATCAGCGCACGATGGAACGCGCGATGCGGAACCCTACGTCGTCGACCTGGAAGCTCGGGTGGCTGCGGCGCCGCGCGGAGGCCCGGCAGCTCCAGTGCTCGTCGAACCAGCCACCGCCTCGTAGCACCCGGTAGGTGCCGTAGACCTCGGCGTCGTAGATGTCCCAGCACCAGTCCCAGACGTTGCCGAGCATGTCGTAAAGGCCCCACGGGTTGGGCTGCTTGCCGCCCACGTCGTGGATTCGCTCGTGCGAGTTGCCGCGGTACCAAGCGATCTCGTCGAGCGGCCCGTAACGCGGTCCGGTCGTCCCGGCACGGCAGGCGTGCTCCCACTCGGCTTCGGTCGGCAGCCGGTACCCGTCGGCGGATGCGTCCCACTCGATGCCTTCGCCGTTGGCATGGAGGTGGTAGGCGGGCGCGAACCCGTCGCGTTGGGACAGGTCGTTGCAGAACCGGACCGCGTCCCACCAGGAAACGCCCTCCACAGGCAACTGGTCCCCATGGGCGGTGCTTGGCCGTCGGCCGGTGATCTGTGCGTACAGCGCCTGGGTGACCGGGAACGCCGCGAGCTGGTAGGGCGCAAGCTCGACCGACCAGTTGCGCTGAGTCCGCCGGTCCGACAGCGTCACCTGCCCCGGCGGGACAGCGATCATCTCGTTTCCTGCGCTCGCGCCCATGATCAGGAAATCCTACGGGCACCTGCCCGGACGACCGCGCGGCCAGCCTTCCACGCCGCTCACAGCGACCCCGCTACGAACTCGCGTCGAACCAGCGTGCCGTTGCCAGTTCATCCGTGCGCGACGGGTCCTCCAGCAGCGCCGCCACCTCGAAGCGGCGTGGCCACTGGCCCGCCGACCAGGCCAGGCCAGCCGCCACACCCTCCACCGTGGACGCGTGGATCACGCCGTCCGGGGTGCGGCGCCACTCCAGTTCCGTGCCGCCGGCGATCAGTTCCTCGTGTTCGACGTACGTCGCCGGCGTGGCCGGGCCGAGCAGGACGTGCACCGATTCGGGGACCTCGTGTTCCTCGCCCTCCGTCGTCACCTCCGCCGGGACCGTCTCGCTCAGGCGGCGGACCTGGAACAGTTCCGCCAGTTCCGCCGCCCGCGCGGGGCTCACCGGAAGCAGCGGCATGCCCGCGGTCAGCGGGAGCAGATCCGGCGCGTCCGCGACCACCGCGTCCGCCGCGTCGACCACGCGGACCTTGCCGTCCACGACCGCGCGCAAGTCGTCCGGGAGCGTGACCTGTTCCGGGTCGAGGTCGGCCAGGGCCGTGTACAGGGCGTGGAGTTGGGCCGGGCGTACCGGGCGGTCCGGGTCCGCGAGGCGGCCGAGCAGCTCCGCCGCGCCGCCCGGCTCGTCGAGGAGCGCGGCGACCGAGGTGCGTACACCCAGTGCCCGCAGCACCTGCGCGTCGTCGAAGCCCGTCGCGTCCACGGCCTCGTAAAGCCCGGCCAGCAACGGGTCGCCGCCCGCCGCCCGCAGGCCCGCCGGGCGCCTGCCGTCCAGGACCGGATGGTCCCGCAGCCACCACGCCGTGTACGGACGCACCGTCTCCGTCGTGCCGTCCGGCAGCAGGATCCGTACGGACTGGGTCAGCGCGTCCCGCAGCGGCGGCTGCGCCAGCAGGGCCAGCGCCTGCGGCCAGCAGTCGTCGTCCACCAGATCCAGGTCGCGGACGGCGACGAGCTCCGTGGCGACCGGCGGCACCGGCGTGTCCGGCAGCCGGTCGAGCACGTCCTCGCACCAGACGTCGACCGCGTCCAGCAGACCCGGGTCATCGGGCTCGGCGAAGTCCCCGTCACGGGGCTCCAGTTCGTCGGGGTCGAGGACGACGTCCGTGGCCCGTACGAGCGCGAAGTTCGCCAGCACACCGCACGCGGCGAGCGGCTGCTCGCCCCACCGTTCGGCCAGTTCCGCGTCGCACAGCGCCAGTTCGTCCTCGCTCATCACGGAGGCGAACGGGCTGCCCGGGAGGACCAGTTCACCGGCGGGCGCGAGTTCGCCGTCCTCGTCGGGCAGCGCCAGCGCGCCCAGCCACGGCTCGTCGCCGGGCTCGAGGCCCGCGTCGCGTACGAGCGTAAGGACCGTTTCCGCGAGCTCGTCCGCGTCCAGCGCGTCTTCATCCCAGACTTCGCCCGCGTCCAGCGAGCCCGCGACCGCCGTCCGGACCTGCGGCGTCGTCAGCACGGCGCGCGGCGTCGCGGGCAGCGCGCCCAGCTTCTCGAGCAACGGGTGCGCCGCGTCGGGGTGGACGACCTTCAGGCCGAGGCGGGCCAGCTGCGGCGGAGTCTCGGCCAGCGGCAGCAGCGTCTGGCGCGGCCCGATCGTGGTACGGCCGTCCGCAAGCGGGACGGGTAGGCCGGACAGCCGGTCCGGGTCGACCCCGGCGAGGCTGTCGTACAGCCGCTGCCACCAGCCGGGCTCGCGCTCAAGACCCGCCAGCCGGTCGATCGCCTCGGTCAGCGGCACCCGCGCGACACCGAGCGTACGCAGCTCGACCCGGCGCTCAAGACCCGCGGGCAGCAGACTCGGCAGCACCTCGGCCAGCACCTGTACGGTCTCCGCGCCGGCGGCCTCCAGGACTTCCGCCTCGATGGGCCGCAGCCCGGCGGAGATCTCGCGGTCCGGCAGACCTGTGTCCTCGCCGGACACGTCGCGCGGGGCTGCCGCCTCCAGGAACGGCGTGCGTCGCAGCAGCTCCAGGATCGCCGCCCGAAGCGCGCCGTCCAGCTCCCCCTTGCCGAGCGGGCCGGGCACCAGGTCGATGGTACCGACGGTCACCGGCTGCCAGTTGCCGAGCAGTTCGGCGTACGCGTCCGCCGCCCGCCGCACCAAGAAGTCGGTGAGCGGCCCGGGCGCGGGATGCCGGCGGGTGGGGTCCAACGGCAGCGAGGCGATCAACAGCGCGGGCACGCCGAGGGGTTCGTCGGTCGGCGTCGGCGCGTGCACCACCGGGGCGGTGCGCGGCCGGGCGGGCGCGCCCTCGTCGTCCACGGGCACCGCCCAGGTGACGGTCCAGTACGGCCGCAGCCGCTCCTCGACGGGCCGGTCCGCGAGCAGCGCGGGCTCGACGGAGCCGCCGTGGCTGACGACCCGCCAGCGCCGGTCGCCCTGCGTGCTGTCTTCGATGTGTACGTACGCCCCGTGAACGGAGCGCCTCAATTCCCGTACGCCGGACGGGGTTTCGATCACGATCTCGGCGAGCCCGGGCAGCGTGAGCAGCAGCGCGTCGTCGACCCGGGCGAGCAGCCGCTCCACCAGGTCGACCGCGGCGCCGTCCCGCAGCGGCAGGACGACCACGGTGTCGTACCCCTCGGGAGCCGTGCCCTCGGCGGGCAGCGGCAGCCGCAGCAGCGGTACGTGCCCGTCGCGGCGGCGCAGTTCGTCGCCGAGTCCCGGGCTTGCCTGGGCGGCCTGCTGGGTCAGCTCCCTGGCCTCCGCGAGCGACCAGCGCACACCGCCGTGCCGGCCGACGACGGCGGGCTCGTCGCTCACCGCGAGCACGGCCGCGAAGCCGACGCCGAAGCGGCCGACGGCGGACTCGTGGCCCTCGCGTTTGGCCGAAGCGCGCAGAGTACTCAGGGACTCGACGCCGGTCGCGTCCAGGGGGGCGCCGGTGTTCGCGGCGGCGAGGACGGCGGGCTGATCGGCCGTGGCCGGCCGCAGGGTCAGCCGGAGCCGGCCCGGCACGCCCGCCCGCGCGGCGGCGTCGGCGGCGTTCTGCGCCAGCTCCACGACGAGTCGGTCCCGATAGCCGCCGAGCGCCAGGTCCTCCTCGGCGTTGGCGTCCTCCCGGAAGCGGGCGGGACTGGCCCCCCACGCGTCGAGCACCCCGCGCCGCAGCCGCGCCGTCCCGAACGGGTCGGCCCACTCGGTCGTCCTGACGCTCACGCTGTGACTCCGCTCTCTCCGGTTGACCCGCGTATGTACCTGTGCGGCCGAAGGTACCCCTGTGCGGCGGGTCGTGGTGAACGCGGGCCGGGGGACGTTGGCAGGACCTGAGCCTCAAACGCCGGACGGGCTTGAAATCAAGCCCGTCCGGCGTTTGAGAACAGATTTCAGAACAGATGAAGATTTAGGAGTGGCCGAGATCCTCCGTGCCGTCCGGCTCCGGGGAGACCGAGCCGCTGTCGCGGGCCGGGTGCAGCAGGAACTCGTCCGTGCCCATCGAGTCGAACACCGGCGGCGCGGGGGTGGGCGGCTTCGGCATCACGGCCGCCTCCGAGTGACCTCCGCAGCCGTACGTCAGCGACACGACGTGCCCGTCCGCCGGGGAGAACTCGTTCGCGCAGACGCCGAAGGCCTGCCGCAGAGAGCCCGCCATCGGAACCAGGAATCCACAGGTCACACAGGCCGCTGGGGCCGCCTGTGCCATCGGGGTCTTCGCGCCGTGGGACTCCTCCCAGCGGTCGGCCGCGATGTGCAGCCCGTACCGGGACAGGACCCTGGCCCGGCGCATGCCGAGCTCTTCGGCGAGCGCCGCGATCGCGCCGCGGCCGTTGTCGGCGGTGGCGTCGACGGGCCTGCGGTCGGTGAGCTCGGCGTCCTCCGCCTCGACGCGCTCGGCGAGGTCGTGCGACGGCACGGACTCGGCCACCACGGAGTTCGGCGGGGGCGCGTCCTCGCCCGTGAAGCCGGGCTCCAGGCGCAGATCCTCCGCCTCGGTGGGCAGCAGATCGCCGGGGCCCAGGTCACCGGGCCGCAGACGCTCGCTCCACGGCACCCACTCGGGCGCGAGCAGCGCGTCGGGACCGGGCAGCAGGACGGTTTCGTCGAGGGTGACGACCTTGGCGCGGGAGGCCCGGGCGACGGTCACCGCCCAGCGCCAGCCCCGGTAGGCGAGTTCCGTGCACTCGAAGAAGTGCGTGACGACGCGGTCTCCCTCCGCGACGACAGACACATGCTCGCCGACCACTCCCGGGGCCGCGGCCTCCTCGGCCGCCGCCCGGGCGAGGTCTACCGCCTCGGCGCACTGGCGGTCAGGGGTACGGCTTCGCGTCGCAGCACTCACAGGTCTCGCTTCTCTCCTACGCCGTCTCACGGGTGCGCCGGCCGATTCACGAGGTACGGGCCGCAGGCGGAGCGGACCAGAGGGCCGCATCGACGTCCGCGCCCAGACCAACCTGTCTCGGGCACACCTACCGTCATCCATTCTGCGGGATGCCGAAGAGGCGCGCGGCCGAGAACAACCGCCGGTGGCGCGCTACGCACGCTACCCCCTCTGCCGCTCCCCGCCCACCTGCCCGCCCCAACAAGGGGCGAACAACCCGGCACCTCGGTTCGGCTCGGCGGGGCTTGGGGCACTATGACGGGGTGACAGCCGTGAGGTCGTCAGAGGGAACCGGCCGGCTCGGAAGAGCAGGCCGGGCGGTCGGCCGTGCCCTGCATCTTCCGTTCACCGGCACCGCGCGCGGCATCCGCAAGGCGACGCATGCGCACGGCGCGGGCGAGTCGGGCCTGGGAAAACTGATCGAGCTCCACGCGGTGAACGGCGCGGGCGATGTCATGATCACCGTCGCGCTCGCGTCGACGGTTTTCTTCTCCGTGCCGACGGACGAGGCGCGCGGCCGGGTCGCGCTCTATCTCGCCGTCACGATGGCGCCCTTCATTCTGCTGGCCCCCGTCATCGGCCCGCTTCTGGACCGCATCCCGCACGGCCGCCGAGCGGCGATGGCGGGCGCGATGCTCACCCGCGCGCTGCTCGCGCTGACGATGTCGGGGGCGGTGGCGACGGGCGGGCTCGAGCTGTACCCGGCGGCGCTGGGCGTGCTGGTCGCGTCGAAGGCGTACGGAGTGGTGCGCAGCGCGGTCGTGCCGCGGCTGCTGCCGCCGGGCTTCTCGCTGGTCAAGGCGAACTCACGGGTGACGCTGGCGGGGCTGCTCGCGACGGGTATCGCGGCGCCGATCGGGATCGGGTTGCAGCAGATCGGGCCTCAGTGGCCGCTGTACGGGGCGTGCGTGCTGTTCATCCTCGGCGGGTACTGGGCGTTCACGATGCCGCACAAGGTCGACTCGGCGAAGGGCGAGCGCAAGGCACACATGCTCACGCACGGGGAGAAGAAGCCCAGTCTGCGTACGGTCGGGCCGTCCGTACTGCACGGGCTGCAGGCGAACGCGGCGCTCCGTGCGCTGTCCGGGTTCCTGATCTTCTTCCTGGCCTTCCTGCTGCGGGAGCATCCGCTGGCAGGGCAGAGTGCGGCGGTCTCGCTGGGGATAGTTGGCGTCGCTGCGGGCGTGGGCAACGCGCTCGGCACGACGGTGGGGGCGTGGCTGAAGGCCCGCGGCCCGGAGGTGATCATCGCGACGGTGCAGGCGGTGGTGCTGACCGCGGCGATCACGACGGCGGCGTTCTTCGGCGCGGGCATGGTGGCGGTCCTGGGCGCGACGGCGGGCCTGTGCCAGGCCCTGGCGAAGCTGTCCCTGGACGCGCTGATCCAGCGGGACGTCCCGGAAGAGGTCCGCACGTCGGCGTTCGCGCGCTCGGAGACACTGCTCCAGATGGCCTGGGTGGCGGGCGGCGCGATCGGCATCGCACTGCCGCTGAACGGCACGCTGGGCATGTCGGTGGCGGCGGGAATCTTGGCACTGGGATTCCTGACGACGATCCGCGGCCTGCTGGTGGCGGCCCGCCACGGCAGCCAGGCGCGCCCGCGGCTCGCCTAGTCACCGGGACTTCGCCCCGGACCCCGATGCGGGTCCGCCGTGGGCCCGGCGGGGACGCGGCGAGGACGCGGCGACAGGCTCCGCGCCCGCGGCTCGCCTGCGGCGCTTTCCCCACCCCGCCCTCCCCCAGAGCTTCGCCCGGGTGGGGGTGCCCCCGGCGAAGCCAGGGGGAGTACCCCCATCCCGTAACCGGGGCTCCGCCCCGGACCCTCCCCCTACGCCCTGCGGGCGTGGGGGGACCCTCACTCCTCAAACGCCGGAGGGGCTGAAAAGGTCGGCCGAACATTCAAGCCCGTTGGGGTCCCCCCGGACGAAGTCTGGGGAGAGATTGAGGACAGACCCGCACACCGGGACGGCCCGCCCCGGCGTGACGCGCGGCAAGGTGACCCCCGCGTGGCGAGAGCCGGTGCGACCGATAGCCTTCGAGCCATGACCGTTGCGTTCTTCTCGGGCAAGCGCCGCCGGGCCGCTGCCGCTCTCGGTGCCGTCTCCGCCGGGCTCCTCGTCCTTTCCGCATGCGACAAGCCGACCCCGCTCGCGACCGTGACTGTCGGGACGGAATCGGTCCACACCGAGGCGGCCTGCTACAACGACGGCAAGCCGATCAAGGAATCGCTGCTCCAGCGCTGCCTGACCCAGAAGCCCGCCAAGACCGTCAAGGTCGCCTTCGACGACAAGGTCCGCATGGGCGTCGACCCGGAGATCGCGGACAACGGCTGGACCCTGCTCTTCGGTGGCCAGCCCGTCGAGCAGGAGCCGTACAAGAACTCGTACCGGACCATCCCCGGCAACGCCTTCTTCTCCTCGCAGACCGGCGAGCCCACCAGCAAGACCGCGGTCAGCATCATGGAGACCAAGGGCAAGAAGGTCATCGGTATCTGGCACTTCCAGTTCGAGAAGGCCTCCTGACCCGGAGGGTCGTGCCGTGCGCGTACTGGTGGTGACCGCAGTGGCGGCGGAGGCCGACTCCGTCGCCGCGGGGCTCACCGGTCCCGTACGTGATGCCCGGCAGCTGCCCGGCGGGTACCCGCTCTCCCGCCACGCCGGCATCGATGTGCTCATCGCCGGCGTAGGACCCGCGGCCGCCGCCGCGGGCACCGCGACCGCCCTCGCCACCGGTGCGTACGACCTCGTCGTCTCCGCCGGGATCGGCGGCGGCTTCCCGGCCCACGCCGCCGTCGGCGCCCTCGTCGTCGCCGACGCGATCGTCGCCGCCGACCTCGGCGCCGAGACGCCCGACGGCTATCTCCCCGTCGACGAACTCGGCTTCGGCCGCTCCGCGCACGTGCCGCCCGCCGAGCTCGCCGCCCGCATCGCCAAGACCCTCGACGCCGTGCACGCGCCCGTCCTCACCGTCTCCACCGTCACCGGCACCGCCGCCCGCGCGGTCGAGCTGACCCGCCGTCATCCCCGCGCCGCCGCCGAGGCGATGGAAGGCTTCGGGGTCGCGGAGGCCGCCGCCGCGCACGCCGTGCCGGTCGTCGAGATCCGCGCGATCTCCAACCCCGTCGGCCCGCGCGACCGTGCCGCCTGGCGTATCGGGCAGGCGCTGGAGTCGCTGCGGTACGCCTTCCAGCAGCTCGCCCCCGTCCTCGATGAGGAGCCGACCCATGAGTGACGCTTTGCAGATCGCGTACTCGCCCTGCCCGAACGACACCTTCGTCTTCGACGCGTGGGCGCACGGCCGGGTGCCCGGCGCGCCCGCCATCGATGTGACGTTCGCGGACATCGACATCACCAACGGCATGGCGGAACGCGGCGAGTTCGATGTGCTGAAGGTGTCGTACGCCGTACTGCCCTGGGTCCTCGACGAGTACACGCTGCTGCCCTGCGGCGGGGCGCTCGGCCGCGGCTGCGGTCCGCTCGTACTGACCAAGGAGCCGGGGAGGGACTTGGCTGGGCAGACCATCGCTGTGCCGAGCGAGCGCTCGACGGCGTATCTGCTGTTCCGGCTCTGGGCCGCGGACGTCGTCCCGGGTGGTGTCGGCGAGGTCGTCGTGATGCCGTTCCACGAGATCATGCCGGCCGTGCGGGACGGCAAGGTCGACGCCGGACTCGTCATCCACGAGGCGCGGTTCACCTATCAGAACTACGGGCTGCACTGCCTCGCCGACATGGGCGAGCACTGGGAGTCGACGACCGGCCTCCCGATCCCGCTCGGCGCGATCATCGCGAAGCGCTCGCTGGGCGCCGAGACGCTGAAGCTACTGGCCGAATCCGCTCGCACGTCCGTGCGCATGGCGTGGGACGACCCGGAGGCCTCCCGTCCGTACGTACTCGAGCACGCCCAGGAAATGGACCCTGCCGTGGCTGACCAGCACATCGGGCTCTACGTCAATGAGTTCACCGCGGACCTCGGCGATGACGGGCTTGCGGCGGTACGGGGACTGCTGACCCGCGCCGCGGCCGAGGGACTCGTACCGCCCCTCGGCCGCGATGCGCTCAGTTTCGGATAGCTGCTAGACGTCCAGCTGGTCCGCCACCGCCCGCAGCAGGCCCGCGATCTTCTTGCCCTGCACCTTGTCGGGGTACCGGCCGCGCTCCAGCATCGGCGTGATGTTCTCCAGCAGGGTCGTCAGGTCCTGCACGATGGAAGCCAGCTCGTCCGGCTTGCGCCGCTGGGCCGCCGCCACCGAGGGCGTCGGGTCGAGAACTGTCACCGAAAGCGCCTGGTCACCGCGCTGGCCCGCTACCACGCCGAACTCGACGCGCTGGCCGGGCTTTAGCGACTCGACCCCTTCGGGGAGCACCGACGAGTGAACGAAGACGTCGCCGCCGTCGTCGCGGGAGAGAAAGCCGAAGCCCTTCTCGCTGTTGAACCATTTGACCTTGCCGGTAGGCACGTCTGTCCTCGTCCTCGTACTCGTTGGGGCGCTGGGGCACCGGAACTTGGGCACCGAAAAACGGTCCTGGATAGCACTACAGCGGGTCGCCTGACCCGCCACCCCCAAGGCTAATGGTCCCGGGGCTGGTGACAAGACGTCGCCGAACGGTTCCTACGCGCAAGGAACTACCCTGGCCGAATGACTGCTACTCCTCCCGCCCCTGGTGACGGGCTGGTGCGCGTCGGCGTGATCGTCTTCATCGTCGGCGCCGTGGCCACTCTGGTCACCGTGGCCCCGCTGTTCCTGGGGACCGAGCCGTTCCCGTCGGTCGCGTACGCGGTGTGCATGCTGATGGGCGTCGGGTTCCTGATCGCCGCGGCGGGCGTACTGCGCTCGATCGCGGCGCAGCGCCGTCAGGCCAAATCCGCACTGTAGGCGCGTAGCCAGGCGGGGAACGCGGTCAGGTCGTCGATGATCACGTCCGCGCCGGCCGCGCGCAGTTCGGCCGCGTCGCACGGCCCGGTCGGCACGGCGACCGAGAGCGCTTCGGCCGTGTGCGCGCCCCGTACGTCTCCGGCGTGGTCACCGACGTACACACTCGCGCCGTGCTCACGCTGGGGGTCCCCCCGCCGAAGGTAGGGGGAGCCTCCGCCTTGGCCTCCGCCCACAGCCAGCCGATGACCTCGTCCGGGGCTATCCCGAGATGGGCGAGGTGCAGCTTGGCGTTCGGCTCGTGCTTGGCGGTGACGACGATCGCGCGGCCGCCGAGCTCCTGTACGGCGGTCACGGCCTCGCGGGCGCCGGGCAGGGCGAGGGTCGGCTCGATCGCGTATGTGGGATAGATCTCGCGGTACCGGTCACCCATCCCCTGGACCCGCTCATCGGGGAACCAGTGCGCCAACTCCTGCTCCAGGGGCGGCCCGAGCCTCGTCACAGCCAGGTCGGCATCGATCCAGACACCGGTCTCGGCGGAGAGCGCCCGGTAGGCGGCGTGGATGCCGGGCCGAGAGTCGATGAGCGTCATGTCGAGGTCGAAGCCGATGGTGAGCGGGTGCGTAGCCATAGGGGCCATTGTGCCCATCCGGGCTCCAAGACCCCGCCGTTTAGACTTAGCCAAGCCTTACCAACCGTGGGGTTTTTTTGTCCTTCTTGTCCCACTTGTTCTTCTGATTGGTCTTCATGTCAGCCAGACGCGCGCTCGTGGTCCGCCGCATCGGCTGGACGGCGGCAGCCGTCGTGGCCCTGTTGTTCGCGGTCCTGCTCAGCCTCGCGGTCGGAGCTCGCGCCATCGCGCCGTCCGCCGTCCTCGACGCCCTGCTGCACGGCGGGCACGGTGACGCCGAAGTCGTACGGCAGTTGCGGGTGCCGCGCACGCTGATCGGCGTGATGGTCGGGGCGGCGCTGGCCCTCGCCGGCACGGTCCTGCAGGGCATCACCCGCAACCCGATCGCCGATCCCGGGATCCTCGGCATCAGCCAGGGCGCTTCGGTGGGTGTGGTGCTGGCCATCGCCTTCGCCGGGATCCACACGCTGACGGGGTACGTGTGGTTCGCCTTCGCCGGCGCCGCTTTCGCGTCGGTGGCGGTGTACGCGATCGCGTCGAGCGGCCGCGGCGGCGCGACCCCGGTGAAGCTGGCGCTGGGCGGCGCGGCGATCAACGCGCTGCTGGTGTCGGTGACGATGGCAGTGCTGACGACGAAGGCCGCGGCGCTGGACGAGTTCCGCTTCTGGCAGGTCGGCTCGGTGGCCGGGCGCGACGCCGAAGTGGTCGGCCAGATCTGGCCGTTCCTGATGGTGGGCGTGGTGCTCGTGGCGTCGGTCGCGCGCGGCCTTGACGCGCTGGCGCTGGGCGAGGACGTGGCGAAGGGGCTGGGCCAGAAGGTCGCGACGGTACGGATCGTGGGCGGCGTGGGGGCGACGGTCCTGACGGGCGCGGGCGTGGCGGCCGCGGGCCCGATCGCCTTCATCGGCCTGGCGGTCCCCCACATCGCCCGCGCGATCGTGGGCGGCGACCACCGCTGGGTGCTGCCGATGGCGGCGCTCATCGGCCCGGTGATGCTGCTGGTGTCCGATGTGATCGGCCGGGTGATCTTCCCTCCGAGCGAGATCCCGGCGGGCGTGATGACGGCGCTGATCGGGGTGCCGTTCCTGGTCACGCTGGTCCGGCGGAAGGCGGTGCCGGCATGAGGATCGGTGAGCGCGGGGGTCGGGGCGCCGGTGCGGGGGTGCGGGTTCCGCTGCGCGGAGCGGTTCCCCTACCCTCCCCCTACGCCCTAGCGGGCGTGGGGGGACCCCCACTTCCCGAACTTGGGGCTCCGCCCCGGACCCCGTACGGCCTTCGGCCGTGTCCTCAATCGCCGGACGGGCTTATCAGCCTCGCCGGGCACAATCCAGCCCCGCCGGCGATTGAGGCGCGGCGTCTGGGGCAGCGCCCCAGCATGGGCCCGCGCCCTGTCAGGAGCGCCGCATGAGCGGTGAGACCGTGACCGTCCGGCCCCCCGGGTACGGGCTCGTACGGGCAGGCCGCGGGACCTTCCTCGTTCATCGACGGGCCGCCGTCGCCGCCGGCGTCCTCGGCGTCGTGCTCGCCGCCGTCTGCGTCGCGTACCTCTGCGTCGGCGAGAGCTTCGTCGCGCCCGGGGAGGTGCTGAAGGTCCTCGCCGGACAGGACTCACCCGACGAGCTCGTCGTCGGCACCCTGCGGCTGCCCCGCATGGTCACCGGGCTCCTCGTCGGCACCGCCTTCGGTGTCGCGGGTGCGCTCATCCAGACCGTCGCGCGCAATCCCCTCGCCAGCCCCGACATCATCGGGATCAGCCAGGGCGCGAGCGCCGTCACCGTCGGGGCGATGACCTTCGGGGTCACCTCGTACACCGTGCTGCCGTACCTCTCCGTCGCCGGCGGCATCGTCGCCGCCGCGCTCGTGTACGTCTTCGCCTGGCGCGGCGGGCTGCATGCCACCCGGTTCGTGCTCATCGGCATCGGCTTCGCGATCGCGCTCCGGTCGGTCACCACCCTGTTCATGACCAAGGGCGACTATCTCGTCGCCCAGCAGGCCCAGATCTGGATGACCGGCTCGCTCAACGGCCGTGGCTGGGAGGAGGCGGCCCCGCTCGGCTGGACGCTGCTCGTGCTCGTGCCCGCGGTGCTGTGGGCCGCCCGCGCGCAGCGGACCGTGAGCATGGACGACGACACGGCGACCGCGCTCGGAGTGCGGCTCGGGCGCGTACGGCTCGGGCTCGTGCTCCTCGGAGTCGTCCTGGCGTCCGTGGCGACCGGCGCGGCCGGACCCGTCGACTTCGTGGCGCTGCTCGCACCGCAGATCGCCCGCCGGACGACCCGGACCGCGCAGATCCCGCTGCTCTGCTCCGCGCTGATGGGCGCGGTCATCGTCGTACTCGCCGATCTGCTTGCGCGAAAGCTCCTGGCGCCCACCGAGCTGCCGGTGGGCGTGCTGACGGCCGCCGTCGGCGCCCCGTATCTGATCTGGCTGATCGTCCGTAGTCGTACCGCTGGAGGCAAGGCGTGAGCAGGCTCACCGCGCGCGAGCTGACGCTCGCCTACGAGGACCACAGGGTCGTGCACGAGCTCGACCTGGCCGTCCCTGACGGGCAGGTGACGGTGATCGTGGGCCCGAACGCCTGCGGCAAGTCGACGACCCTGCGCGCCCTCGGGCGACTGCTGAAGCCCCGGGGCGGGGCCGTGCTGCTGGACGGCCAGGAGCTGTCGAAGATCCCCACGAAGAGGATCGCGCAGTCGATCGGGCTGCTGCCGCAGTCCCCCGTCGCCCCCGAGGCGATCACCGTCGCCGACCTCGTCTCCCGCGGCCGCCAGCCCCACCAGCACTGGTGGCAGCAGTGGTCGCAGGAGGACGAACGCGCGGTCACCGACGCCATGGAGCGTACGGACGTCCATGCGCTCGCCGAGCGGTCGGTGGACGAGCTGTCCGGCGGGCAGCGGCAGCGCGTCTGGATCGCGATGGCGCTCGCGCAGCAGACGGATCTGCTGCTCCTGGACGAGCCGACGACGTATCTCGACATCGCCCACCAGGTCGAAGTGCTGGATCTCGTACGGCAGTTGGCGCATCCGACTCCTGTCGGTTCGCGCGGGCGCACCGTCGTCGCCGTGCTGCACGACCTCAACCAGGCCGCGCGGTACGCCGACCACCTGGTCGCCATGAAGTCCGGCCGGATCGTCGCGGAGGGCCACCCGAAGGAGATAGTCACCGCGGATCTCGTACGCGAGGTCTTCGGCCTTGACTCGGTGGTGGTCCCGGACCCGGTGACGGGGTCGCCGCTGGTCGTGCCGGGCGCGCCGTACTCGCCCTCCCGCGTCGCCGATGTCCCCGCCCCTGCCACCTCCCGCTGAAAGGCTCCGTCACCCATGACCGGAAACCTCCGCCGCCGCACCCTCGCCGCCGGCTCCGTCGTCCTCGCGGGGGCGCTCGCCCTTACCGCGTGCGGCTCCGGCTCCGGCAACGACAGCAAGGACACGTCGCCGGGCGCCGGCGGAACCCACACCGTCAAGACGGCCATGGGCGACGTCCAGGTCCCCGACGCGCCGAAGCGCGTAGTCGTACTCGACACGGCAGAGCTGGACTCCGTGATCACTCTGGGCGTGAAGCCGGTCGGCGCCGCGCACGCCGACGTCGAGTCGGGCTTCCTCAGCTACCTGCCCAAGGACCAGGTCGCGGGCGTCAAGGACGTCGGCGCGATCACCCAGCCCAATCTGGAGGCCGTCGCCGCGCTCAAGCCGGATCTCATCCTCACCAGCAAGGTCCGCGACGGCGACAAGTACGACAAGCTCAAGGCGATCGCTCCGACCGTCATGACCGAGAGCACCGGCCACCCCTGGAAGGAGAACTTCCAGGTGCACGCCGACGCGCTCGGCAAGAAGGACGAGGCCGCGAAGGTCGTCTCCGCGTACGACGCCCACGCGAAGAAAGTCACCGACGCCGTCGGCGGCAAGGAGAAGGCCGCGGCCACCAAGATCAACGTGGTGCGCTTCGTCGAGGGCGCGGACATCCGCATCTACGGCAAGCAGAACTACATCGCGACGATCCTCGCCGACGTGGGCCTCGGCCGCCCCGCCATCACCGACAAGGCCAAGGACGGCTTCTCGTACGACGTGAGCCCGGAGAAGATCGACCTCGCGGCGGCGGACGTCATCTTCCACTCCACGTACGGCGACCCGAAGAAGGCCAAGCAGACGCAGACCCTCGGCAGCGGTCTGTGGAAGAACCTGCCGGCCGTCAAGAACGGCACGGTCTTCCAGGTCGACGACCAGCTGTGGATCCAGGGCATCGGCTACACCGCGGCCGGCAAGATCCTCGACGAACTGCGGGCCGACCTCACGAAGTAGGCGCGCCCTAACGCCTCCGCGCCCGCCACACCAGAAAGAGCGCGGAGGCGACGGCAGCCCCCTTCACCACCCACGGCCAGGTGCCGGCGAGCGCGTCGCGCATCCCGTCCTGCGGGATCGGCTCGCCCCAGCGCCCGTTGACCCGGCCCCACAGCCAGACGAGTCCGCCCGCCACGACCGCCCCGGGCAGGCCGACGACCGCCCACTTCGCCTCGGTGCGGGACAGCCGGCGCGAGGCGTAGGCGAGGAGCCAGCCGCCGCCGAGGGCGAGCCAGGAGCCCAGCACGGCGCCGGCGACCAGCAGAGCGGCGGCGAGCAGCAGGAACGGGTTGGCGAGGGCGGGCCTCGGCCCGGCCGCTTCGGTACGGCGGCGAAGCCGCGGACGCCACCGGCGCGGTGCGGCGTCCGCCTCCACCGCGTCGACGCCCTCGTCCCCGTCCTCGTACTCCTCGTCCGGATCCTCCGCCTCGGCGGCCGCGGCCAAGTCCTCCTTGGACGGCGGGGGTTTGAGTATTTCGGGGATCTCCACGCCGCCGACGAACCCGGCCACGCTCTCGCCCGCCCCGAACGGCCCCGGGTCGATCCGCCACCAGTCGGGCTCGCTGCCGGAGGGGCCGAGCTCGTCCATTCCCGCGAGGTGCGGGGGCGACGCGCCGGTGGAGGCTCGTGGGGCCTCGGGCTGCCCGGGAGCCGCGGACTTGCGCGGCCGCGGGATCCGGCGGCGCACGCGCTGCTCGGGCACGGCGGCCCACGGCGGCGCCGGTACATGTGCCTGTGATCCTGCCGAAGGTCCGTCCTCGGACGCGGACGCCACGACCTCGTCCGGCGTACCGATCCGCCCGAGAATCCGGCGTACCGCCGCCGGGCTGTCCGAGCCGAACTTCGCCCGCTGCCGGTCGATCTCGTTCCGTAGCGACGAGACCAGCCGCATCCGGGTGTTGGACGGCAGCTGATGCTGCTGGGCCAGGTCGCCGACCCGGCTCAGATAGTCGTAGACGAGCTGATCGCTCTCGATCCCCACCGGCGTTTCCCCTGACGTTCCTGCCCGGCCGCCCTGTATCCCCGGGCCCGCCCTGTCCCCGACCGTAGCGCTCCAGGGACTACCGTGGGGCGGATGGGGACCATGCCCGAAGGAAGCAGTCCGAGCACTCCGCGCACGCTCGCCGAAGCGCTGCGCACCCGCGGTGACGAGGATCTTGCCGCACTGCTGCGCGCCCGCCCCGACCTGCTGAGCCCCGTGCCGAACGATCTGACGCAGCTCGCCACGCGGGCCGGCACGCGTGCCTCCGTCGTACGCGCGCTGGAGCGGCTCGACCGGTTCACGCTGCAGACCGCCGAGGCGCTGGCGGTGGCCCCCGACCCCGCCCCGTACGAGACGCTCGTCGCACTGCTGACCGGCGACGAGGGCGACCCGGCTATCGAGGCGGCCCTGCCGCGGGCGGTGGACGTGCTGCGCGGGCAGGCGCTGGTGTGGGGCGGCGACGACCGGCTGCGGCTGGTGCGCACCGCGCGCGAACTCCTCGCCCCGTCGCCGAACCGTCCGTCCCCGACCGGCCTCGGCCCGACCGTCGCCGAGGCCACGGCCGGGATGTCGCCGGGCCGGCTGCAGGAGATCCTCGCGGCGGCCGGGCTGCCGACCACGCACGATCCGGTCTCCGCGGTCGCCGCGCTGACCTCGCTGTTCACCGACCGCTCGCGGATGGCGGCGCTGCTCGACACCGCCCCGTCCGAGGCTCTGACGGTGCTCGACCGGCTGGTCTGGGGCCCTCCGTACGGAGAGGTCACGGCGAACCCCACGCCGCCCGTGCAGTGGCTGCGCGACCGCGGGCTGCTGCTGCCCACGTCGCTGCGGACGGTCGTGCTGCCGCGCGAGGCGGCGCTGCATCTGCGCGGCGGCCGCACCCACCGCGCGCCGGAGCCGGAGCCGCCCGCGGTCAGGCCGGCCGCGACGGCGTCGATGACCCAGGGCCGTCCACAGGTTGTGGACAGTACGGCGGCGGGCCAGGCCTTCACCGCGCTGTCGACGGTCGAGGACCTGCTTAAGGACTGGCACGAGGGCGGGCCGGCCGTGCTGCGCTCGGGCGGCCTTTCGGTACGTGACCTCAAGCGCACCGCGGCCGCGCTGGACACAACCGAGCAGATGGCCGCGTTCTGGCTCGAACTCGCTTATGCGGCGGGCCTGTTGGCGGCGGACGGCGAGGCGGACGAACGGTACGCGCCGACGCCGGCGTACGACGACTGGCTCACGCTTCCGGCGGCCGAGCGGTGGGCGCGGCTCGCCGCGGCCTGGCTCACCGCGACGCGCACGGCGGGCCTGATCGGCGGCCAGGACACGAAGGGCCGTACGCTCTCGGCCCTCGGCCCCGACCTGGACCGCTCAGCCGCGATCGAGGTCCGCCGCCGCATCCTCGACCTGCTCGCCGGGCTCCCCGCGGGCACGGCCCCCGACCCGGAAACGGTCCTGGCCCGCCTCCGCTGGGAACGCCCCCTCCGCGGCACCGGAACACAGGACCTGGACACGAACGCGGCCCGGAACGCGGCGACCGCCGTCCCGACAGACCTGCGCTCCCGCATCGCGGCCTGGACCCTGACCGAGGCGGAGGTCCTGGGCGTGACGGGCCGCGGGGCACTGTCGACGCACGGGCGTGCGCTGCTGGGGCACGCGCAGTACGGTCTCGACGCCCAAGCCGCCTCCGCGGGGAACGGGGATGCCTTCGCGGGGAACGGGAAACCCGCCCCGGGCGCCCAAACCGCCTCCGCCGCCGCGCTCGCGCCGCTTCTCCCCGAGCCCCTCGATCACATCCTTCTCCAGGCCGACCTCACCGCCGTCGCCCCCGGCCCCCTTCAGCGGCCGCTCGCCGAGACCCTCGCCGTGCTCGCCGACATCGAGTCCAAGGGCGGCGCCACGGTCTACCGCTTCACACCCGCCTCCGTACGCCGCGCGCTCGACGCCGGAAAGTCCGCCTCCGACCTGCACACCTTCCTGGCCACGCACTCCCGCACACCCGTGCCGCAGCCGCTCAGCTATCTCGTCGACGACGTGGCCCGCCGCCACGGCCATCTGCGGATCGGCTCCGCGTCCGCCTACGTACGCTGCGACGACGACGCGCTGCTCGGCGAGATCCTCGCCGACAAACGGTCCCAGGGCCTGCGGCTGCGCCGCCTCGCCCCCACCGTCCTGGCCGCCCAGGCCGACCCGGCGACGCTGCTGGAAGGGCTGCGCACCATGGGGTACGCGCCCGCCGCCGAGTCCGCGGAGGGCGACGTCCTGATCACCCGAGCCCACGCCCGCCGCACCCCGCCCCGTACCGCGCCCGTCCCGGTCCCGGACGGCCCGCCGGTGCCGGACGGGACGCTGCTCGGAGCGGCGGTGAAGGCGATCCGCGCGGGCGACATGGCCGCCACGGTCGTACGCAAACCCGTCCCGGAGCCCGCGAGGAACGGCGAACTCCCCCGCACCACGTCCGCCGAGACCCTGGCCACCGTGCAGGCCGCGGCGATGACCGGCGCCGCCCTCTGGATCGGCTACGTCAACGCGGACGGCGCCGCCAGCCAGCGCGTCATCGCGCCGGTGCGCGTGGAGGGCGGGTTCGTCACGGCGTACGACCACACGGCGGACGAGGTCCGCACATACCCCCTGCACCGCATCACCGGCGTCGCCGAACTCGCGGACGACCCCGCCTGACGGCTTTCTCGGGCCTGACGGCTGTCGCGTGCGCGAACCGGCGCCCCAGCAGCAGATAGCCGAGCAGCGCACCCGACGTGTTGAGGATCACGTCGTCCACGTCGAAGGCCCGCCCCTGCACCACCGCGCCCTGCGCCAGCTCCACCAGCGCCATCACCACCACGGTGAGCGCGATCACCCGCACCAGCCGCATCGACCGCGGTACGAAGACGGGCAGCAGCACCCCGAAGGGCACACCGAGCAGAAGATTGCCGCCGACCTGCTTGCACGCCGCGAGGAAGGTGTACTCCTCGGCGTACTGCCTCAGCGACGAGCCCGGACGGAGGTTGGCCGTGGCGATGTCCGCCGAAGCGTGCGAAGGGGCGAGGGTCAGCCGGGCCAGTACGGCCGAGAAGACAACCAGTGCCACAAACGCCACCACCATGGCGCAGACGCGCAATGCTGTTCTGCCCCTCGCCGTACGGGGCTGTGCTCCCGTAGTCATGGAGGTGCGGATACCCCCGCCGCCCCCGGACAGGCCCGTACGTCGGCGGTGAACAGCGCCACACCTGGCCTGCTGGACCGCTCGATGCGGCAGACTGGAGGTTTGGCCTTACCGAAAGGGCGCAGGTGTGAACGGTCCCCTCATCGTCCAGAGCGACAAGACTCTCCTCCTCGAAGTCGACCACGAGCAGGCGGACGCCTGCCGTCGCGCCATCGCGCCCTTCGCGGAGCTGGAGCGTGCCCCCGAGCACATCCACACCTACCGGGTCACCCCGCTCGGCCTGTGGAACGCCCGGGCCGCCGGGCACGACGCCGAGCAGGTCGTCGACGCGCTCGTGGCGTACTCCCGCTACCCCGTCCCGCACGCCCTCCTCGTAGATGTCGCCGAGACGATGGCCCGCTACGGCCGGCTGACCCTGAGCAAGCACCCCACCCACGGGCTCGTGCTCACCACCACCGACCGTCCCGTCCTGGAGGAGATCCTCCGCTCCAGGAAGGTCCAGCCGCTGGTCGGGGCCCGGATCGACCCGGACACGGTCGCCGTGCACCCCTCCGAGCGCGGGCAGATCAAGCAGACGCTGCTGAAGCTGGGCTGGCCCGCCGAGGACCTCGCCGGGTACGTCGACGGCGAGGCGCACCGTATCGAGCTCGACGAGACCGGCTGGGCCCTGCGCCCGTACCAGAAGCAGGCCGTCGAGGGCTTCTGGCACGGCGGCTCGGGCGTGGTCGTGCTGCCCTGCGGCGCCGGCAAGACGCTCGTCGGGGCCGGTGCGATGGCACAGGCGAAGGCGACCACCCTGATCCTGGTCACCAACACCGTCTCGGCCCGCCAGTGGAAGCACGAGCTGGTGAAGCGGACGTCACTGACCGAGGACGAGATCGGGGAGTACAGCGGTACGCGGAAGGAGATCCGCCCCGTCACCATCGCCACCTACCAGGTGCTGACGACGAAGCGGAAGGGGATCTATCCCCACCTGGAGCTCTTCGACTCGCGGGACTGGGGCCTGGTCGTCTACGACGAGGTGCATCTGCTGCCCGCGCCGGTCTTCAAGTTCACCGCGGACCTTCAGGCCCGTCGGCGGCTGGGGCTCACCGCCACGCTCGTACGGGAGGACGGCCGCGAGTCGGACGTCTTCTCGCTCATCGGGCCGAAGCGATTCGACGCGCCCTGGAAGGAGATCGAGGCGCAGGGGTACATCGCGCCCGCGGACTGTGTGGAAGTACGGGTCAACCTCACCGACGCGGAGCGGCTCGCGTACGCGACGGCCGAGACGGAGGAGAAGTACCGCTACTGCGCGACGACCGAGACCAAGCGGAAGGTGACCGAGGCGCTGGTCGCCAAGCACCGCGGCGAGCAGACGCTGGTCATCGGCCAGTACATCGACCAGCTCGACGAGCTGGGCGAGCATCTGGACGCGCCGGTCATCAAGGGCGAGACGTCCAACGCACAGCGCGAGAAGCTCTTCGAAGCGTTCCGGCAGGGCGAGATCTCCGTGCTCGTCGTGTCGAAGGTGGCGAACTTCTCGATCGACCTGCCGGAGGCGACCGTCGCCATCCAGGTGTCGGGCACCTTCGGGTCCCGCCAGGAGGAGGCCCAGCGCCTCGGACGCGTGCTGCGGCCGAAGGCGGACGGGCACGAGGCACGGTTCTACTCGGTGGTGGCGCGCGACACGATCGACCAGGACTTCGCGGCGCACCGCCAGCGGTTCCTGGCGGAGCAGGGGTACGCGTACCGGATCGTGGACGCGGACGAGTTCCTGAGCCCGAAGTGACGAGTTCCTTCAGCCCGAAGCAGCGCCGGGCTGAAGCACGCCCTAGTCGAGGCCGACCAGCACCGGGCCCAGCACCGCAAGCACGTACTGCACCTTTACGGTGTGGGCCCGGGCCGCGCGGGTCATCGCGCTCTGCGGGACGAATACGCCGCCGAGGCCGGTGAGGCCGGACAGGGCGAGCGACCACATGCCGGCGTTGAACAGCGCTCCGGCGCGGCCGTCGCCCCCGACCGCGTCGGTCAAGGCGAGTACGAGACAGAGCGCGAAGGCGAAGAAGAGCAGGACTAGCCCGATGCCGGCGCCGAAGCGGACGGAGCGGCTGGAAGGGGCGAAGGGGTCGTCCTGGGTCTGTGCGTCGAGTACGGGCGTCGTCGTCATGCTCTCCATCCAAGGGGGCGGGGTAGGGCCGGAGCCTCCGTGGACGTACTCAGACCGCGCCCGTGCGCGTACTCACGTCGCGCCCACTCAAGTCCTTCGCGGCAGTGACGCGCAGGCCCGGCACGAGAACCGGCGCCGGCGGCACTCGCTCGTGCCGCACGGCCAGTGCCAGCAGCGCCAGCCCGAGCAGCGGATACGGCGACGCCAACGCCTGCTGCCACCAGGGGAGTTGGAGGTCGGCAGCGCCCTGGTGCGGTACCAGCCACAGGGTGCGCGCCAGGAAGACCGCGGCGACGGCCGCCGCCGTGCGGTGCCGGCCCTCCGCGATCAGCACCGCCAGCAGCGGTACGCACCACACCCAGTGGTGCGACCAGCTGATCGGCGAGACGAGCAGCGCGGTGAGCGCGGTGAGCAGGACGCCCCGGGCCCCGCCCGCCGCGCGGCGGGCGATCCACAGGCCCGCAACGGCGGTGAGGGCGGCGGCCAGTGCCCAGAGTGGCCCCGGCTCCGGGGTGTGCAGCGCGCGGGCGAACAGTCCTTGCAGCGACTGGTTGTCGACGATCCACGCCTTGCCCACCCGGCTGGTCTCGAAGATGCGCCGGGTCCAGAAGTCGACGCTGGCGTGCGGGAGTACGAGCGCGCCCAGCAGCACGGTGCCGATGAAGGAGGCGAGAGCGGTGAGCCCGGCCCGTACCCGCCCGGTGATCAGCAGATAGAGGATGAACACGGCGGGCGTGAGCTTGACGCCGGCCGCGACGCCGAGCGCGAAGCCCTTGCCGATGGCTTCCTCGTCCCGGGACAGGTCCCACAGGACGAGGCAGACGAGGGCGAGGTTGATCTGCCCGAAGAGGAGCGTCTGGAAGACCGGTTCGAGCCAGAGGCCCGCGGCGACGGCGGCCATGACCAGCGGCGGGCGCGCGGGCAGTCCGGCGAACCGGCAGGAGAGCCGCACCAGCAGGGCGAGCAGCAGCACGTTCCCGACGACGAAGACCACCTTGAGCGCCGGGACGGGCAGCCAGGTGGTCGGTACGAAGAGGATGGCCGCGAAGGGCGGATACGTGGCGGGCAGTTGCCACTCGGTGACGGTGAATCCGTAGAGATCGGTGCCGTTCGCGACGGCTGCCCCCTCGGCCCGGTACACGAGGGTGTCGGCCATCGGGATGCGCTGGTCGATGCAGAGCGCGGCGAGCGCGGTGAAAGAGAGGGCGAGAGCGAGGGCGGTTACTGCGGTGAGTAAACGCGGGGTCACGTTCCGGTACTTCACGGCCGCGACCCTACTAGGGGGTCGGTGGATCCGGTGTCAGGACCAAGGGGTCGGTGGATCCGGTGTCAGCGGCGGCGGACGCCCGCCTCCTCGGCGTACTCCCCAAGGACGGCGACGCTGAACACGGCGCTTGCATAGACCTTGACCGCGCGCAGTGCGTTGCCGAGGAGGTGCGGGGAGTGCGGGGTGGAGCCGGTGGCGGTCGCTCCGTGGTGTGGGTGGGGGATGTGGGCTGGGGTAAAGGTTGCTGTACTCATGTCTCCATGATGGGCTCCGGGCCTGCTGAGCACATCGATCTGCGGACTGAACCGGGCGCCTGCCCGCGTACGACTCCAGGCATAGGCCGTCCCCTACGGGGAGGACGCGGGGGTGGGCCCGCGGAAAAAATCATTCGCCCGCCACCGGCCCGCTGACTAGAATCGCCGCTCTTGCCCGCCTCCCCCGAGGAGCGCCGCCGCCCGGACGGAAACCGGCCGGTCCGCCATGTCGTGATCCACGCAGCACCCGCCGGAGGCAAACCCGTGCCCGCGCACGCCCCAAACCCTGCCCCACCCGCCCCTGATCCGCTCGCGGACCCGCTCGCGCGTGAACGTGCCCACCTCACCGCCTCGCGTGCCGCGCTCCGCGCGATGCGCGAGGACGTCCAGGCCCTCGACATCCGCGACGTTACGGCGAACTGGGTCAACGCCGCCGTCCTGCAGGCGCAGATCGAGGGGCGTATCAAGGCGCTGGCCGACCTCTCCCACACCCCGCTCTTCTTCGGCCGCCTCGACTATCTGCACACCACCCAGGAAGGGCAGCGCTTCTACATCGGCCGTCGGCACGTCCATGACGCGGACGGCGACCCGATGGTCATCGACTGGCGCGCACCCGTCTCGCAGCCCTTCTACCGGGCGTCCAGGAAAGACCCGCTGGACGTCGGTCTGCGCCGGCGCTTCGGTTACACGAGCGGCGAGCTCACGGCGTACGAGGACGAGCATCTGACCGACCCCGCGGAGCAGAACCGGACCAGCAAGCTGCTCCAGGCGGAGATCGAGCGCCCGCGCGTGGGCCCGATGCGGGACATCGTCGCCACCATCCAGCCGGAGCAGGACGAGATCGTACGGTCGGGCCTGTCCGGCACGGTGTGCGTGCAGGGCGGCCCGGGCACCGGAAAGACGGCGGTGGGCCTGCACCGGGTCGCGTATCTGCTGTACGCGCACCGGGAGCGGCTGGCCAGGACGGGCACGCTGGTCATCGGCCCGAACAAGTCCTTCCTGCACTACATCGAGCAAGTGCTGCCCGCGCTGGGCGAGTTGGAGGTGAAGCAGGCAACGGTCGACGACCTGGTGGCGCATGTGGAGGTCCGGGGCGCGGACGAGGCCTCGGCGGCGGTCGTCAAGGGCGACGCGAGGATGGCGGAGGTGCTGCGGCAGGCGGTGCGTTCGCATGTGACGATGCCTGCGGAGCCGCTGATGGTGGTGCGGGGCTCGCGGCGCTGGCGGATTCCGGCGTACGAACTCGAAGAGATCGTACGGGAGTTGCTCGACCGGGACATCCGCTACGGCGCGGCCCGCGACGCCCTTCCGCAACGTATCGCGCACTCGGTGCTGGTCCGGATGGAACAGGCAGGCGAGGCGCCGGACGACCGGGTGCAGGACGCGGTGGCGCGCAATCCCGCGGTGAAGACGGCGGTGAAGGCTCTCTGGCCACCGGTGGACCCGGCGAAGCTGGTGCTCCGTTTGCTGTCCGACCCCGACTTCCTCGCCACACACGCCGAGGGTGTCCTGAGTCCGGACGAGCAGAAGACGATCCTGTGGACGAAGCCGGCGCGCGGTGTCCGGTCGGCCAAGTGGTCCCTGGCGGACGCGGTGTTGATCGACGAGGCGAACGACCTGGTGCAGCGCACGCACTCGCTGGGCCATGTCGTGATCGACGAGGCGCAGGACCTGTCGCCGATGCAGTACCGCGCGGTGGGCCGCCGCTGCACGACCGGCTCGGCGACGGTCCTGGGCGACCTGGCGCAGGGCACGACCCCGTGGGCGACGGCGAGTTGGGCGGAGGCCCTGTCCCACCTGGGCAAGCCGGACGCGACGGTCGAGGAGCTCACTGCCGGCTTCCGGGTCCCCCGAGAGGTGATCGCGTATGCGTCGCGGCTGCTGCCGCACATGTCACCTGGCCTGGCGGAGGTGAAGTCGGTCCGCGAGTCGCCGGGCTCGCTGTCGGTCCGCGAGGTCGAGGCCACGGACCTGAACGCGGCGGTGGTCGCCGCGTGCGCCGAGTCACTGGACAACGAGGGCTCCATCGGCCTGATCGCGGCGGACGCCCGCATCCCGTCGCTGGCCGAGGCCCTGACGTCGGCGGGCCACTCGTATCTCTCCCCCGGCGAGGAAACAACGGCCGAGTCCCGCCTCACCCTGGTCCCGGCGTCGCTCGCCAAGGGCCTGGAGTACGACTACGTAGTACTGGACGAGCCCGCCGCGGTCGTCGACGGCGAGCCCGACGAGCGGACCGGCCTGCGCCGGCTGTATGTCGCCCTCACCCGAGCCGTGTCAGGGCTGATCCTGCTGCACGCCGCCCCGCTGCCCGCCCAACTGGGCCGGTAGGGGCGGCTCATACCGCGGGCGGCGGGGCTGGGCGGGCCGACCGCTGCCTGCTGTTACGCGGCGCACGAGTGTCGTGCCCGGCACCTGGCCGGTACCAGACACGACACTCGACTTCAGGTTTCCGACAGAGGGTTTCCCGGCCGTCGGTGCCTCTCGCGCCTCAGGGGGTGGGCTGCGGGACGATCAAGGTCCAAGGAGTGGTCCAGGTGAGGCGGTAGCAGACTCGCGATCCGGGCGCCGCGGCATCCGGGGAGCAGTTCGGCGTCCGTCTCCGCCGCCAAGGCAGGCGAACCGACCGCCTGAGAACCAGCTACATCAGGCGAGCGCCTCGCGCCACTCCGCCACCGCCGCCGGGTCCACCGGGCCGTCCCAGCCGCCCGGCCGGGCCGCCCCACCGATGTGGAACCCGTCGATGCCCGCCGCCCGGAGCACGGGCAGGTGGTCGAGGCGGAGGCCGCCACCCACCAGAATCCGCGGGCCGTAGCCGGGCTCGTTCCGCCGCGCGGCCTCGGACAGCAGCGTGGGCAGGCCGTCGTCCACACCCTGTGCGGAGCCGGCGGTCAGATAGGTGTCCAGGCCCGGCAGGTCCGCGAGCTCCTTGCGCAGCGCATCGCGGTCCGCCGCCCGGTCGATCGCCCGGTGGAACGTCCACCGGCATCCCCCAAGCGCCGCCACGACCCGTTCCACCGTCACCAGATCCGGGTTCCCGTCCTCGTCCAGGAACCCGAGTACGAACTCGTCCGCGCCCTCCGCCCGCAGCTCCCCCGCCGCCCGCACCAGCGCGTCGACGTCGCCCGCCGCGAACCCGTCGGACTGGCGCAGCATCACGCGCAGCGGGATGTCGACGGCCGCCCGGATCCGGGCGAACGTCTCCCTCGACGGCGTCAGCCCGTCCGCCGCCATGTCGGTGACCAGCTCGAGTCGGTCCGCCCCTCCGGACTGGGCCGCGACCGCGTCCTCCGCGTCGAGAGCGATCACCTCCAGGACTGCACGGTTGCTCATGTGACCCCATTCCTTCAGGAAGACGACTACAGGGACTACAGGCCTTACAGGTCTAGTCCAATACCCAGCCTAATGCGCATGTACCGCGAAGGCATCAGCGCGATCCAGCCCGCCCGTCCCCTCTGTGCGGAGCAGCTCATAAAGTCAGCTGCATGACCGACGACTCCGTGGACCTGCGCGCCCGCTGGTCCCAGACGCTGCTCGCCGCCCGCGAAGGCGCGAGCGGGCCGGACCCGCTGCCGTACGCCGAGAATCTGCTGGCCCGCTGGTCGGAGCCGCAGCGCCGGTACCACACGGTCGACCACCTGGCGGCGGTCCTGAGCCACATCGACGTACTGGAGGAGTACGCCACCGCCCCGGACCTGGTCCGCCTCGCGGCCTGGTTCCACGACGCGGTCTACCTCCCCGACCGCTCGGAGAACGAGGAACGCTCCGCCCGCCTGGCCGAACTCGCCCTCCCCGAGGCGGGCCTGTCCCCCGCGCATACCGCGGAAGTCGCCCGTCTGGTCCGCCTGACGATCACCCACGCGCCCGATCCGGGCGACGCCAACGGCCAGGTCCTGTGCGACGCGGACCTGGCGATCCTGGCGTCGGGCCCGGAGCGGTATGCGGCGTACACGGCGGCGGTACGGGAGGAGTACGGCTTCGTCCCGGACGAAGCCTTCCGCGAGGGCCGCGCGGCGGTGCTGCGCCAACTGCTCGACCTGCCACGGCTGTTCCGCACGCCGCACGGGGAGCGGGAGTGGGAGTCCGCCGCCCGTCAGAACCTGTCGCTGGAACTGGAGTTGCTCACACGCTGACGGGGCTAAGGTGACCCCTTGCGTCTGCGCAGCCCCGCCATCGTCAGCAGTTCGACCACCTCGCGGCTCGACACCTGCACCGCGCCCGCTGCCACCGCGTCCCCGTACCGGTGCGACGGCACGTCGTAGTGGTCCCGCTCGAAGGCGCGCGGCGGGCAGCCGATCGACGCCGCGAACGCGTGCAGTTCCTCGTACGAGACATCGCTGACCAGGTGCGACCACATCTGGCCATGGCCCGGCCAGGTCGGCGGGTCGATGTAGACAGTCACGAAAGGCCGCCTACGGGGGCCACCACGACGCCCGCCTTCGCACAGACCCAGTGCGGGTCCGGGCCCAGTTCCGGTTCGACGTCCAAAGCGTGCGGATCGCCGGCGTCGCAGACCGGGCACAGCGGCCACCGGCCGTACCGCTCCAGCAGCGCGTCCTGGACGTCCTGGGCGACCAGGCCCGCGACGTACTCGACGCCCTCCGGCCACTGCTCGACCCACCAGCGGCGGTGCGTCACCGCCTCCTCGACCAGCGACACGACCCCGGCGTCCGCCACATCGCGGGCGGCCAGATCGGCGAGGACCAGGGCGCGCGCCGCGTGCAGAGCCTGCTCCAAGGGGTTCGCGTCTTCCATGGAGCAATTGTCACCCCATGCGCCACGGCTGTGACCTCAGGGGGTTGACGATGAACGAAGGGCGAAAATATCTTTCAAGGGTGACCAATCCAGTGAAGGAAATTTTCAGCGGCGACGCTCCACCCGCCCCCGCCGCCCTCGCGGCCAAGGTGCGCACCCTCGCGCCGTCCATGACCCGCTCCATGCAGCGGGTCGCCGAAGCCGTCGCCGACGATCCGGCCGGCTGCGCGGCCCTTACGGTCACCGGTCTCGCCGAGCTCACCGGCACCAGCGAGGCCACCGTGGTCCGCACCGCCCGCCTCCTCGGTTACCCCGGCTACCGCGATCTGCGCCTCGCGCTCGCCGGGCTCGCCGCCCACCAGCAGTCCGGCCGGGCCCCCGCCGTCACCGCCGACATCGCCGTCGACGACCCCATCGCGGACGTGGTCGCCAAGCTCGCGTACGACGAGCAGCAGACCCTCGCCGACACGGCCGCGGGGCTCGACACCGTACAGCTGGGCGCGGCCGTCGCCGCCGCCTCGACCGCCCGCCGCATCGACATCTACGGCGTCGGTGCGTCCTGTCTCGTCGGCATGGACCTCGCCCAGAAGCTGCTGCGCATCGGCCTGATCGCGCACGCCCATGCCGACCCCCACCTCGCCGTCACCAACGCCGTGCAGCTCCGCTCCGGCGACGTCGCCATCGCCATCACCCACTCCGGCTCGACGGGCGACGTGATCGAGCCGCTGCGCGTCGCCTTCGACCGCGGCGCGACGACGATAGCGATCACCGGCCGCCCGGACGGACCGGTGTCGCAGTACGCCGACCATGTGCTGACCACCTCCACCGCGCGGGAGAGCGAGCTGCGCCCGGCCGCGATGTCGTCCCGCACCAGCCAACTCCTCGTCGTCGACTGCCTGTTCATAGGCATCGCGCAGCGTACGTACGAGACGGCGGCGCCTGCCCTCGCCGCTTCGTACGAGGCCCTCGCCCACCGGCACAGCCCTCGCACCCGCTAAGCGCTCCCAACCCCCCACGGACCGAGAAAGCAGAGCCGCTTTTCATGACCTCCGCCCAGGACTACTCCAAGCTGCGCGCTCAGCTGGCCACCCTCACCACCGAGGCGTTCCGGCCCGAGCTCGCCGACATCGACCAGCTGCCCACCCTCGAGATCGCCCGGATCATGAACGGCGAGGACGAGACCGTCCCCGCCGCAGTCGCCGCGCAGCTGCCGCGGATCGCCGCCGCGATCGACGGCACCGCCGAGCGGATGTCCCGCGGCGGCAGGCTGATCTATGCGGGCGCGGGCACGGCGGGGCGGCTCGGCGTACTGGACGCGAGCGAGTGCCCGCCCACCTTCAACACCGATCCGGACGAGATCGTGGGCCTGATAGCGGGCGGCCCCTCCGCCATGGTCAAGGCGGTCGAGGGCGCGGAGGACAGCAAGGAGCTGGCCGCC
The DNA here is from genome assembly GCF_030817355.1 of Streptomyces sp. V1I1. Classification (NCBI taxonomy): domain Bacteria; kingdom Bacillati; phylum Actinomycetota; class Actinomycetes; order Kitasatosporales; family Streptomycetaceae; genus Streptomyces; species Streptomyces sp. V1I1. The sequence continues at coordinate 4,518,939 of NZ_JAUSZH010000001.1, read as the reverse complement.
GCCGACCTGGACGCGCTGGAACTGACCGCGGACGACACGGTGGTCGGGATTTCCGCGTCGGGCCGCACGCCGTACGCCATAGGCGCGGTCGAGCACGCCCGCGCCCGCGGCGCGCTCACCATCGGCCTGTCCTGCAACGCGGACAGCGCGCTCGGCGCGGCCGCCGACCACGGCATCGAGGTAGTCGTCGGACCCGAACTGCTCACCGGATCAACGCGGTTGAAGGCCGGTACGGCGCAGAAGCTGGTCCTCAACATGATCTCGACGATCACGATGATCCGGCTCGGCAAGACGTACGGAAACCTGATGGTCGACGTCCGCGCCTCCAACGAGAAGCTGCGCGCCCGCTCGCGGCGGATCGTCGCGCTCGCCACCGGCGCGTCGGACGAGGAGATCGAAGCCGCGCTCGCGGCCACCGACGGCGAGGTGAAGAACGCGATCCTGACCATCCTCGGCTCGGTCGACGGCCCCACGGCGGCCGACCTCCTCGCCAAGTCTCACGGCCATCTCCGCGCGGCGCTGCAATCAGCCGGTACGCATTGAACTTCCCCCTGAACTTCCCCCCACAGCAAGGCACCCCCCACCCATGGCAACCGACTCCGCAGACAAGAACAGCGCCATCGCCGCCGCGATCCTTCCCCTCGTCGGCGGCGCCGGGAACATCTCCTCAGTCGCCCACTGCATGACCCGCCTCCGCCTCGGCCTGCACGACCGTTCCCTCGTGCAGGACGAGGCTCTCAAGGCTCTCCCGGCCGTCATGGGCGTGGTCGATGACGACACGTACCAGATCGTGCTTGGCCCGGGCACGGTCGCCCGGGTCACCCCGGAGTTCGAGGCACTGGTGGCGGCGGCGCCTGGGACCGCCGCCGGTGCCGGACCCAGGACCGCCGCCGGTGCCGGACCCGGGACCGCCCCGGGGACCTCACCCGGGACCGGCCCCAGGACCGGGCCCAGGACCGCCCCCGGGACGGCCGAGGACCTGGCCGCCCACGGCGCCGCCATCAAGGCGGCCCGTAAGGCGAAGAACTCAACGCCCTTCAAGCTCTTCCTGCGCCGTATCGCGAACATCTTCGTACCGCTGATCCCAGCCCTCATCGGCTGCGGCATCATCGCCGGTCTGGGCGGGCTGCTGACCAACCTCGGCCTGCTGCCGGCCCTGGTCCCCTCGCTCGCCGCGATGGCGTCCGGCTTCATGTCGCTGATCGCGGTCTTCGTCGGCTACAACACGGCGAAGGAGTTCGGCGGTACGCCGATCCTGGGTGGCGCGGTCGCCGCGATCATCGTCTTCCCGGGCGTCGCGAACATCGAGGCCTTCGGCCAGAAGCTCTCCCCGGGCCAGGGCGGCGTGCTCGGCGCGCTGGGCGCGGCGGTGCTCGCGGTGCACGTGGAGAAGTGGTGCCGCCGCGCGGTGCCTCAGTCGCTCGACGTCCTTCTCACCCCGACCCTCACGGTCCTCGTCTCCGGCCTGGTCACCATCTTCGGCCTGATGTTCGTGGCCGGTGAGGTCTCCACCGCGATCGGCGACTTCGCCGACTGGCTGCTGGCCAACGGCGGCGCGGGCGCGGGGTTCGTACTCGGCGGCCTCTTCCTCCCGCTGGTCATGCTCGGCCTGCACCAGGCGCTGATCCCGATCCACACCACGCTGATCGAGCAGCAGGGCTTCACGGTCCTGCTGCCGATCCTCGCGATGGCGGGCGCGGGCCAAGTCGGCGCGGCGGCGGCGGTCTATCTGCGGCTCCCCCGCAACACCTCGATCCGCAACACCATCAAGTCCGCGCTCCCGGCCGGTTTCCTGGGCGTGGGCGAGCCGCTGATCTACGGCGTCTCGCTCCCGCTGGGCCGCCCGTTCGTCACGGCCTGCGTCGGCGGGGCGTTCGGCGGCGGCTTCGTCGGCCTGTTCAACATGCTGGGCGACAAGGTCGGTTCCACGGCGATCGGCCCTTCGGGCTGGGCCCTGTTCCCGCTCCTCAACGGCAACAGCGGCCTGGGCGAGACGATCGCGGTCTACGCGGGCGGGCTGCTGGTCGGCTACGCGGGGGGGTTCGTCGCGACGTACTGGTTCGGCTTTACGAAGCGGATGCTGGATGAGCTCAACGGCGCGGAAGCGCCGCCGCGGACCGCGCCCACGAAGGAACCGACCCCGGTCAACCCATAACCGGGGCTCCGCCCGGTTCACCTTGCGAGAGACTAATAGGTCTGACCTGGGGAAACGGGCAGTTTTCGAGGTAGCGTGCACCCCTGGGCGCCTGACATCGAGACCGGACCGTTACCGTTCCAGGGTCAGGCGCGTCAGTGCTCGCGCGGCCGGACAGGTGCGCGGGTGGCAGCGTTGCGCCACCACCACAAGCCACGGCAGGCAGGCTCAGAGAGCGCGAAGAATGCCCCGCACTGTGCGCACCAGGGCAGCCCGTTCTCAGGGTCCACAGGGCATCCGGCGCGACAGTGGGGGCACTCTTCCATGCGTCCTACCTCAGATCGAACTCTCCGGCCTTGACGGCTGCGGCGAGCGTCGCCCATCCGTCCGTCGTCATGGTGACGATGGTGTCGGGCCGCTCAGAGTCCCGCAACGCCACGACACCCGGAACGTTCAATGCAACCTGCGGGCAGTTGTTCACCTTGGCGTCACGGCACGCCTGCGTGCCGATGAACTCGAAATCGGGTGCGTCCATGGTGCCTGTCCCTTCCCTCTGAAGGCGGGGAATCGGTCCCCGCGCCGTATTGCAGAGCGCCCCCAACTGCGGTAGCAGCAAGCACAGTTGGGGGCGCGGCCCGTACCGGACGGCGGCGACCGGTACGGGGGCATTCGTTGCGGCCCTTGCCCGGAATGGCCGCCATCGGGCTTCTTGCTGGGGCGCCTGGGCGCCTACTCGTCGCGCGTCACGCGCGCATGGTCGGTCACGACACGGCGGAACACGTCATGCCCAGTGCTGCTGGTATGGCGTAGACACCAGGCCTGTGCCGCTTCCTGGTCGTCCAGGGGGCCGGAATTCTCGGCACAGTTGGGCGCAGTGCAGAACGCCTCGAACGTGACTCCGCCTTCCGGCACGTGCCGGATGGTGTGGTTCACGAATCGGATTACTGAGCGGGTCATGATTCCCCCAGGGCCTGGCGAGTTGCCTTGCACGGCGGGCATGAGCAGGGCGGGAATCCGAATCCCTTATCCGACGGATTGCCGGGGGGACACAGGTGCGTTGCCTTGCCCTGAACTTCCGTCCGGGCGCCTGTCTCGCCATTGATCCGATACACAGCAATCGTGATGGTGGCCACGTGATTAGGCGCCCTTTCCGGTCACCGCATCGCGCGATTTTTCGCCCAGCGAGACGAGCACGTAGGGCCGGACCATGGTCAGGGGCCGTTCCCAGGGGGCAGGCGGGAACCACTGCGCGCGAGGCTCCGGCAGGGTCGGCACGCATGGGGCGCGCCTCGCTCGATGCCTGCGGGCTGCGACCAGTCGGGCGCCGCAAACGTCCGGCGTCGGCTGCCGCTTGACCCGCGGAAATACAGGCTGGACGGACGGAACGGAGTGCCTGCGATGCCTGCCCAGCTCTCGCCGGCCTAGCAGTACCCCGCTCACCCAAACGAGTGCGCGGGCGATATGATCTGTCACTGTCGTCGCTCCTTCGAAGCGTCGGCCACGCCCCAGGACCGTTAGCGCGGTCGCTGGGGTACTTGCGTCGGACCACGCTGCCGACCCTTGGACAACTGCACCACGGCAGAACTGCCGCATTGATGCGGCATGTTGGCGGCACCCGGTACCCTGACCAGGGCAGATGGCATCCCGGACGGGAGAGCGGCATGGCAGGCAAGCGGCAGCGTCTAGCACAGCGCCGGAAGGCGTGCGGCCACACGCAAGAGCAATTCGCGGATGCCCTGAAAGTGGATCGCACTACGGTGCAACGCTGGGAGCGGGGGGAGGTTGACCCCCAACCGCATCAGCGCCCGAGAATGGCAAGGGTCCTGCAACTCACGTCCAGAGAATTGGACGAATTGCTAGCCTCCGATGTACCCCCGCCGGTACTTGATGATTCCTGGATTTCGCATGGCTCCCCTGTCGAAGATGACGAAATGGACGCCTGGGAGTTGGCGCGACGGGTACAGGCGAGCGACGTCGGGTCAGAAACCCTCGCTCGCCTAGAGCGCGCCTTTGATGAGTTGGCCACGGCCTACCCGGCGTCTCCGCCACAGGAACTCTTGAAGCGCGTAAGGCGCCACTCATCCTATGTCGTGCGCCTACTCGATACGAAAAAGACGCTAGCCGAACATCGGCGTTTGCTGGTCGTTGGCGGTTGGCTGTCGCTGCTAGGCGCGACGCTCCATATCGACTTGAAACAATCCGATGCCGCAACGGCCAGGCTGCAAGCGGCCGCAACTCTCGCCCAGCAAGCGGAACATAGAGAGATTGAGGCGTGGTGCTTTGAAACCGACGCGTGGCGCGTGCTGACAGATGGTGACTACGTGCGCGCACTCGAACTCTCGGAAATTGCCCAGGACGTTGCGCCTGCCGGAACCTCTGCTCTGATTCAAGCAACTGCCCAGGAGGGGCGCGCGCGGGCGAGGCTTGGCCACGGCAAAGAAACGTATGCAGCAATCGAGCGGGTAAAGAAAATGGCTGCCTCGCTCGGTACGTCGGAGCGCCCCACAGAGCACCATTACCAGTACGACCCTGCAAAGGCACTCGCCTACACAGCAACTACCCTCGCGTGGCTGGGCGATGCTGCGGCAGAACCCTACGCACGCGAGGTTATCGCGCGCCTCAGTCCATCCAATGACATCACCAAATGGCCGCGTCGAGTAGCGTCGGCCAATATCGATCTGTCGCTAGTTCTCCTCGCGGACAACCGCCTAGACGAAGCTTGCGCCTCCGTACAGAAAGCCATACTCAGCGGGCGCGTAGTTCCGTCGAACCACTGGCGAGCGTTGGAAGTCGTCAAGGCCGTTGAGGCGAAAAAACTACCGGAAGCGTCCGACCTGCGCGAGGCATACGAAGATTTACGGGCCATCGAAGCATAAGAGGGGCAGCAGCGGTGAGCTGCGGAAGCGTGTTGAAGTCGTGTACCGGACGGGTGTCCACACAGGGCACGGCCAGATTGAGAGCGAAACCAGCGAATACGCCACCGTCCAAAAGGATGACGGTAGGTGCGTCCTGATTCCTCAAGAGGACATCGTGGTAAAGCGCCTGCCGTAAACGCGGAAAGGCCCCGGTACCGCCTCGCATTTGCGGGACGATACCGGGGCCTGATGCATGCCTGGTGGATTGGACGCGTTGGTCACCATGCCTTGCGGCGAAGCTCGTGAAGACGCAGGGCACGGCGCAGGTGTTCAATCCGGATAGTGGCCGGGCTAGCCGCATGGCGCTGCACGGTTTTCATAGCCATGTCGCGTCGTCGCGAGGACGGGGAGGCTGAGAGCCGCTGTGGTGAAGCCGGATGTCCGGCTGCCGAGGATTCGCATGGGAAGACCCTCGCGGAACCACGGCCGGGCTCCCACCGGGCTTCCCGGCCTCTAGGGGGTGGGGCCTTCCCCACCCCGGCGGATGGGAAGCCCAACTGTGACCTGACCGTTCTACCCTCCCCTCATGGTCAGCGAAGATCGGAAACGCGTCCTCGACCCCGAGCGGGACGCAGCAGCCCTGAAGGCCCTCACACACCCGTTGCGCATCCGGCTGCTCGGGCTGCTACGTCAGGACGGCCCCGCCACCGCGAGCGAACTCGCGGTCAGGACCGGGGAGTCCTCCGCCTCCACCAGCTACCACCTGCGGGTCCTCGCCAAGTACGCGTTCGTCGCGGAGGCCCAGCAGCGCGACGGGCGGGAGCGGCGCTGGCAGGCGGTGCACTCCGTCACCGCGTGGAGCAACGCGGCGATGGAGGGCTCGCCCGGCAGCCGCGCCTTCGTCAACGTCTCGCGCCGGGTTCAGATCGAGCACCTGGAGCGTTCCCTCGGCCGGCACGAGGCGGATGTCGCGGCAGGCCGGCTCGGCCAGGAGTGGGTGGAGCCGTCGGGCATCACCGATCTGGTCCTGCGGCTGACCCCCGAGTCGCTCACCGAGCTGTGGGAGGTGTTCGACCGTACGGCGGAGGAACTGGCAGCTCGCGACGAGGGTGATCCCCGCGCCGAGCAGGTCGTGCTCGTGGCCGCCGGACTCCCCCTCGCGTCATGACCGGGCCCCTGGACGCCCGTACCGCGCGCCGCCGCTTCGTCGCCGTCAACTTCCTCTTCTGGCTGCCGGTTGGCCTGTACATACCCTCGCAGGTGCTGCTCCTCACCGAGCGCGGCATGGGCCTCGCGGTCGTCGGCGGGCTCTTCGCCGTGCACTCCCTCACCGTCTCAGCCCTCGAACTGCCCACCGGCGGCCTGTCCGACGTCATCGGCCGCCGCACCGTGCTCGCCGCGGCGGGCGTGCTCAACCTGGTCGCCCTCGTCCTCCTGGCCCTGGGCACCACCGTCTGGGCGCTCGCCGTCGCCATGGCCCTGATGGGCTCCGGCCGCGCCCTGTCGAGCGGACCCGCCGAGGCCTGGTACGTCGACACCGTGCAGGCCCACTCCGGCCCCGGCGCAGAACTGCGCACGGGGCTGGCCCGCGGCGGCACCGCCTCCGCGGCCGCGCTCGCCGTCGGCACCCTGCTCGGCGGCGGTCTGCCCCTGCTGCTCGGCCTCGGCCCGGACCTGGGCGCACGGCTGACCACCGCCACCTCCGGACTGGTGCTGCCGCTCTCCGTGCCCGCGCTGCTCGGCGCGGGCGTCGGACTGGTCTTCGTGGCGTACGTGTTGACCGCCCTGCCCGAGCCGCCCCGGCCGCGGCCCACCTTGCGCGATGTGCTGCGCGGCGTACCGGCCACCGCGCTTGACGGACTGCGCCTGGGCGCGCGGGACTTCCTGATCCGCCGAGTGCTGCTGACGGCCGGCGCGACGGGCTCGGCCCTGGCCACCATCGAACTGCTCACGCCAGGACGCGCCGCCGACCTGACCGGCACCCCCGAGTCGGGCGCGGTGCTCTTCGCCTCGCTCGCCTGCGCCGGATTTGTCTGCACCGCTCTCGGCAACCACTGCGCACCACTGACCGCACGGCTGACGGGCAGCGGCGAACGCGCCGTCATGGCGGGCATCGGGCTGAGCGCGACGGGCCTGCTGCTGCTCGGCCTGACCGTCCTGTGGAACGGCCCGGCCGCCCTCACCCTCGCGGCCACCGGCTACGCCCTGGTCTACTTCGGACTCGGCGCGGCGGGCCCGAACAAGAACGACCTGCTGCACCGCCGCGTCGACAGCACAGGCCGGGCCACCGCCCTGTCCGTACAGTCCCTCGCCCTGCAATCGTCCGGCGCCCTGGCGGGCCTGGTCGCCGGTGCCCTGCCGGCCGGGCCCCTGCCCTGGCTGCCCGGCGCCGCACTTCTGCTGGCGGGTGCCCTGCTGTGGGTCCGCCGCTCCGGGCAAAAGCCCGAGGGCGGCACCCCCCTGGGAGTGGGGGTACCGCCCTCGGTCCGTACAGCGTGAACTGCCGATCCGCGCAGGATCAGAAGTCCATGTCACCGCCCGGCATGCCGCCCGGAGCGGCCGCAGAGGCCTTCTCCGGCTTGTCGGCGATGACGGCCTCGGTGGTCAGGAACAGCGCTGCGATCGACGCGGCGTTCTGCAGCGCGGAACGCGTAACCTTCGCCGGGTCGATGATGCCCTCGGCGATCATGTCGACGTACTCGCCGGTCGCGGCGTTCAGACCGTGACCGATGGGCAGGTTGCGCACCTTCTCGACGATGACGCCGCCCTCGAGACCACCGTTGACGGCGATCTGCTTCAGCGGGGCCTCCAGCGCGAGCCTCACGGCGTTGGCGCCGGTCGCCTCGTCACCCTCGAGCTCGAGCTTCTCGAAGACCGAGGAAGCCTGGATGAGAGCCACGCCACCACCGGCGACGATGCCCTCCTCGACGGCGGCCTTGGCGTTGCGCACCGCGTCCTCGATGCGGTGCTTGCGCTCCTTGAGCTCGACCTCGGTCGCGGCGCCGGCCTTGATGACGGCCACGCCGCCGGCCAGCTTCGCGAGGCGCTCCTGGAGCTTCTCGCGGTCGTAGTCCGAGTCGCTGTTCTCGATCTCGGCACGGATCTGGTTCACGCGACCGGCAACCTGGTCGCTCTCACCGGCACCGTCGACGATCGTGGTCTCGTCCTTGGTGATGACGACCTTGCGGGCGCGGCCCAGCAGGTCCAGGCCGGCGTTCTCGAGCTTGAGGCCGACCTCCTCGGAGATGACCGTGCCGCCGGTGAGGATGGCGATGTCGTTCAGCATCGCCTTGCGGCGGTCGCCGAAGCCCGGAGCCTTGACGGCAACGGACTTGAAGGTGCCGCGGATCTTGTTGACGACCAGGGTCGACAGGGCCTCGCCCTCGACGTCCTCGGCGATGATCAGCAGCGGCTTGCCCGACTGCATGACCTTCTCCAGCAGCGGAAGGAGGTCCTTCACGTTGCTGACCTTGGAGTTGACGATCAGGATGTACGGGTCGTCGAGCGACGCCTCCATACGCTCCATGTCAGTGGCGAAGTACGCCGAGATGTAGCCCTTGTCGAAGCGCATACCCTCGGTGAGCTCCAGCTCCAGACCGAAGGTCTGGGACTCCTCGACGGTGATGACGCCTTCCTTGCCGACCTTGTCCATGGCCTCGGCGATGAGCTCGCCGATCTGGGTGTCGGCAGCGGAGATGGAGGCCGTCGAAGCGATCTGCTCCTTGGTCTCCACGTCCTTGGCCTGCTCGAGCAGGGCGCCGGAGACGGCCTCGACGGCCTTCTCGATGCCGCGCTTGAGGGCCATCGGGTTGGCGCCGGCCGCCACGTTGCGCAGGCCCTCGCGGACGAGTGCCTGGGCGAGGACGGTCGCGGTGGTCGTACCGTCACCGGCGACGTCGTCCGTCTTCTTGGCGACTTCCTTGACCAGCTCGGCGCCGATCTTCTCGTACGGGTCCTCGAGCTCGATCTCCTTGGCGATGGAAACACCATCGTTGGTGATCGTGGGGGCGCCCCACTTCTTCTCGAGGACGACGTTCCGGCCCTTGGGGCCAAGGGTGACCTTGACGGCGTCGGCGAGCTGGTTCATCCCGCGCTCGAGACCGCGCCGTGCCTCCTCGTCGAACGCGATGATCTTGGCCATGTGAAGTGGTCCTCCCGGACTGGGGTGGATTCTCCGGACCGCGCTGGCGCCCGCGACGGACGGCCTGCAAGCCCTGTGGTTCCTTGCCCCACCTGGCCTGCGGACCTCACCGACACGGTCCTCGTTGTCACTCTCACTGTCAGAGTGCTAACGCAATGATTAGCACTCGACCCCCGAGAGTGCAAGCGGCTTCGAAGAAGCCTCGACGAGGGGTAGTGGTCGGTGGGGGCACCTCCCAGCGGTAGTTGGGGGGAGGGAGGGCGCAGCGGCTTCGAAGAAGCCTCGACGCGAGGGCGCAGACGCACGAGGGGCCCGCATCCCTCGTGGGATGCGGGCCCCTCGGCGTGAGTGCGTCGGTGGCCGATCGCGCCGAGATCAGACGGCGAGCTTGACCATGTCCGCCTGCGGACCCTTCTGGCCCTGCGAGATCTCGAATTCAACTCGCTGACCCTCTTCAAGGGTGCGGTACCCGTCCATCTGGATCGCGCTGTAGTGGACGAAAACATCCGCACCACCGTCGACCGCGATGAAGCCGTACCCCTTCTCCGCGTTGAACCACTTGACGGTGCCCTGAGCCATGCCTAACTCCCCTATTACTGGCCCTTGCGCAGGACCGCACTTCGCGGACCCGGGTCAGACCTCCACCCCTTGGGTGTGCGCCGGAACGCGTCGACCGCGGCTGAATGTATCTGTCCAACTGCCGTCTGCAACAGGTCAATCGGACGAGAAATCTGCGCAAGCCCGAACGGATAATTCATGTGAATTCTGTGAATTCCGGGGCAAGTCGGGCCCGACAAAAGGCGCCTACGCGACAATTCGATCGACCACTTTGGCTGACTCTTGTCGCGCGGCGACGCATTCTCATATGCGTCCGGCACGAGCAGCGGAGGGGGCTTCCCAAAGCCTACCGCGCTCAACCCTATGGAATTGCCCCCTCCGCTTCTCTTGCGGAGGGGGCAATACCGGTAACTCTGCGAAGTCAGCAGCCGCCGGCGACAGCCGGAATGATCGAGACGCCCGCACCGTCCGGTGTCGCGGTCTCCAGACCCTGCTCGAAACGGACGTCGTCGTCGTTCACGTACACGTTGACGAAGCGACGCAGCTTGCCCTGGTCGTCCAGGACACGCGCGGCGATGCCGGTGTGGTTCTTCTCCAGGTCGGCGATCACCTCGGAGAGGGTCGCGCCCTGAGCCGAAACCTCGGCCTGGCCGCCCGTATACGTACGGAGAATGGTGGGGATGCGGACGTTGACGCTCATGCTGCGTGCCTTCCTTGAGTCTCGGGTGGTCGGTCAGCCTGCCAGGCCGGCGTCGCGGAACGCGTCCAGGCTCGGGCGGATCGTCGCGGTCGGACCGGTCGTCGGCGCCACCGCGTCCAGCGTCTTGAGGCCGTCACCGGTGTTGAGGACGACGGTGGTGAGCGCCGGGTCGAGCACACCCTGTTCGATCAGCTTCTTCGTGACACCCACGGTCACGCCACCCGCCGTCTCCGCGAAGATGCCTTCCGTACGGGCGAGCAGCTTGATGGCGTCGACGATCTGATCGTCGTTGACGTCCTCGACCGCCCCGCCGGTGCGGCGCGCGATGTCCAGCACGTACGGGCCGTCCGCCGGGTTGCCGATCGCCAGCGACTTGGCGATGGTGTTCGGCTTCTGCGGGCGTACGACGTCGTGCCCGGCCTTGAAGGCCGTCGACACCGGCGAGCAGCCCTCCGCCTGGGCGCCGAAGATCTTGTACGGCTTGTCCTCGACCAGACCGAGCTTGATCAGCTCCTGCAGCCCCTTGTCGATCTTCGTGAGCTGCGAGCCCGAGGCGATCGGAACCACGATCTGGTCGGGCAGCCGCCAGCCGAGCTGCTCGCAGATCTCGTACGCCAGCGTCTTGGAGCCCTCGCCGTAGTACGGGCGGAGGTTGACGTTGACGAAGCCCCAGCCCTCGCCCAGCGGGTCGCCGATGAGCTCGGAGCAGAAGCGGTTTACGTCGTCGTAGTTGCCCTCGATGCCGACCAGCTCGCCGCCGTACACCGCGGCCATGACGACCTTGCCCTGCTCCAGGTCGTGCGGGATGAACACGCAGGAACGGAAGCCGGCCCGCGCGGCGGCGGCGCCGACCGCGCCCGCCAGGTTGCCGGTGGACGAGCAGGACAGGGTGGTGAAGCCGAAGGCACGCGCGGCCTCGACGGCGATGGCGACGACACGGTCCTTGAAGGAGTGCGTCGGGTTGCCGGAGTCGTCCTTGATGTACAGGCCGCCGGTGACGCCCAGCTCACGGGCGAGGTTGTCGGCCTTGACGAGCTTGGTGAAGCCGGGGTTGATGTTCGGCTTGTCGGCCACGTCGGCGGGGACGGGCAGCAGCGGGGCGTACCGCCAGATGTTGTCCGGACCCGCTTCGATCCGCTTCTTCAGCGCCTCGGGGTCTTCGCCGGGGAGGTCGTACGCGACCTCGAGCGGCCCGAAACAGGAGGCGCAGGCGAAGATCGGGCCGAGCCCGAAACGCTCTCCGCACTCGCGGCACGAGAGCGCCGCGGCGGGACCGAGGTTCACGGGAGTGGTGCTTTCGACAGTCTGCACAGCCATGGAGGCGAGGCCCTTTCTCCTCATCTTCCCCGTGGCGCATTTCGCCACGAGACGGAATTGGCACCTTCCCCACCGTGACCTCGCGGTCGGCGGGAGGGTTGCCGGGGCTTCAACGGGCCGTTCCCTCTGCCCCTCTGGATGAGCGGTATTCGATTGTCAGCGTGACGACCCCCGACATGCGACGGTCATCCGCGTTGTTCAAGACTGTAACCGAAGGCCCGGATGGTTGAGATAGTCGTCCGAACCTCGAGATGGATCATCCGACCGGAAGTCTAGGGAGACGCGCACGTGCTCGATGAGGTGGAGCGCTGGCTGGTCCGGCGGTCCTGGGCCGCGGCCGACCGCCCACTTGACCTGCTGCTTACCGCCAAACGCTCGACGACGGTCAGCGTGGTGCTCCCCGCCCTGAACGAGGAGGCGACGGTCGGCGAGATCGTCACCGTGATCCGCCGCGAGCTGATGGAGGCCGTGCCGCTCGTCGACGAGCTGGTCGTCGTCGACTCGGGCTCGAGCGACCGTACGACCGAGGTGGCCGCGGCGGCCGGAGCTCGCGTGGTGCACCGGGACGCGATCCTGCCCCGAATACCCGCGGTCCCCGGCAAGGGCGAGGTGCTGTGGCGCTCGCTGCTGGCGACCAGCGGCGACATCGTGTGCTTCGTCGACGCGGATCTGCGGGAGTTCTCCGCGGACTTCGTCTCCGGGATCGTGGGCCCACTGCTGACCGACCCCGATGTGCACTTCGTCAAGGCGATGTATGACCGGCCGCTCGGCGACCGCGCAGGTCAGGGCGGCCGGGTGACCGAACTGGTGGCGCGTCCGCTGCTGAATCTGCACTGGCCGCAGCTGGCCGGGTTCGTCCAGCCGCTGGGCGGGGAGTACGCGGCGCGGCGCTCGCTGCTGGAGCGGCTGCCCTTCCCTGTCGGTTACGGCGTGGAGCTCGGCCTGCTCGTCGACGCGCTGCACACGGTGGGCCTGGACGCGCTGGCGCAGGTGGACGTCGGCTCGCGCAAGCACCGTCACCAGGACGGGCAGGCGCTGGGCCGGATGGCCGCGGCAATCTACCGTACGGCTCAACTCCGGCTCTCCCGCGGCCACTTGGTGCGTCCTGCGCTCACGCAGTTCGAGCGGGGCGAGGGCGGCTTCGAGCCGCGGACGTACGCGGTGGACACGGAGGAGCGGCCGCCGATGCGCGAGATCGGTGAGTACGCGGCGCGTCGCGCGGCATAAGCATGGATCGCTGGTCGTTTTGTCTACATTTCCCAGTTATGGGCATGAGAGACGTACGACACACGAGGACGGCACGACCAATGACGTACACACGTTTGAGCGTTTGTGGGACGGGCTAGGTTTCGCGACATGGTCTCCGAGCACGCTGCTGCCCAGGTCCTCGTCGCGTCGAACCGCGGCCCGGTCACATACACGCTGAGCGAGGACGGTTCGCTCGACGCGCGCCGCGGCGGGGGCGGGCTGGTCTCCGGCCTGTCGGCCATCGGCTCCGAGGCGGCGGCGCTATGGGTGTGCGCCGCGCTCGGCGACGGCGACCGCGAGGCGGTACGGCGCGGGGTCGGCGAGCCCGGGGTGCTGATGCTCGACATCGACGAGGCCGTCCACTCCGACGCGTACAACGGCATCGCCAACTCCGTGCTGTGGTTCGTCCACCACATGCTGTACCAGACGCCGCTGGAGCCGGTCTTCGATAAGGAGTTCCGCCGGCAGTGGGCGTCGTACGAGACCTACAACCGGGCCTTCGCGGACGCGCTCGCGGCACAGGCCGCCGAGGGGGCGGCCGTCCTGGTGCAGGACTACCACCTGGCGCTGGTGCCCGGCATGCTCCGCGAGCTCCGTCCCGATCTGCGGATCGGGCACTTCACGCATACGCCGTGGGCGCCCGTCGACTACTTCCGGATGCTGCCCGACGACATCGCGGAGCAGTTGCTGCGCGGCCTGCTCGGCGCGGACCGCGCCTGTTTTCTGACCCGGCGGTGGGCCGATGCCTTCGTCTCCTGCTGTACGGAGCTGTTGGGCGGCACCGGCAGCACGGAGATCGGGGTGCACGGGCTCGGTGCGGACGCGGACTTCCTGCGGGAGCGGGCGCACCGGCCGGACGTGGACGAACGGCTGGCCACGCTGCGTGAGCAGGTCGGCCCTGGGCGCAAGACCATCGTGCGCGTCGACCGCACCGAGCTGTCCAAGAACATCGTGCGCGGGCTGCTGGCGTACCGGCAGCTGCTGGAAACCCGCCCCGAGTGGCGCGAGCGCGTGGTCCATGTCGCCTTCGCCTACCCCTCCCGGCAGGACCTGGCGGTCTACCGCGAGTACACGGCGGAGGTCCAGCGCCTGGCGGACGAGATCAACTCGGCGTACGGGACGAAGACTTGGATCCCGGTCGAGCTCCATGTGAAGGACGACTTCGCGCGCTCGCTCGCCGCGTACCGGCTGGCGGACGTGGCTCTGGTCAACCCGATCCGGGACGGCATGAACCTGGTCGCCAAGGAGATCCCGGTCGTCTCGGACGAAGGCTGTGCGCTGGTGCTTTCGCGGGAGGCAGGGGCGTACGAGGAACTGCGCGAGGACGCGGTGACGGTGAATCCGTACGACGTGTCGGGCACGGCGGACGCGCTCCACGTGGCGCTGACGATGCGGGACGACGAACGGTCCCGGCGCACCAAGCGGCTGGCGGCAGCGGCAACCGCGCTGCCGCCGCAGAAGTGGTTCCTGGACCAGCTGCGGGCGCTGCGCGAGGGCGCGTAGGAGGCCCGGGTCGTGCGCGCCTTGCGCGAGGGCGCGTAGGAGGCCCTGGCACGCACAAACCCGGACCGGCGCGAGCGCGAACGGCTGCCCGGGCCGGCTAGAGGTGCTGGGCCAGCGAGCCCAGGAACTCCACCACCGCAGGCGGCCCCGGCAGCAGCAGGTCGGCGCGGTCCGCGAGTTCCGGGACCTCCGTGCTGCCGCTGCACACCAGCAGGCCGGGCACGCCGTCCGAGCGGAGCTTCTCGACGGCCGCGAAGGCGGGCAGATCGCCGAGGTCGTCACCGGCGTACAGCACGGCCTCGGCTTTCACCTCGTGTACGTACTCCGCCAGGGCCACGCCCTTGTCCATGCCGGGCGGGCGCAACTCCAGGACCATGCGGCCCGGCTCCAGGATCAGTCCGTGGCGCGCGGCGAGCTCGGCGAGCGGGCCCCGCAGCGCCTCGAACGCCGCCTGCGGGTCGGAGGCGCGGCGCGTGTGCACAGCGACCGCCTGGCCCTTCTCCTCGATCCAGGTGCCCTGCCACGCTCCGACGGCGTCCAGGACACCGGGCAGTTCGGCGCGGGCAGCCGCGACCCCGGGGTGCGGGGCGGGGGTTTTGACCGTGCTGCTGACGGCGTCCCAGCGCTCGGCGCCGTAGTGACCGAGGACGACCAGGTGGTCCAGGCCCGGCACTCCGGCGAAGCCGCCGTACCGGACCGCCACACTCGCGGGCCGTCCGGTGACCACTGCGACAGAAGCGACTCGTGGCGCGAGCGCGGCGAGCGCGGGGACGGCGCCGGGGTGGGCCCGGGCCTGTTCGGGGTCGAGCACGATCTCGGCGAGCGTGCCGTCGAAGTCGAGGCCGACGACTGCCTTCTGCGGCCGGGCCAGAATCGCGGCCAGGCCGTCGCGGCCGGCGGGGGTGGACGGCGTCGGCAGGGGATGCGCGTGCGAAGAGCTGCCCATGCCCCGACCCTATCGGCGACTTCGTCTGTCGTCCCTGACACGGCGAAGCCGATTGACGGTTACCGGGTCATGGGCGAGGGCGCGCTCGTCGTCGATCAGGGCGTTGAGGAGCTGGTAGTAGCGGACCGGGGAGATGCCGAGCTGCTCCCTGATGGCGCGCTCCTTCGCGCCGGGCCCCGGCCAGGACGTGTGCTCCATGGCCAGAACGGCACGGTCGCGCTCGGAGAGCACCTCGCGCGCCCCCCGCGTCTCGATCTCCTCGATCTCCTCGATCTCCTCGATCTCCTCGATCTCCTCGATCGCCTCGTCGTCGGTCATACGATCCAACATATCGGCGGCGCGGCACCCCGGGCTTCCTACTCCGCCTACTCCGCGTTCTCCGCGAGGGTGGCGTCCCGGCCGATCTTGCCGAGGACGGATGCCGGGACGCCTTCAGGCTCGACGGCCTGGCCGATGTTCTTCTTGATGTTCTCGCTGACCGCCGCCCACGACGTCTTGCCGACCGGCGGAAGCACCGAGGTGGGGAGCTCGTCCAGGAACTCCTTGAGGTCCTGGTGCTCCGGGTCCTTCTCCATCGCCTCGGACGCGGAGACCGTCACCGGCAGCAGATCGTTCTGACCGGCGAAGTCGAGGACGTTCTTGTCGCTGAAGACGAAGTCCAGGAACTTGCCGACCTCGGCCCGGTGGCCGTTCTGCTTGAAGCCCATGATCCAGTCGGCGACGCCCATCGCGGCCTTCGGCTTGCCGTTGCGGCCGGGCATGGCCACCTTGCCGACCTCGATGTTGGCCTTCTCCGCTTCCTGCATCAGGGAGGGGTGGCCGTTGAGCATGCCGACCTCGCCGCGGGTGAAGGCGGCGAACGCGTCCTTGCGGTTCAGCTTGGCGGGGGCGACCGGGCCGGTGAGCTCGGCGTCGACGAGGTTCGTCTTCAGCCACTTGAAGGTGGCTATGTTCTGCGCGGAGTCTATGGAGTACTTGCCGACCGGGTCGGTGTATCCGTCGCCGCCGCTGAGCAGCCACATCATGGTCTCGGCCTGGGCCTCCTCGGGCCCCAGCGGCAGGGCGAAGGGGTACTTCGCGTCCGTGTTCGCCTTCAGCTTCTCCGCGTCTTTCCTGAGGTCGTCCCAGGTCTTCGGGTCTTCCTTTATCCCGGCCTCTTTGAAGAGCTTCTTGTTGTAGAAGAGCAGCCGGGTGGAGGCGACGAACGGCAGACCGTACTGCACGCGCTTCATCTCGCCCGCGTCGGTGAGCGGGGTGAGGAAGTTGGACTGTACGGGGATGGAGAGCAACTGGTCGGCGGAGTACAGCTTGCCCGCCGCTGCGTAGTCGGCGTACGCGCCGATCTGGGCGATGTCGGGGGCCTTGCCTGCCTTGACCATCTCGGCGACCTTGCGGTCGACGTCGTTCCAGGACTCGATCTGGACGTCGATCTTGATGCCGGGGTTCGTGGACTCGAACTCGGTGGCGAGGTCGGCCCAGTACTTCTTGCTGCTCTGGCCGCCGGCCACGTCGTAGTCGGCCGCCACCAGTTTGAGGGTGACATCGCCGGAACCGCTGGAACTGCCACAGCCCGAGAGGGCCACCGTCATGCCAAGTGCGGCGATCACCGCGGTCAGACCCAAGAAGCGACGCTGCACCGCTCTTCCCCACCCTCTGCTGTTGCGTGCCCGTGTCGTCCCAGCCGGTCCCCCGTGATGTCCTCTGAGATGAGCTGCGATTTTCCACCATGTGGACGGATGAGGTCTACTCCAATGCATATCACTTCTACAACGCCTGCCCCTGGGCCGGCGGGCATTGCCCGGGTACGCCGCGGCCTGCTAAGCACGTGGCGGCACGAAGTGGTCGGTGTGCCGGTCCCGAGTTACGCGTACGTCGCTAGGAGCCTTGCCGCATGTCCCGTACCGCAGCAGAGATAGCCACCCAGCCCGCCTGCTGGCGCCGAGCGGCCGAAGCCGCCGCCGCCTTCGAAGGACTGCCGGAGCCGGGTGAGCGGGTCGCCGTCACCGGGTGCGGTACGTCCTGGTTCATGGCGATCGCGTACGCGGCGCTGCGGGAGGCGGCGGGGCTGGGCGAGACGGACGCCTTCGCCTCGTCGGAGTTCCCGTCGGGGCGTACGTACGACCGCGTCGTCGCGATCACTCGCTCGGGGACGACGACGGAGGTCCTGGACCTGCTGACCGAACTGCACGGCAAGGTGCCGACGCTGGCGCTGACCGCGGACCCGAAGACGCCGGTGATGGACGCGGCGGACGCGGTGGCGGTGCTGGACTGGGCGGACGAGGAATCGGTGGTCCAGACCCGTTTCGCCACGACCGCGCTGGCCTTCCTGCGGGCCGGTCTGGGTGACGTCCCCGGGGTGAAGTCGGTCGCCGATGCGGCGGTCGACGCGGAGCTCGCGCTCACGGAGCCGCTGCCGGAGGCGGTGGTCGGGGCGGAGCAGTGGACGTTCCTGGGGCGGGGCTGGACGTACGGGCTCGCGCTGGAGGCGGGCCTGAAGATGCGCGAGGCGGCGGGCGCGTGGACGGAGTCGTACCCGGCGATGGAGTACCGCCACGGCCCGATCTCGATCACCGGCCCGGGCCGGGTGGCGTGGGTCTTCGGCGCGCTCCCGGAGGGCCTGTCCCTGGACGTGGCGCGGGTCGGCGGCACGCTGGTGGCCCGCCAGGAGGCGGACCCCCTGGCGGACCTGATCCGCGCGCAGCGGCTAGCGGTGACGCTGGCGGAGTCGCGGGGCTTCGACCCGGACCGGCCGAGGAACCTGACGCGCAGCGTGATCCTTTCCTGACGGGTCCACGCGGTGCGGGTGGGGGTGCCGCTGCGCGGGGCTTGTCCCCTGCCCCGCCCCTTCCCGGCTGTGTCAATTTGCGGCTCCGCCGCGTGGGGGGGCGCTGCCCCCAGGCCCCCCTGGCGGGGGAGGAAGACGTGGGGGCTGACGCCCCCACACCCCCGTGCCACTCCAGCGGCTTCGCCGGGGAGCCCAGGAAGGCGGGGCTAGCCTCCGGCCGCTCGGGCGGCTTCGCCGGGGAGCCCAGGAAGGCGGGGCTAGCCTCCGGCCGCTCGGGCGGCTTCGCCGGGGAGCCCAGGAAGGCGGGGCTAGCCTCCGGCCGCTCGGGCGGCTTCGCCGCCGAGCCCACAAGGCGGGGGCTGAGGCACCCCTCGGGCGGGCCCGGACCGGGTGCCTGCTGGTGGGGAGGGGCCGTGCAGGGTCGTCCCCGCAGGGGATCGGCGGCCGGACGCGGTGATCAACACGGACCCCTTGATGCCGCCGACCCCGAGGAGTCGAGCCCGGAGGGGCACCGGAACCCGCACCACACGACACCGGGCAACCCCGCAGCCCGCACCGCGCACCCCCGCACCCAGCCCGCAGCCCGCACCGCGCACCCCCGCGACCCGCACCGCATCCGCACCGCGGACCCCCGCACCCCATGCCGCCGTTTGTATGGCGGCGCAACAATCCGGCGCAGTGGACTAGACCTGTCCCCCGTCCACCCTTCAGACTGTCCACGTGAGACACGTCATCGCCCTCGATGTGGGCGGCACCGGCATGAAAGCCGCCCTGGTCGGGGTGGACGGCACCCTCCTGCATGAGGCCCGTCGCCCCACCGGGCGCGAGCGCGGGCCGGACGCCGTCGTCGAGTCCATCCTTCGCTTCGCCGCAGAGCTCCGCTCGTACGGCCAGGAGCACCTCGGCCAGAGCGCGCTCGCCGCCGGCGTCGCCGTCCCCGGGATCGTCGACGCCGACCACGGCATCGCCGTCTACGCCGCCAACCTCGGCTGGCGCGACGTACCGCTGCGCGCCCTCGTCGCCGACCGCATCGGCGGCGTCCCCGTCGCGCTCGGGCACGACGTCAGGACCGGCGGGCTCGCCGAGGGACGGATCGGGGCCGGCAAGGGCGCCGACCGGTTCCTGTTCGTGCCGCTCGGCACGGGGATCGCCGGCGCCATCGGCATCGCCGGGCGGATCGAGGCCGGCGCCCACGGTTACGCCGGCGAGATCGGCCACATCGTCGTCCGCCCCGACGGGCCCGACTGCGGCTGCGGCCAGCGCGGCTGCCTCGAGACGCTCGCCTCCGCCGCCGCGGTGACCCGCGCCTGGGCCGAGGCGAGCGGCGACCCGGACGCGGACGCCGCCGACTGCGCGAAGGCCGTCGAGTCCGGCGACCAGCGGGCCGTACGCGTCTGGCACGACGCCGTCGACGCCCTCGCCGCCGGCCTCGTCACCGCGCTCACCCTGCTGGACCCCCGCACACTGATCATCGGTGGCGGTCTCGCCGAGGCGGGGGAAACCTTGTTCACACCACTGAGGGCCGCCGTCGAGGAGCGAGTGACGTTCCAGAAGCTGCCCGCCATCGTCCCGGCAGCCCTCGGGGACACCGCCGGATGCCTGGGCGCGGGGCTGCTCGCCTGGGATCTGCTCGCCACCGACTCGGAGGTAACCGCCTAATGGCCGCACGCGCCACAAGCGCCGCACGCGCCGAAAGCACCGTTCTCGCCGGCGCCCGGGTGGTCCTGCCGACCGGGACCGTCGAGCACGGACGGCTCATCGTCGAGGGCACGAAGATCGCCGGCGCCGCGCCCGCGGACGCGCCTGCCATCGACCTGACCGGCCACTGGGTCGTCCCCGGCTTCGTCGACATCCACAACCACGGCGGCGGCGGCGCCTCCTTCACCTCCGGCAGCGCCGAGGACGTGCTGAAGGGCGTGCGGACCCACCGCGAGCACGGCACCACCACGCTCGTCGCGTCCACCGTGACCGGCGAGATGGACTTCCTCGCCCACCGCGCCGGCTTCCTCTCCGAGCTCGTCGAGCAGGGCGACCTCGCCGGCATCCACTTCGAGGGACCCTTCATCTCGCCGTGCCGCAAGGGCGCCCACAGCGAGGAACTGCTGCGCGACCCCGACCCGGCGGAGGTGCGCAAGCTGATCGACGCGGCACGCGGCACCGCGAAGATGGTCACCCTCGCCACCGAACTGCCCGGCGGCATCGACTCCGTACGGCTGCTCGCCGAGCACGGCGTGATCGCCGCGATCGGCCACACGGACGCGACGTACGAGCAGACCGTCGAGGCGATCGAGGCGGGCGCGACCGTGGCGACGCACCTGTTCAACGCGATGCCCGGCCTCGGCCACCGCGCTCCGGGCCCGATCGCAGCGCTCCTGGAGGACGAGCGCATCACGGTCGAGCTGATCAACGACGGCACGCATCTGCACCCCGCCGCCCTGGAGCTCGCCTTCCACCGCGCGGGCGCGGGCCGTGTCGCCTTCATCACGGACGCCATGGACGCGGCGGGCTTCGGCGACGGCCGCTACCAGCTCGGCCCGCTCGCGGTCGACGTCAAGGACGGGGTCGCCCGGCTGGTCGACGGCGGCTCGATCGCCGGCTCTACGCTCACCCTGGACACCGCATTCAGGCGCGCGGCCACCATCGACAGGCTGCCGGTGGAGGACGTCGTCCAGGCCATCTCGGCCAACCCCGCGAAGCTGCTCGGCGTGTACGACAAGGTCGGCTCGCTGGAGCCGGGCAAGGACGCCGACCTGGTGGTGCTCGACGCGGAGTTCACGCTCAAGGGCGTGATGCGTAAGGGCGAATGGGTGGTTGAGCCCCAAGTGGGGTGATTTCTGCGTAACTTATGGCAAGGCGGTTGGCCCGGGGGTCTGGGCCAACCGCCTTCGGTTTGGCATGATCAGGGCCCGTACGAACACGGCAAGCGCGTTCTGTGGGGGGTGACACGGGTGATTCTGACGGTCACGCTCAACACCGCCCTGGACATCACGTATTCGGTCCCCGCGCTGACCCCGCACGCCAGCCACCGCGTCGGGGAGGTCCGCGAACGCCCCGGTGGCAAGGGCCTCAACGTCGCCCGCGTGCTGGCCGCGCTGGGCCACGAGAGCGTCATCACCGGCTTCGTGGGCGGTCCCGTCGGAGCCGTACTGCGCGATCTGCTGGCCCCGCTCACGCCGCACGACGCGCTCGTCCCGATCGCCGGGACCACGCGCCGCACGCTCGCCGTCGTGGACGACGCGAGCGGCGACACCACCCAGCTGAACGAGGCGGGCCCCACGGTCAGCCCCGCCGAATGGGCCACGTTCCTCTCCTCGTACGACTCCCTCCTGCGAGAGGCCCGGGCCGTCGCCCTGTGCGGCAGCCTGCCGCCGGGCATCCATGTGGGCGCGTACGCCCAACTGATCCGCCTGGCCCGCGCCGCGGACGTCCCCGTGCTCCTCGACACCAGCGGCGAACCGCTGCGCCGCGGCATCGCCGCCCGCCCCGACCTGGTCAAGCCGAACGCAGACGAGCTCGCCCAGCTCACCGGCTCCCGCGAGCCGCTGCGCGCCGCCCGCGACGCCCGCCGCCGCGGCGCGCACACGGTGGTCGCCTCGCTCGGCCCGGACGGCGTGCTCGCGGCCACCCCCGAAGGCGTCTGGCAGGCGATCCCGCCCGCCCCGGTGAAGGGCAATCCGACGGGCGCGGGCGACTCGGCGGTCGCCGGGCTGCTCTCCGGGCTCGTGGAGCGGCTGCCGTGGCCGGACCGGCTGGCCCGTGCCGTCGCCCTGTCCGCGGCGACCGTGCTGGCCCCGGCGGCGGGCGAGTTCGACGCCGTGGCGTACAAGGACCTGCTGCCACGCATAGCGGTGACAGAGCGCGTGGCCGCGGCGTGAAAGCCCACCGCGAGCGCACAATCGGGCCCAGCTGTCCGGGAATTGGGGGGCACCATGCCGCTTGTCAGCACTGGTGAACTCGTCTCGGCCGCAGCGGCAGGCAGCCGCGGCATAGCCGCCTTCAACGTCATCACGCTGGAGCACGCGGAGGCGATCGCCGCCGGGGCCGAGCAGGCCGGCGCGCCCGCGATCCTGCAGATATCCGAGAACGCGGTGAAGTTCCACGGCGGAAAGCTCTCCGCTATCGCCGCAGCCGCATCCGCCGTCGCCCGCGCATCCACCGCCCCGCTCGCCCTCCACCTCGACCATGTCGTCTCCGCGGACCTGCTGCGGGCGGCGGCCGACGAGGGCTTCAGCTCGGTGATGTTCGACGCCTCGAAGCTGCCGTACGACGAGAACGTCAAGGCCACGGCGGACGCGGTGCGCTGGGGCCACGAGCGCGGCATCTGGATCGAGGCGGAGCTCGGCAAGGTCGGCGGCAAGGAGGGCGAGCCCCCGCTCGACGCCCACGCCCCGGGCGTCCGCACCGCCCCGTCCGAGGCCGCGGCCTACGTCGCCGACACGGGCGTGGACGCGCTGGCCGTAGCGGTCGGCTCGTCCCACGCGATGACGCAGCGCACGGCGTCCCTGGACCACACCCTGATCACCGACCTGCGGGACGCGGTCCCGGTTCCCCTGGTCCTGCACGGCTCCTCCGGCGTCCCGGACGAGGAGATCCGCCGCGCGGTCGCCGCCGGCATGGTCAAGATCAACGTCGGCACGGCGCTCAACACGGCGTTCACGGGCGCGGTCCGGGCCTTCCTGGAGGCCAACCCGTCGACGGTGGACCCCCGGAAATACCTCGTCCCGGCTCGCGAAGCGATGGCCGGGACGGTGGCGGGTTTCCTGCGGACGATCCGAACGGATCAGAACGTGATCAGCCGTTCCTGACCTCGAGCCAGTCGAGAATGGCGTTGCACTGGTTGCCCTGCTCGCAGGAAATCTTGATCTCGTTCTCGCCCTGCTTCAAGGTGACCGGCGCCCACGTGGTCTGCCAGTTCTTGTCCCAGGCCGGGTCCGTGGACTTGATGAAGTTCTTCAGCCCCAGCGGGTTGCTGTTCGCCTTGCCGTTGATGGTCAGCGTGGCGTTGGCGTCCTGCGCCGGGATGGCGTAGCGCACATACAGCTTGTACGCGCCGGGCGACGTGACCTTCGCCTTCCAAGTGACCGAGGCGCCCACCGAGTTGAAGCCGGTCACAAACGCACCGCCCGAACCCTCCGCACCCTCGATGTCCTTCGCAAGCGCGGCAGGGGCTCCGAGCTGCAATGTCGCCGCATCCTGCTTCGGCAGCGGCTCCTGCACGTCCTCCGAGGCGGACGGCTCATCGCTCGGCTTCACGGACTGGCCCGCCGTCGCGCCGCCGTTCCCGCCCGACCGGTCGCCCGCCTTGTCGTCCTCGCCGCCGGCCGTCATCAGCGCCACGCCGATGGCGATCACCACGACCGCGACCACCGCGATCGCGCCGATCAGCAGGCCCTTGGTGTTGGGGCCGCCGCTGCGGCCGCCACCGTGGCCGCCACCGTGGCCGTTGCCTTGCTGCTGGGGCACGGTCTGGCGGGTGGGGGCGCCGCCGGGGTAGGTCTCGGGCGCCGCGTACTGCGCGGTCGGCTGGCCCTGCGGTGCGTACGCCTGCTGCGGCACCTGGCCGTACTGGCGCTCGCCGACCGTCCGTACCTGGTTGTACGAGGTTCTGGGGACCCCGGGCTGCGCGGCCGGACCCGGATAGCCGTAGCCGCGGCCCTGGCCGGGCGGTGTCGCGCCCGCTGCCCGTCCGTCCTCGTACAGGTAGCCGAACGGATCGTCGTCCTCGGGCGTGCTCGCGCCGTTGTTACCGGCCGTCATCCCTAGTCACTCCTTACCATGTCGTCAGCACATCGCCGACGCGGGCGAGCCTACCCGGTTCGGAGTAACCCAGAGGGTGTCGTTGCCCTCAGCCGGCCCGCCGGTGCACCTTCGCCCGGGACCGCTTCTCGATGTACATCCGCTGGTCAGCCGATTGCAGGACCTCTTCCACGGACATCCCGCAGCTCGCCCAGCCGATCCCGAAGCTCGCCCCGACGCGAACCCCCCTGCCGCCGACCCGGATCGGCAAGATGATCGCGTTCCGCAGGCGAACGGCCAGGTCGGCGGCGTCCGCCGCGCCCAGGCCGTCGGCGAGGACGACGAACTCGTCACCTCCGAGCCGGGCGACGGTGTCGTTGTCGCGTACGAGGGTGGTGAGCCGGCGCGCGACCTCGACCAGCACCGCGTCACCCGTCTGGTGCCCGAACCGGTCGTTGATCGACTTGAAGCCGTCCAGGTCGCAGAAGAGGACCGCGAGCCCCTTCGTCCCGTCGTCGATCTCGCTGTCGGGCGCGACCGCGTGCACATGGTGGTCGTACGGCACGCCCGTCGTCTCGAAATCGAAGCCGTCACCGCCGAAGATGTGCTCCGTGTCGGACTCGTAAGCGGCGTCGAGCGCCTCGATGGCCGTCTCCCGCGCCGCGTGCGGCCGCTCGCACAGCCGGGAGCTGAGCCGGGCGCGCAGCTCCGCGCTGTTGGGCAGGCCGGTGAGCGAGTCGTGCGAGGCGCGGTGGGCGAGCTGCAGCTCGTGGCGCTTGCGCTCCTCTATGTCCTCGACATGGGTGAGCAGAAAACGCGGCCCGTCCGCGGTGTCGGCGACGACGGAGTTACGCAGCGAGACCCAGATGTACGTACCGTCCCGGCGGCCGAGACGCAGCTCGGCGCGGCCGCCCTCCGCGGACGTACGCAGCAGGGTGCCGACGTCCTCGGGGTGGACGAGATCGGCGAAGGAGTACCGGCGCATCGCGGCCGCCGGGCGGCCGAGCAGCCGGCACAGGGCGTCATTGGTGCGCAGCAGCCGGCCGTGCTGGTCGCCGCCCATCTCGGCGATGGCCATGCCGCTCGGCGCGTATTCGAAGGCCTGCCGGAAGGACTCCTCGCTGGCGCGCAGGGCCTGCTGCTCGCGCTCGAGTCTGACCAGGGCGCGCTGCATGTTTGCTCTCAACCGGGCGTTGCTGATCGCAATGGCCGCCTGCGACGCGTACATCTGGAGCGCTTCCTGGCCCCAGGGTCCGGGGCGTCGTCCATTGCGCGGCCGGTCGACGGAGATGACGCCGAGGAGCTCTCGACCGCCACCCGATGCGTACATGGGGGCGTACAGCCGGTCCTGCGGGTGCCACTCGTCCTCGAAGCGGGGATCGGGGCCTTCGGTGTGCCACTGCGGGACGTCGTCCTCTATGAGCACCCAGCCCTCGGTGTGCGGGATGAAGCGGAGCTCGCCCCAGGCCTCACCCATGGACAGCCGCCGCTCCCAGGAGGGGCGCGAGCCGACCCGTCCGGTGATCAGGGCTTCCGCGGCGGCGCTGCCGGCGAACGCGGCAACGACGAGGTCACCGTCGGGGCGTACGAGATTGACGCAGGCCAGTTCGTAGCCGAGTCCTGCGACGATGCCGTCGGCGACGGTCTGCAGAGTGTCGGCCAAGCTCCGGGCCGTGTTGAGGTCCGCGACGACCTGGTGCAGCTGCCGCAGGGTCGCAAGACGGACGTAGGGCTCCGACTCGGTCTCCATCGCTCGCTCTCCCCGAGACCTCGACAGCAAACTCCAGGGTTCTCATCGGCTTTCATGTTTCGGTATCACGGCCACTGAATCACAGCGAGCTGTCCACTCGGTACACAGGGTCAACAATTACTGCACTCTGTGACTCAAGTCACATCAGATGATGAAGGGTTGC
Organism: Streptomyces sp. V1I1; assembly: GCF_030817355.1. Classification (NCBI taxonomy): domain Bacteria; kingdom Bacillati; phylum Actinomycetota; class Actinomycetes; order Kitasatosporales; family Streptomycetaceae; genus Streptomyces; species Streptomyces sp. V1I1. The sequence goes on along the minus strand of NZ_JAUSZH010000001.1, from coordinate 4,493,103 downwards.
GAGCGCGGGGTTGGAGCGCTCCATGTCTTTCTTGAAAGCAAATCCGGGTACGCCGGTCATGCGCCCGGCGTGCGCCGTTTTCGCGCCGGTCCTGTATCGGTCCGGCGCCGTCGTCTATCGGTCCCGCGCCGTCCCGTCCAGGTCCTGCGCCGGTCCTAGGACTTGGCTGGTCCCCTGGGCCGATGCGGGGCCGGGCGGCCGAGGTTAGCGTTCTCGTGTGTTGCAGACGACCTCTACTTCCGCCACTGATGCCATCCCCCATGCTGAGGGGGTGAGCAACGAGGAGTTCCGCGCCGCCATGTCCCGGCTGGCCGCGGGTGTGGTGCTGGTGACCGCGCACGACCCCGACGACGGCCCGCGCGGCGAGGACGTCGGCATGACCGCCACCGCGTTCATGTCGGTGTCGCTGGACCCCCCGCTGGTGCTGGTGAGCCTGCGCAACGGCTCGCGCATGGACGACCTGCTCGCTGAGCAGCCGCTGTGGGGGGTGTCGGTGCTCTCGGAGAGCCAGCGGCACGTCGCCGGGCGGTTCGCGATGAAGGGACGGGTCAGCGACCGGCTGCTGTTCGAGGACATCCCGTACACACGGGGCGAGGTGAGCGGAGCGCTGTTGGTCCGGGGCGCGCTGGCGACGCTGGAATGCAGTACGGAACAACGGATCGAGGCGGGCGACCACACACTGGTGATCGGCCGGGTGCTGGCGGCGTCGCTGCCGAGCGGGGACGGGGGGCCGCTGCTGTATTTCCGTGGCCGGTACCACCAGTTGGGCTGAGGGGCTTTCCCCCGACCCACCCCTTCCCAGTCCCATTCCTAGTCCCAGGTTTCCTAGGCCCAGGTTTCCTAGTCCCAGGCGCGGCCCGTGCGACCCCGTTTCGTTTCTGCGCGTTGCTTCTTCTCGCGCAGGCGGCGCTCATTGATGCCGCGCGGGATCTTCGTCGCCCGTCGGGGTCGCGGTGGCGGCGCCGTCGCCTCTGCGAGCAGCGTCGCCAGGCGGACCGCCGCCGTCTCGCGGTTGCGCCACTGCGAGCGGTGCTCCGACGCACGTACGGCGATCACCCCGCCGACCAGCCGGCCCGCGAGCCGCTCCAGCGCGCGGTCCTTCCAGACCTGCGGAAGCGCCTCGGTCTTCGCGAGGTCGAAGCGGAGCTCCACCTGCGAGTCGCTGGTGTTGACGTGCTGGCCACCCGGTCCCGACGACCGCGAGAAACGCCACATGAGCTCGGCCTCCGGCAGGGAGACCGAACCGCGGATGATGTAGGGCCCGGACATGCCTCCATGGTCGCGTGCCCGCGCCGTTCGCGTCACCCGCTTTTCCGCGACTCGGCAAGGACGAGCACGGCAAATAAAGAAAGGCGGGTGGAACCTGGCAGTCCCCTGCCTGCGTTATGACGGGTGACGGTAGCTTCGGGAGTGCTCGAAGCCCGCACACCACCACGAAGGGGACTTCCCAATGGCAGTAAGCCTGTCCAAGGGCGGCAACGTCTCGCTCACCAAGGAGGCACCGGGCCTGACCGCCGTCACGGTCGGCCTTGGCTGGGACGTCCGCACCACCACCGGCACCGACTTCGACCTCGACGCCTCCGCCATCGGCGTCAACCCCGGTGGCAAGGTCGCCTCCGACGCCCACTTCGTCTTCTTCAACAACAAGGCGACGCCCGACCAGACCATCGTCCACACCGGTGACAACCGCACCGGCGAGGGCGGCGGCGACGACGAGCAGATCAACGTCAACCTGGCGGGTCTGCCGGCCGACGTCGACAAGATCGTCTTCCCGGTCTCGATCTACGACGCCGTCAGCCGCAGCCAGAACTTCGGCCAGGTGCGCAACGCCTACATCCGCATCGTCAACCAGGCCGGCGGCACCGAGCTCGCGCGCTACGACCTGAGCGAGGACGCCGCCACCGAGACCGCGATGGTCTTCGGCGAGCTCTACCGCAACGGCGCCGAGTGGAAGTTCCGCGCGGTCGGCCAGGGTTACGCCTCGGGGCTGGAGGGCATCGCCCGCGACTTCGGCGTCAACCTCTGACGTTCACCGCGGTGTTCAGGGAGCCCCCGGCCGCGGCCGGGGGCTCCCTGCGCTCCCCGCGCGCTCTCGGCTACGGCCGCGCCGGCTTGTCCTTGCCGTACAGCCAGGTGTCCCACACCGCCCTCCTCAGGTCCTTGCCGGACTGCTCCTCCACGTACGCGGTGAAGTCGGCGGTCGAGGCGTTGCCGTGCCGGTGCGCCGTCGCCCAGCCCCGCAAGATCTTGTAGAACATGTCCTCGCCCACCGTCTGGCGGATCTTGTGGATGACCATCGCGCCCCGCCAGTACACCGGCGGGTCGGAGACCTCGGCGGCTGACGGCGGATCAGCAGGCGGGAAAGCCCAGTTGTCCTCGTCGGCGAAGGCCTCCTCGAAGCTTTCCTGGGCCGGGGTGTCCTCGAAGTCCTCCGCCCAGATCCACTCCGCGTACGTGGCCAAGCCCTCGTTGAGCCACATGTCCTTCCAGGACGCGGGCGTCACGGAGTTGCCGTACCACTGGTGCGCGATCTCGTGGACGAGCGTCCCGACGTCGAATTGTTCCGCCGGGAAGACGGGCCTGGTCTGGGTCTCCAGGGCGTACTTGATCTCGTTCGTCGGGACGACGATCGCGCCGATGGAGGAGAAGGGGTACCGACCGAAGTTCTCCGTAGCCCACTTCATGATCTCGGGGATGCGGGCGAGCAGGTCCGCGCTCTCGTCGGCCACAGCCGGGTCGACGGCGGTGAGGACGGAGAGGCCGGAGGGCGTGAGGGAGCGCTTCACGTCGTACGCGCCGATGGCGAGCGTGGCGAGGTAACTGGCCATCGGCTCCTTCGACTTCCAGGCGAAGGTGGTGCGGCCGCCGGTCGTGCGCTCGCTCATCAACTCCCCGTTGGAGATGGCCTTCAGCCGCTCGGGGACGGTGACCGTGATGTCGTACGCGGCCTTGTCGCTCGGGTGGTTGTTACTGGGGAACCACGCCATCGACCCGGTGGGCTCGCCGACCGCGAGCGTGCCGTCCGCGGTCTTCAGCCAGCCTTCCACGTCGCCGTCCTCCTCGTCGCCGCCCTCGTTGACGATCTTCTGCGGCTCTCCGGAGTAGCGGACGACGGTACGGAAGGTCTTGCCCTTGTCGATGTCGCGGTGCGGGCGCAGCGTCAGCTCGTCGCCCGCCTGGTTGGCGGCGGCCTTCTTGCCGTCGACGGTGGCGCTGTCGACGGTCAGCTCGTGGAGGTCGAGATTGAAGGCGCTCAGGTCCTGGGTGGCGCGGGCGGTGATCTCGGCGGTGCCCTTGAGGCGGCCGGTCTTCGGCTCGTAGTCGAGGTTCAGGGCGTAGTGCTGGACGTCGTAACCGCCGTTGCCGAGATCGCGGAAGAGCGGGTCGCGTACGCCTGATGCGCCCGGCTTGCCGTGCACGGCGGCGCCGCCGTCGGTACAACCCGCGAGGAGGAGCAGGGCGACGGCGGGCGTCAGGGTGCGCAGCGTCAGGGTGCGTAAGCGAGTTCGCTGATCCACGCAGTTGATCCTACGGGGGCGGGTGTCAGCAGCGATTGCTGCCGTAGCCCGGCGGGGCGGGCGGGCAGGGGCGGGCGGGCTCGGGGTGGGGCGCCCCCCATGACACCATCACCCCGTGCTCGACATCGGCTACTCCCTCTCCCGTCGCTTCCCCGACCCCCCGCAGACCGACTACCGCCGCGCGGACGTCCAGGCGCTGCGGCACGACCTGTTCTGCGGGGACGTCTATCTCGCCGACACCAAAGAGGACCGCGAGGTCTCCACAGCCTGGGGATGGGTGCCGGTGCTCGACTTCGCCTGGGCGTTGTGCGACATCGTCGAGCAGCTCGACCGCGACCCGCTCGGCAGCCGCGCCGCGAAACCCCAGTACGCCGAGCTGGACTTCACCGAGTCCGCCGACCGGATGCTCTTCGAGCGGCGCTTCGGCTGGGTCGATGTGGAGGCCGACTGGATGCCGGGCGACGAGCCGCCCCTCACCTTCAGCCACGCCGAGCTGCGCCGCGAGGCCCGCGACTTCCTGCACGATCTGATCGCGGATCTGTCCGACATGCACGAAGGGCTCGACGACAACCCCGTCGTCTGGGACCTACAGGCCCGCTTCCCGCGCCTGTAGCACGGCGGCCAGACGGCAAGGCGGACAGGGGACAACAGCGGCTCTTGACCTCAAGCGGGCTTGAGGTTGAAGGGTGTTGCCCGTAGCCACCGAGTCAGCTCACGAGTCTGCTCAGAGGAGCCCGCCATGCACGCCATCCGCCTCCACGCCTTCGGCCCCGCCGAGAACCTTCGCTACGAGCGGACCGAAGACCCCGTCCCCGGCCCCGGCCAGGTGCGGATCGCCGTCGCCGCGTCCGGCGTCCATCTCCTCGACACCGCCCTGCGCGAGGGCATGACCGGCCCCTACCCCGCCCCCGTCGAGCTGCCCACCATCCCCGGCCGCGAGGTCGCGGGCATGGTCGAGTCGCTCGGTGACGGGACCGACCCGGGCTGGCTCGGCAAGCGGGTTGTCGTCCACCTCGGCATGGCCCCCGGAGGCTACGCGGAGCTCGCCGTCTCCGACGCCGCCCGGCTGCACGAGATCCCGGGCAACCTCGACGAGGCCGAGGCCGTCGCGATGATCGGGACGGGCCGTACGACGATGGGCATCCTGCAGTTCACCGACCTCGGCCCCGACGACATCGCTATCGTCCCGGCCGCGGCCGGCGGCATCGGCACGCTCCTCGTGCAGTACGCGAAAAACGCCGGCGCCCTCGTCATCGGCCTCGCGGGCGGCCCCGCCAAGGTCTCCCGGGTCGTCGAGAACGGCGCCGACCTGGCCGTCGACTACAGGGAGGCACACTGGCCCGACCAGGTCCGCGGCTACCTCGGCGAGCGCCGCGCGACCGTCGTGTTCGACTCGGTGGGCGGGGCGACCGCCCACACCGCCGTCGACCTCCTCGGCAAGGGCGGCAAGCACATCGTCTTCGGCTGGTCGGGCGAGGGCCTGCACGACGGTGCGCCGCTGACCTTCACGGACGAGGAGCTGGCGGAGCGCGGCATCACCTCCGAGGGCGTGCTCGGCCCGGTGATGATCGAGAAGGCGGGCGGCGACGTACGCACACTGGAAGAGCGGTCCCTCGCCGAGGCCGCGTCGGGCCGGCTGCGCCCCGCCGTGCAGCGCTTCCCGCTCGCCGAGGCGGCCGAGGCCCACCGCGCACTGGAGACCAGGGGCACGATGGGCAAAGTCGTCCTGATCCCGCAAACGCCATGAATCCCGTAGACGCAATGAACCCCGTAAACGCTATGAACCGAGAACGCTATGAACCGAGCTTGGTGAGCGCCCCGTCGGTCAGCCGGTAGACCGTCCACTCGTCCTGCGGCTCCGCACCCAGTGCGCGGTAGAAGTCGATCGACGGGGTGTTCCAGTTCAGCACGGACCACTCCAGACGCTCGTAACCGCGCTCCACACAGATCCGCGCCAGCTCGGCCAGCAGCGCCTTGCCGTATCCGCCGCCGCGCAGCACCGGCCGTACGTACAGATCCTCCAGATAGATGCCGTGCACCCCGCGCCACGTCGAGAAGTTGAGGAACCAGAGCGAGTAGCCCGCGATCTCCCCTTCCGCCGTCTCCGCGATATGCGCGAAGGCGGCGGGCCGCTCGCCGAACAGCGCCTCGTGCAGCTGCTCCTCGCTCGCCCTTGCCTCTTCCAGGGCCTTCTCGTACTCGGCGAGTTCGCGGATCATGCGGTGGATCTCGGGGACATCGGCGGGTGTGGCGTGACGAATCATGTGGCCAGGATGGATGCCGACCCGGCTACCGTGCCAGCAGCTTCCGACCGATGGACACCTGTTGCTCCTGGAGACGGGTCTCTCCGCCCTTCACGTCCCACAGGCTGTTCTGCAGAACGCGCCCGAGCGTCCAGGCCCGCGCCGTCTCGCGGTCGAGGCCCAGCACCTCCGTCATCAGATCGAAGCGCCACAGGACTTCCGCCGGGTCGAAGCGGTTGCCGAGGGCGGGCAGCAGATCGAAGCCCGGATCGCCGGCGAGCGGCTTGGGGTCGATGGCGAGCCATGGCTCACGCGCGGATCCGGGGTGCAGCGGCCAGCACGTTGTCGTAGTGCAGATCCCAGTGCAGCAGCCGGTCGCCGGGCTCGTCGGCGACCTCCCGTACCGCCGCCGCGCAGTCCCTCAGCAGCCGCCGCTCGTCCTCGTCCGCGAGGGCTGTCAGCGCGCGCGGCACGCCGTCGAGCATCCGGGCCGCGATGTCACCGAGCCGCCGCAGCCCGTCCGGCGCCGGTACGGACGTCAGCCGGGCCAGCAGCTCGGCGAGGATCCGCACCGCCTCCCGGCTCTCGGCCACGACGGACAGATGACGCGATGAGTCCAGCCGCTCCAGCAGCAGTGTGCCGGTCTGCTGCTCGTACTCCAGCAGCCGTACGGCCCCGTCCCCGTCCCAGGTCCGCAGCGCGAGCGGCTCCCCCTCGCTCTCCTCGTCGACGGCCTGGAGCTTGAGGGCGGCGGGCATACCGTCCGCGCGCTCCACCGGCAGGACGAGCGCGCACCAGCCGTGCATGGGGCGGCCGGTCTGCCGCAGCTCCCAGCGGTCCAGGAAGTCGGCGGCACGCTCCGGCAGCGCGGCGAGGAAAGCACGGCCCGCCTCACCGCCGTACTTGATCTGCGTGGCCGTCAGTTCTTCCGGAATGTCGATCACGCCCGGATCCTACGACCGTGCGGAGACCGGTCCTGGGTACGACCATGAAAGGGCCTACGAGTACCCTCCCGCCACAACAGGCGCACAGTGGCGGCCGGATCAAGCAGCAGGGACATCATGAGCACCAGCACCGTCAACGGCGGCATATCGTTCTGGTACGCGCAGGACGGCACCCCCGTCCCCCGGGAACCCCTCCCCGGAGACGCCACCGCGGACGTCTGCATCGTCGGCGGCGGATACACCGGTCTGTGGACGGCCTACTACCTCAAGAAGGCCGTGCCCTTCTTGAACATCACGGTCCTTGAGGGCAAGTTCTGCGGCTACGGCGCCTCCGGCCGCAACGGCGGCTGGCTCTACAACGGCATCGCCGGCCGCGAGCGCTACGCCAGGCTCCACGGCCACGACGCCGCCGTCCGCCTCCAGCAGGCCATGAACGACACCGTCGACGAGGTGGTGCGCGTCGCCGCGGAAGAGGGCATCGACGCCGACATCCACCAGGGCGGCGTACTCGAAGTCGCCCGCACCCCCGCCCAGTTGACCCGCCTCAAGGCCTTCCACGCCGTCGAGATCGCCTTCGGCGAGAAGGACCGCGTACTGCTCGGCGCCCGCGAGACCGCCGAACGCGTACGCGTCACCGGAGCCGTCGCCTCCACCTGGACCCCGCACGGCGCCCGCCTGCACCCAGTGAAACTCGTCAAGGGCCTGGCGGCGGTCGTCGAAGCACTGGGCGTCACCATCCACGAGTCGACGCCCGTCACGGAGATCAAGCCCAAGCACGCCATCACGCCGTACGGCACGGTCCGCGCCCCGTACATCCTGCGCTGCACCGAAGGCTTCACCGCGAACCTCAAGGGCCAGAAGCGAGACTGGCTCCCCATGAACTCCTCCATGATCGCGACGGAACCCCTCCCCCGGTCCGTCTGGGACACCATCGGCTGGGACGGCCACGAGACCCTCGGCGACATGGCCCACGCCTACATGTACGCGCAGCGCACCGCGGACGACCGCATCGCCCTGGGCGGCCGGGGCGTCCCGTACCGCTTCGGCTCGAAGACCGACAACGACGGCCGCACCCAGCCCGCCACGATCGAAGCCCTCCGCGAGATCCTGGTCCGCTTCTTCCCGACCACCGCGGGCGTCCGCATCGACCACGCCTGGTCGGGCGTCCTCGGCGTCCCCCGCGACTGGTGCGCCACGGTCACCCTGGACCGCTCCACCGGCCTCGGCTGGGCGGGCGGCTACGTCGGCTCCGGCGTGGCCACCACCAACCTCGCGGCCCGGACCCTGCGCGACCTGATCCAGCAGGACTCGGGCCAGGCGGGCGGCACCGAACTCACCTCGCTGCCCTGGGTGAACCACAAGGTCCGCAAGTGGGAGCCGGAGCCGCTGCGCTGGCTGGGCGTGCAGGGCATGCACGCGGCCTACCGCGCGGCGGACCGCCGCGAGGCGGGGGCGCGCACGGCGGAGACCGACCGCATCGCCCGGGTGGCGGACCGGATCGCGGGCCGGCACTAGGGAGTTGCCCGGCCGCCTCAGACCTCCAGCGGGGCGCGTTCGGCACTGAGCGCACGAGGGCCCCGGACGCATCGTCCGGGGCCCAGTCGGCTGCTCAGCGGCCGTACGTCAGAACAAGGATCAGAGCAGGCTGTTCAGCGAGCGCCCCTCGACGCCGCCCCAGCCCGTACCCACCTTCGTACGAGCCGAGAACGGCGCCGTCGCCTTGCCCGTGCCCTTGTAGAGCCAGAAGACCCCGGCCGCGTCCCGCGCGATCAGGTCCGCCCGGCCGTCGTCCGTCAGGTCGCCCGGGCCCGACAGCAATGCGTACGCACCCCAGCCGGTGCCGACCTTGGTGCGGGCGGCGAACGGGGACGCCGCGTTGCCCGTGCCCTGGTACAGCCACTGCGCGCCCGACGCGTCCCGCGCGATCAGGTCCGCCCTGCCGTCACCCGTCAGGTCACCAGCGCCGGTGAACTGGTTGTAGACGCCCCAGCCGCTGCCTACCTTCGTACGCGCGGCGAACGGCGCGGAGCTGCTGCCCGTGCCCTTGTACAGCCACAGCACACCCGCACCGTCGCGGGCGAGCAGGTCCGCCTTGCCGTCACCCATGACATCGGCGACGCCGGTCAGCGAGTTGTAGACACCCCAGCCCGAGCCGACGCGTGTCCGCGGGCCGAAGGCCGGGTAGTAGTCGCCGCTCATGCGGTAGTGCCACAGGACACCCGTGCTGTCCCGGCCGACGACGCCCGCGCCCGTGTTCTGGACGGTCAGCGGCGAGAGCTTGGTCAGCGCGTTGTACGCGTTCCAGCCGCGGCCCATCGGCTCGGCGAAGTCCCCGAACGGCTCCGTGGCCTTTCCGGTGCCCGAGAAGGAGTGGAGCGTGCCGCCGGTGTCCCGGGCGAAGAGGGTGTGGTGCGTGGGGACCGGGCGCGAGCTCTGGACCGCGAAGGTGCTGCGCGCCTCCGGGTTGCCCGTGCCGAACGTGTAGACGTTGTAGACCGCGTTGACGTCGATCTTCCAGGCCGCGGCCGTGGCGGCCGCCTTCAGCGTGTACGAGACGGTGACGTCGCCCGGCGTGACGGCGCAGGTGACGCCCCCGTAGCCGAGGTCGCCGAGCACATGGTCACAGGTCGCGGTCGGACCGCCGGTGGCGGAGGTGATCTCGACCTGGAGCTCGCCCTCCTCCCACCAGCGCTGGCCCTCGGACGGCTCGAAGAACACCTCCAACTCGCCCTTGTCCACGGCGTGGACGGTCACCGACTGGGTGACGGACCCACCGGCCGGCAGCGCCGGGGTGTCCAGTTTCAGGGTGTTCTGGGCGACGTGCTCGGCCGACCTCACGGTCACGGTACGGGCGGCGTGCCGGCCGTCCTCCGGAAGGCTGCCGACCGTCTGCGCCTCCTTGACGGCCTTGTTGATGTCCGCCCCGCGGGCCGCGTAGACGACGCCGTAGTGGAGCGTCGTGTCGTGGGCGGCGGACGCGGCGGCCTCGACGGTCAGCCCCGGGAAGGGGTTGTCGTCGTTGATGGGGCAGGTGTAGACCCCGACGACTCCGGCCGCAGGCTTGCAGACCTCCTGCGCCTCCGCGGTGATGCCGGCCGGCAGCCCGGCCCCGCTCCACGTCGGGTCGGTCAGTTCCTTCTTGCTCAGGGCGAACACGAGCGTGCCGTCCGGAGTGCCGTCAAGGCCGGTCGGAGTCAGCTCGCCCCAGCCGTCGCCGGGCTGCAGAACGATGTCGTCGATAGTGAAGCCGATGAACTCGTCCGCGGCGACGGCCGGTCCGGCCGTGCCCACGACGGCGGCGACCAGCAGGGCCGCGCTCCCCCCGAAGGCGAAGAGTCTTCGCATGAAGCGGTTCCTCAAGATGAAAAGGCGGCACTGTGCTGCCGCGGCAACGCCAGGCATCCCCCCATGGCGTTCCCGGAACGTACAGCACAAGGGCCCCCGGCGATCCGCCAGGGGCCCCGTGCACCACGGACTGCCTGCGTCTACGTCAGCGCGTCGAACCGGTCCCAGTCCCTGGCGGCCTGGGCCCGCGCCTTGAACGGCAGTGCCGCGTCACCCGTGCCCATGTACATCCACATCACCCCGGCCGCGTCCCGGGCTACGAGTTCCGGATGCCCGTCGGCGTTGATGTCACCGAGCGGCACCAGCGAGTTGTAGATGTTCCAGCCGTTGCCGATCTTCGTACGCGGCTTGACCGGCAGGGATCCGTCCCCCGTGCCCTGGTACAGCCACAGGTCACCGGCGCTGTCCCGCGCGATCAGATCCGGTTTTCCGTCACCCGACACATCGATGCCGCCGGTCAGCGAGGTGTAGATGTTCCACCCGGTCCCGATCTGCACCCGCGCGGCGAACGGCGTCGCCCAGCTGCCCGTGCCCTTGTAGAGCCAGAGCGCACCGGAGCCGTCCCGCGCGATCAGATCCGCCTGGCCATCGCCGTTGAGATCACCGGCGCCGCGCAGCAGGGTGTACGCATTCCAGCCGCTGCCGACCCGTACCTCCATCCGCATGGGGGTGTTCATGTCCAGACCGGGCATCTGGTAGTGCCAGAGCACGCCCTCCTTGTCCCGGGCGACGACGCCGCCGCCGAGGAACCACTCCTTGATCGGGGAGAGTTTGGTGAACGCGTTGTACTTGTCCCAGCCGTTCAGGCGCCAGAAGTAGCGCTCGACGTCGAGGCCGTGCACTCCGTACGCGCCATGCATGGTGAGAGCGCCGGTGCCCTTGTCCCGGCCGAGGACGAGGTAGTCATCGGCGACCGGGACGGAGCTCTGGACCGCGAAGTCGCTGGTCGCCGAGCCCAAGAGGTCCGAGCCCACGCTGAAGACGAGGTGAGCGGTGAGCTTCCAGGCCGGAGTGTTCGCTGCCGCCTTCAGGGTGTACGCCACGGTGGTGGTGCCCTCGGGGAGCCTGCAGTGCAGGGACTCCTCCACGACGTCCGACGGGTAGGAGCAGTCCGCGGTCGACCCGTCGACGGCGGCGACGCTGAGCCCAGTGCCCCACCGGTCCTCCTCGCGCCAGGAGCGCTGCCCCTTCTCCGTCGTGAACCGCAGGTCCAGATCGCCCGCCATCGTGGTCCGCACGGTGACCCGGTGGGTGACCGTGCCACCGGCCGCGACGTCCGGTGCCTCCATCGTCAACTCGGCCGATTCGTCCACCACCGTCGACGCGGCGGCTGTTCCTGCCAGTCCGGCGGCCAGCAGCGCCACCGCCCCCGCCATGGCGGCAAGGCGTCGTCCGCCCCCGCCCAAGAATCCACGCGTAGTACGCACAGCACGTCCCCCTGTCGCTCCCCGATGGGCGGCATCCCCTGCCGCTCCCGCACCAGGCGTCCCCCCGGCGCACATATGAACGTATACGCGAAAGTCCCGGAGCGAGGTTCGCTCCGGGACTTCCCGTACGCCGAGCCTCCTGTCGGGTTCGAACCGACGACCCCCGCTTTACAAGCGAGGTGGGGCGATCACGGGCGTGACCTGCGGAATGCCGATCTCGGTGGATGCTGGCCGCTGCCCCTGCCGGTCACTGGAGTTCCCCGTGATTCCCCGCCTGATCTGGCGCGGTTGTGGCACGGGTGCTGAGTCACCCGATCAGGTGCCGAGTTGAGAGGCTCAGTGTGACGGCCTCCCGACAGACCGGCAGGCCGTCACAGAGTCCACCGGCCGAGGGCGCTGCCTACGGCGCGACCCACTCCGCCTGGAGCTGCGGAGCAACGACTTTGCCTCCAAACACGGCGAGCGACGAGGCGTTGCTTCCGGTGGTCTGGATGGCGCTGAGGGAGATCACGTCACCGGCATTCAGCTGAACAATCGTGGACACCTCCTGCGAAATTCCAGAACCATCGCTCGCGATGTCTGCGGTGTCCTGCTCGTCGAAGGCGAAGGGACTGCCGTTGACCTCGACGGCTAGGTCACGCCCCCGGAGTCGGAGTGAAGCTCCAGAGAAGTCTTCCCTTGAGGAGGTAGCGCCCGGCAGTGTTGACCACCAGAGTGTCGGACGCGTCATCGAACATCGTGTCCGTTGTCGTAGTCGGCGCCGTCGAAAGCGATCTGGATCTGCTACTGGCAGACTTGCCAAGTGAGATGGCCTCGAAGACCGGGGCGCGTGAGCGCCGTCCGACGAGCGTGGGTCGTTGACGGGACTGGTGAGGGCGAGCTGTATAGGGTCCTGGCAACCGTCCTTCTCGGCGAGGCCCGCCCGCCCGACCCGAATCAGACGGCCTTTCCCGGCAGGCCGTAAGCGCAGACTTGACCGATCGTCAGGAGTGCTGCCGTGCGACCCAAAGAGACATCATCTGCGCCCGGCGGCCTCGGTTGGAACCGTGAAACAGCGATGCTGGCGCTCCTGTCCTTCGCCATGCTGATCGTTTCGCTCGACCAGTACATCGTGGTCGTGGCACTCCCCGACATCGCACGCGACCTTGGCTATTCCGCGCAGACGCTCCAGTCGGTCATCAGCGCCTATGCAGTAGCCTCGGCCGGCTTCCTGCTGTTCGGCGGGCGTGCCGCCGACCTGCTCGGACGACGCCGCATCCTGGCCACCGGCCTCGCACTCTATGCCGTGGCATCGCTCGCGGGAGGATTCGCGACCGGCCCCGGAATGCTCCTCGCCGCCCGCGCATTCCAAGGACTCGGCGGAGCCCTCGTCTTCCCCACCACCCTGGCACTCATCAACACCACCTTCGTCGAAGGCCGCGCCCGCAACCGCGCATTGGGAATCTGGGGAGGGTCAGGCGCGGCAGGACTCGTCATCGGTGTGCTGCTCGGCGGTCTTCTGACGCAGGCGTTCGGCTGGGAAGCGGTCTTCCTCGTCAACGTCGCCCTGGCCGGCCCTGCGCTGCTGCTTGCCTTCGTATTGATCCCCCGGGACGGTGTACGCGAAAAAGGCCGCAAGTTCGACCTACCCGGTGCGCTCAGCGTCACCTTCGGTGTCACACTCATCGTGTTCGCCCTCGTGCAAGGCCCCGGATTGGGCTGGCTTTCGCCGGGCATCCTGGTCAGCGCAGCGGCGGGCCTACTCCTGCTCGGAGCTTTCGTCATCATCGAGCGGCGCAGCCACGACCCACTCATGCCACCCCGGCTGCTCTCCAACCCCAACCTGATCACCGGCGTCGTCATCGCGTTCATGTTCATGGCGACCTTCGGCTCCGTGCTCTACTTCCTGTCCATTTACTTCCAGGAGATTCTGGGCTACGACGCTTTGCAGACCGGCGCCGGCTTCCTCATCCCCACGGCAGTGGTGGTGGCCGGTTCGACAACCGCAGGCCAGTTCGTGACGCGGTTCGGTCTCAGGCGCACGTTGGCCGCGGCCCTCGCCGTCGGTGCGCTCGGTGCGGTCGCACTCGGCCTCGCGATCTCGCCGAACGGCACATACATCGAACTCATCCCCGGCCTCGTGGCGCTCAGCATCGGCGACGGGGTGGTCTTCACCACCATGTTCATCGCCGCCGCCACCGGAATCTCCGACCGGCAGCAAGGCATCGCCTCCGGCATCGCCTCCACCGGCTCAGGCGCGGGCGCAGCTGTCGGCCTCGCCCTCCTCGTCCTGGTAGCGACTGCCGGCCTCGATGGCCTCTCCGGTGAACAGCTTCGACTCGCCACCGCCGACGGGATCAGCACCACGCTCTTCGTCGTGGCAGGCGGAATCGTGCTGACCTTCCTCGTCGCCCTGAGCCGGTGCCCGACACCGCCCGAACCGGTACCCGCCCCCGTGCCGTACCAGACCCGTCGCTGCTGACAGCGTCCAGGACCTGCCTGGACGAGGAAAGCGGCTCGCAGCGACTCCGACGGTCGGAAGTGATGCGGGGCCTCTTTGAACAGGGGCCATCTGAGCGATCAGCGCGATGAACTGCGGATCAGCCGTGGCAAGTTGTCAACGTTGGTCGACCCTTATGGCCTTCGGACGGCCCAGGAACGGCCCAGCTTCAGCCACCGAGCGCCGACCGGGATGCAGGCGTGCCGAATACGCGGGTGGCCCACCGACGCTATGCCGCCTTCCTGGGCCAGCGTGTCCCGACCGGCTTGACGATGCGGTCACCGACAGCGAACAAGGCGTACACATCGTTTTTCACGTGCAAGGTGAACTGCCATGGATGTGGCCGCAGGAGCTCCGGTCACTCAGGTCGCGGCCCGGTATGGGGCCTTAAGGCAGTCGGTGCACTCCTGGACTCCGCAGGCCGACGGCGACAGGCGGTGCGCTGGGCAGGTGGTCAGATGCCGAACTCCTGCGGGGACAGGCCGAGCACAGAGCATGCCTCTCGCAGGACCTGCTCCTCAGCCGACGCGACGAATCCGTCCGCACCGGCGACGACGAAGCCAGTCTGCACGACCGCCCTGGCCTCCGTCGGCTTCTTCGCCGCCTTGGCGATTTCCTGCATGACCTCCGCCTTGCCCTGCTGGAAGTTCAACGCCAGCTGGTCGACGTGCTTGTTGAACCGCTGCCGCAACTGGTCGGAGGGGAAGTTCTGCAGGACGTCGTTGTTCAGGATCAGCGACTCCACATGCTGCCGCTCGGCGGGGTCGACATGCCCGTCGGCGGCCGCGACCAGGGCGCACATCGCCATGCTGGCGTCCCGGTAGGCGCCGCTCTTCAGCTCCGCCTTGAGGGAGGTGAGCTGGGACTTGAGCGTATTCACCAGCTGAGCCCGCGACCCGCCGGCGGACCCCGCACCCGGCCGCCCGTGTCCGCCAGAGCCCCGCGTCCCCTGCGACTGCTGCTGCAGATTCTTGGCCTGGTCCTTGATCCGATCCCACATCGCCACTCGTGCCACCTCGGCTTCTGCCCGTGTCGTTCCGGTCGTCCGCGCGCTTTGCGCCCGGCCTCGTGCCAACGCCTCCCGGCCCCCCGAAGTTCCGCGGACGGCCTGTCGGCGCGCCCGGTGCGCGAAGGACAGACGTCAGATCTGGATGTCAAAGACCCCCAGCCTTGATCGGCTGGGGGTCTTTTCGCTGGAGCCTCCTGTCGGGTTCGAACCGACGACCCCCGCTTTACAAGTTCGATCGGGCGGGCCTTGCAGAGCACTTGGCCGGGTGAGGCCCGATCGCTCACGGCCGCTCAACGCCGGGACTGTCTGGTGTCGTTGATGTCAGCCCTGGATGTCAGCTGCGACCGCTTGGCCTGATGGGGCGGCAGGCGCGAGCGACAAGACGTGCACGCACGACTTACCCGAGACGTTCCCCTGCCTCGGGAGCAGCCGTATCCTCCAGCCAATGACTGCGGAGGTACGAAATGGCGCTCAGCGAGCTCCTGTCGGCAGGAGGTCGGTGGAACGGCTTTGGCCGGTGTCCTGCCCGGTTTGGGGTCGAGCATGATCAGGGGGCCGTACGCTTGCGGCTACTCGGGCAGGCTTCACCCCTGCCCGCATGCCGCGTATTACTACGCCATCACGGCACCCTACGAAGGGTTAGCTACGACGCAGCTCGCGTAGACATTGAAAGTCACATCGCCGCCGCTGCTGTTGCGGATGCCGATGACCCATCGCTCGGGGGGGTCGGTGGGGCCGGGGCGGTCGTCTGTTACAAGGACGCCAGCGGGTGCGTCGGGAGCGACGAAGTTGTAGCCACCGGCGATGGCGATCTTACCGTCAGGACATACCGCGCTGAAGAGCTGGTTCGCGGTGGGGTCGTTGGGAGCCGTGACCTGTTCCTGTACTACCTCGAACCCGCTAACTCCCGCGGGACCGGTCGCCCCGGTCGGTCCCGTCGCGCCGGTTGTACCCGTCGCGCCGGTTGTACCCGTCGCGCCGGTCGGACCAGCGGGACCAGCGGGACCGGTGGCACCCGTCGCACCCGTCGCACCCGTCCCTCCCTTGCAACGGTCCCTGTCGCCGAGGATCGATACGCCCTCGCACTTGTCGTCTCCGCCGCCCGGGCCGCTCGACGCGCTTACGCGTTCGCCCATGCTCTGAGCCGCGGCCGCGACCGGACTGACCACCCCGGCCGCCAGGACCAGCGCGAGCGAGACGATCGTGCCGCTGGCCTTCCACTTGTCTCGACGGGGCACAGGTCCCAGCGGGGACCTTGTCCTCTTGTCAGGACCCATGCACTTACTCCTACTTCAGTCGATTTTGTCCGATTCCAGGGGTGAGCTTGACCCATGCGCAGCCGATCGATCGTCACGTTCGATAGGAACGCGCTGATTGTCAGCAGATCGGAGTATTCGACATATCTGGATGGGGTGCTTTCGTCCGCCGATACGTACCCCCGGGGGCGTGCGGTCAATTGGGCTGAGTGTCCAACTTCGTGAGGTCGGTGGAACGGCTTTGGCCGGTGTCCTGCCCGGTTTGGGGTCGTGCATGATCAGGGGGCCGTACGCTTGCCAGCTACTCGGGCAGGTTTCACCCCTGCCCGCAATGTGTCCGAGTGGCCCCCTGGTCTTGCTCGACGCGGGACCCGAATCGGGGAGTGTGGGTAAAGCCGTGGAGCCGACCGCCCACCCCCGGCCTGGTTCTTTTCGCCCCCTTGTGGGCGCGGGCGGGCGACGACGTGCGGCCCCGGTGGCGTAGACATGGAGGGGCAAGCGCGGCGGCGTCCGGCCGGCGCCGCCGCGCCTTGGCGCGGCACTCTCTGATCTCTGATCAGACTGCTACCGCAGTTCAGGAGGCCGGGAAAGCAGACGTTCGATGCGTCAAATGTGGTGTTCTCCCGAGCGTCCGCCTCTTCCCCCGGGCCTGGTGCGCTGGTGTCTTTGAAGCCTTCTGGGGGCCAGCCGGGCGCATGGCAGGCATGGGACAGGGCCGGTCCCGTGTGGCTGGGCAACGGATGGTGGCTGGGTCGGCAATGATCTGCGCTCGCCGAACGCCGGTCGGGCAGCGAGCGCAGCGAGCCTTGATCCAGTAGAGAAAGTTCTACCGCGCTGGGATCAGGCGCTTGCCGTCGTGACTTCGCACATGAGGGCCGTGCTCGTCCAAGGCGTCCAGGAGCCGTACCGCGTAGACCTCGGACATGCACTCCGCGACTTCTTCGGGCGTGAGCCAGGCAACTGCCGTCGACTCGTCGGAGGTTCGCTCGGTGCCCCCGGAGGGCTTGCAGCGGAAGACCAGGGCGACGATGCCGCGCGTCGTGTTCTTGTACACGCCCGAAAGCTCGTCCACCTCGACGTGGATGCCGGTCTCCTCCAGGACCTCGCGGCTGACGCCTGCTTCGGGTGACTCGGAGAGCTCCAGAACTCCGCCCGGCAACTCCCAAGTCCCGTTGTCCGCTCGGCGGATCGCCAGCAGTCGGCCGTCTTCGCGCACGACGGCCCCGGCCACGGACACGGAGTGCAGTGGCGTTGACTGACCTTCGCGGGCGCTGTTACTCATGTACAGGAGCATAGGAGAGTGAGAAGGACTATGGGAACCGCGGTAGGAGGTGGCACGAACGGACCTCGATACGTGCAGATCGCCGAGGAGATCGTCAAGCAGATCCGGGCTGGTGTCCTGAAGCCTGGTGACATGGTGCCGAGCGAGTCCGAGCTCGTCGAGCGCTACGGGGTCTCCGGCGGAACGATTCGCAAGGCCATGGTGGAGGTTCGGGCCAGTGGGCTCGTCGACACCCGCCACGGCAAGGGCTCGATCGTGAAGGATCGTCCGCCCGTGCGGCTGCGGTCGTCGGACCGGTTCCGGGCATCGCATCGGAGGGGCGGTAAGGCCGCGTATCTGGCCGAGTCCGCGCAGTCCGGTGCCACCGCCAAGGTGAGCGTCCTCTACATCGGACCGATGGAGGCCCCCGAGGACATCGCGGAACGGCTCGGCGTTGAGGCCGGCACCCAGGTGCTCGCGCGCAGACGGCTCTACTTCCGCAACGGCACACCCGTTGAGACGGCGACCTCGTACCTTCCGTGGGACGTGGTCAAGGACATCCCCGAACTGTTCGCCGAGAACCCCGGCCCCGGCGGCATCTACGCCCGGCTGGAGGGCGACGGCCATGTCTTCGCCGAGTTCGTCGAGACGCTGCAAGCGCGCCCGGCCGCGAAGGCGGAAGCCTCCGAACTCGCCCTGAGCCCCGGTGCTCCGGTCGTTCATCTCATCCGCGAGGCAGTGACCGAAGAGGGCCGCGTGGTCGAGGTCTGCGACACCCTCATGGCCGCTGACCAGTTCGTTTTCAGCTACCGCATTCCGGCAGCCGACTGACGCTCGCTCAACTCCCCACAGCCCGCCGCGACTTCTTCGTCTCGGCGGGTTGACTCATGTATAGGAGTCATGCACTCTTCTTCATGTCACTCATATACATGAGTGACGAAGTCCAGCACCTCTAGAGGAGTGATCTCTGTGCGTCTGATCCCTGTGGACATGACGGGTGTCACCGTCATGGTCGCCCAGCCCCCGCAGCCGAAGATGAAGGACAAGAAGAATGGTCTGATCGCCGTCGACACCGAGACGAGCAAGCCACTGATGACGGTGGACGTGCTCTTCGTCGGGAACGGCAACGCCGAGGTCGTCACGGTGACTGTGATCGAGGACGACATCTCCGGTGAGCTGGCCATGGGCACGCCGGTGGCATTGACTGGCCTGATCGCCCGGCCCTGGGAGAACGAGTTCAACGGTCAGAAGCGGCACGGGATTTCGTTCCGCGCGGCCGCTGTCACCTCCCTGGCTGGCTGACCGATGACCGGCGGACAGATCACCGCGTTCACCGGCCTCGCGCTGATAGTCGCCGGACTCCTGGTCCTGCGTCGGCTGCGGCCCGTCTGGTACTGGGTCGCCTTCGGTGCCCCGGCGAAGCTCGTCCGAATCGCGATCACGTACCGCTCGGTGATGGAGGCATGCGGCCTTACCGAGCCTCCGTCACGACTGCGGCTCGCCGTCGCGGCAGCCACCAAGCGGACACCGTCTCGCATGGTGCCGCGCCTCACCCGGACCCGCATCACCGCCAGCGGGCTGGTGCTGCGGATCAAGATGCAACCGGGCCAGGAGGTACACGACTTCGAGACGGCGACCGAGCGTCTGCGCCACTCCTGGCGCTCGTACGCCGTGCACGTCACCGCCCTCACACCGGGATGGCTTCAGGTCCGGGTGATCGGTTACGACGTGCTGCGCCGGGTCGTCATGCCTCGCACCGCAACGCCGAAGCTGCTGAGCGTCCCGGTAGCGCTCCGCTCCGACGGCGCCGTTCATACGCGGGACTTCCGGACCATCGCCCACGAGCTCGTGATGGGCGCGACGGAGTCGGGGAAGTCGGTCTATCTGCGTGGACTGCTGACGGGGCTCGCTGCGCAGCCAGTCGCGCTGGTCGGTATCGACTGCAAGTGGGGCGTGGAACTGGCCCCGTTCTCCCCGCGGTTGTCTGCCCTGGCCTGCACACCCGGCGAAGCCGCCGACCTGCTGGACGCATTGGTCACGGAGATGACCGAGCGATACGAGCTGATCAGGACCGTTCAACGGCTCGCGCCCAGCTCATCACTGGAATCGATCACCTCGGACATCTGGGGTCTGCCCGAGGACACGAGGCCGGTGCCGGTCGTGGTCTTCATCGACGAGGTCGCGGAGCTCTTCCTCACAGCAAGCGCCGCCGACGAGAAGCGCCGGGACCAGATGGTCACGCAGCTCGTACGGCTCGCCCAGCTCGGCCGCGCAGCTGGCATCTACCTGGAGGTGTGCGGACAGCGCTTCGGAGCCGAACTCGGCAAGGGAGCAACCGCGTTGCGTGCCCAGCTCACGGGTCGGATCTCGCACCGCGTGAACGACGAGACCACGGCAAAGATGGCGCTCGGGGACATCAGCCCCATGGCCGTCGTCGCCGCGACCACCATCGGGCCGGACCAACGTGGCGTGGCGGTGGCCGGTGACTCGTCCGGTGGCTGGTCTCTCGTCCGCAGTCCGTTCACAAGCCTGGCTGATGCCGTCGCAGCCTGCTCCGAGCACGCCGACCTGACGCCTTCCGTCCCGAGCCTCGACCCGTTCCGTCCCGCAGCACCTTCCAGGGTCTTCGCCCTGGTCCCGGACAAGGACTGACGCCATGAGGTCATCGCTGCGACTGGACGCCGTACTCGTACAAGCCGTGATCGCGGGTGCTCTGTCCTTCTCCCACCTTCACGACCTCGCCGAGGCTGCTGGGCAGACCGGTTGGAAGGCCTGGGCCTACCCGGTATCCGTGGATCTGCTGCTCGTCGCCGCATGGCGTCGGCTCCGAACCCTGCGGGACTCCGACGCTCCGAGGCGCGGCGCGTGGTCCTGGTTCGCGGTGGCGCTCGCTGCCTCACTCGGCGCGAACATCGCCACAGCCGGGCTGCTCGACCTCAGCGACGTACCGGACTGGCTCCGCATCCTCGTCGCCGGGTGGCCGGCCCTCGCCTTCCTCGGCGGCACACTCCTGGTGCACAGCCCCACTCTGGAGCACGCGGAACCTGAGCCGCTCGAATCCGTCGACGCCGGGCCCGAGGTCGTGCGGGAGCAGGTCGCCGAGCCTGCCCAGGCGCTGCCTGCTGCTCCGGCTGTGCCGCCCGCCCTGATCTCCCACGCGCGGAAGCTCGCCGACGCTCACCACTCGGCAACCGGCCGTGCCATCGACCCCGACACCCTGCGCGCTCGCCTCGGTGTCCCCGCCCCGATGGCCGAGGCCATCGCCGCCCAACTCGCCTGACGGAGGCCCCTGATGTCCAGTCCTATCGGCGCTTCGATCAGCTTTCACCTGACCGAGAAGCCGTTCGTCATGTGCCACGAATACGGCACTAAGCGCACTCCGATCCTCGCCGTGCAGGACAAGCACGCGGCGCTCACGCTCTACGCCCGCGACAACCTCGCCCCGGCCGAGCAGCTCAAGTTCGCGCGAGAGCTGCTCGCCGCCGCCACCGCGTACGCCGCCGCTGTCGAGATGTACGCCGCCCAACTCGCCTGAGAGGAGGTGTCCCGATGCCCCGTAACCGCTTCTGGGACGTCGACCGCATCGGCCCCGTCCAGATCGGCACCCACCACGACCGCCACGGCCGGGAAGCGCACGCCGCCGCCTGCACCGCACCTGGCTGCGACTGGTCGGCCGACTACCTGAGCCGCGCCGCCGCCGAACTCGCCGCTCGTACGCACCGCTGCAACCCGCGCTGACCGCCGAGGAGATCACCGCCATGAACGTTCCGCTCTGGCTCGCCCTGATCGCCGTCGGCTGGCTCGGCATCAAGCTCGTCCGCCCGCCCATCTGGCTCGTGGTCGTCCTGCTCCTGGGCGGCTACCTCCTCGCGGACAGCCTGCTCGCCCCGGTCATCGACCCGCTCGCCAAGTAGTGCGCCCTGGAAGGAGAACGGCCATGTTCAAGCCCAAGTACCCGACGCCCGACACGTACGTCCCGACCGCTCACACCCACGCTCCGGTCCCGGTCGAGCAGCCCGCCCCGCCGGCACCCGCGCCCGCCCGCTCCGGCCTGGTCGACCTGGTCCGCAGCAACCCCGCCGCCGCGGTGACGGTTGTCGTCGTCACCGGCGTGGTGCTCACCTCGATGGCCCTCGCGGTCGCCATCACCGGACTCGCTCTCTCCATCAGCGGCGTTGTCCTCCTGGTCCTCGTACGCATGCTCCGCCAGGAATTCCGCCGCTGACCGGCCTCCGGGCAATGCCACAAGCCGCCAAGCATCGCCGTTGCCCGGACGGCCCAAGCCCTTCCAACCGCAACGAAGGAGAACCGTGGACACGCAAGCGCTCGCCTTATCCGTGCCGTTGATCGGCTGGGCTACCCACTCCGCCTACCTTGCCCAGAGGCTGGCCACCGCTCGCCGCGACCCGCTCACCGGTCTCCGCACCCGCGCCGGGTGGACGGCCCGCGCCGAACGCATCATCCGTCGCCACCGAGACGCCGTCGTTCTGCTCCTGGACCTCGACGACTTCAAGAACCTCAATGACGCTCACGGCCACGCCGCCGGTGATGTGGCGCTCACCGCCACCGCGAAGCATCTGACTGCCTGGTGCGGCCGACAAGGCATCGCAGGCCGCCTCGGCGGAGACGAGTTCGCTGCCGTCATCAGCTCGGACGGCGGTCCCGACCTCGGCTCGCTCACCCGCGCCCTGCATCAGCCGCTCGCGTACGCCGGACGACGACTGCCGCTGTACGTCTCCGTGGGTTCCTGCTGCCTCGCCGACCTTCCGGTCCGCAGCCTGTCCGACGCGCTCGCCGCCGCCGACTCCGCGATGTACGCGACCAAGGGCAAGACCGGCCGTCGTGGCACCCGCACCCTCTCGCACTGAGCACTGACCGGCCTCCGGGCGGCGCACAAGCCGCCAAGCATCGCCGCCGCCCGGACGGTCCGGCCCCTTCCAACCGCAATCGAAAGGACCACCATCATGGCCCAGCACAGCCCTGCCCGGACGCGCATCTGCCCCGACTGCGACGGCTTCGCGGCCGTCAAGGTCACCCTCGGCGGCCGCGGCCGCCACGGACACCTCCGCACCATCACCGCCTACTGCCTGGCCTGCCACGGCACCGGCACCACGCCCGCTGTGCGCCGACTCAGCGCTGCGGGTTCGGAGGTGACGGTCTGATGGGGCTCTTCAGCGGCAAGGGCAATGGCCGCGATCGCGACATGGGCGAGGAGATCGAGAGGGCCAAGCGCGAGGGCAGTCACCTGGAGAGGGTGGCTTACGCCCACCAGCGGTACGACCAGCAGCGCCCCGCCCCGACCCAGGACAGCCGGTCCGCAGCATCGAGTGGGCCTCGCTGCGACTCGGCCAACGACCGTCAGCGGGGGCGTCGCTGGTGAACAAGCCTCCCGTGCCTCCGACCGCCGTCGCTGATGTGGCGGCGGTCGCGGGCACTGACCCTCTGACCTTCGTCGACATGCTGCGCGTCGCCAGCTCCTCCGACTTCGACCGCTGGCGCGACCAAGTCCGCCGCACCGGAGGCTGCGCCAACCCCATCCACCTGACCGGCTGGACCCTCACCAAGGACAAGGCCACCGGCGAGACGTTGCACCGCTACTCCACCGAGGACGAGCCTGATGGGCGGCTCCGCGTCGCCTGCGGTAACCGCCGTGCCTCCCGCTGCCCGGCCTGCGCCTGGATGTACGCCGCCGATACCTACCACTTGATCCGCGCCGGTCTCGCAGGTGATGAGGACAAGGAGGTACCGGCCACTGTCCGCGACCACCCGCGCGTATTCGTCACGCTCACGCCCCCGTCGTTCGGCCCCGTCCACAACCGCCCGGACTCCGGCCGCTGCCGCTGCGGCAGCACCCACGCGCCGGACGACGACTCCCTCGGTACGCCGCTTGACCCGGCGAGGTACGACTACGCCGCCGCCGTCCTCTTCAACAACCACGCGGGCCAGCTCTGGCAGCGCTTCACCAACCGGCTCCGCCGCGAGATCGCCGCCCGCGCCGGGCTCTCGCAACGCGAACTCAAGGAAGTCGCACGGGTCTCCTACGGCAAGGTCGCCGAGTTTCAGAAGCGCGGGGCGGTCCACTTCCATGCCGTCGTGCGCCTGGACGGACCGGACGGGCCCGAGGATCCACCGCCCTCCTGGGCCACAGTGCAGCTGCTGACCGACGCCATTCGCGCCGCCGTCGACCACGCGTATACGACCGTCACCGTCCCGGCCGTCGCCGACCAGCCCGCCCGCTCTCTGCGTTGGGGCGAGCAGCTCGACATCCGACCTATCCAGGCCTTCGGGTCCGGCACCGACATCACTGAGCAGAAGGTCGCCTCTTACGTCGCGAAATACGCCACCAAGGCGGCCGAGACGACCGGCACGGTGGACCGCCGCGTCGGCAACCGCGAGGTCCTGGTGCTTCTCGATGTACCCGAGCACCCGCGCCGCCTCATCGAAGCCTGCTTCGAACTCGACGCCCTGTACCCGGATCGGAGGCTGCGCGCCTGGGCCCACATGCTCGGCTTCCGCGGCCACTTCTCCTCCAAGTCCCGCCGCTACTCAACGACCCTCGGCGCCCTCCGCCAGGTCCGCGCCGACTACCGCGCCGCCCAGCAAAACGAGTCACTCGGCCTCGTCGATACCGAACCGGACTCCGTGCTCGTCCTCGCCTCCTGGCAGTACGCCGGTCAAGGCCACAGCCCCGGCGAATCCGTCCTCGCGGCCTCCATCGCGAGAGACCTCCAGCTCAACCGCGAAACCGCCCGCGAAGCCCTCCGCGACCAACTCGCCCTGGAAGGAGCCGCAGCATGACCACCGCCACCGACCAACTGTTGACCGTGCCCGAGGTCATGGCGCGGCTCAAGTTCGGACGCTCGAAGGTCTATGACCTGATCCGCTCGAAGCGTCTTGTCTCGATCACCGAAGGTCGCGCCCGGCGGATCCCCGAAATCTCCCTGCAGGACTACATCCGCGATCGGATCGAGGAGGCTGCCTGATGGCCTCGCAGCGCAAGCGCAACCCCAACGGTGCGGGCACGATCACTAAGCGCAAGGACGGCCGCTACCAGGCCGCGGTCTACGTCCTCCAGCCGGACGGCACTCGCGCCCGCAAGTTCGCCTACGGCAAGACCTGGGCGGAGTGCGACGCCAAGCGCCGCGACCTACTCGACAAGGTGGCGAGCGGGACCCCGGTGCCCACTCGGTCGGCCAAGCTCTCGGAGTGGCTGTCGTACTGGCTGGACGACGTGGTCAAGCCACGGCGCAAGCTCAGCACGTACGACAAGTACGAGGCACACGTGCGTCTCTACCTCACCCCGATGCTCGGTACGAAGCGGCTGGAGTCTCTGAGCGCCCCGGACGTTCGGCACTTCCTCCTCCGGCTCGAGAAGCGGACGACCGCGGCGACCGCCAAGGAATCTCACCGCGTGCTGCGTACAGCCCTCTCCGGAGCCTGCCGCGAGGAGCTCATCACCCGGAACGTGGCCAAGCTCGTAGAGCCCCCACGGGCCGCTGCACGGGAGCTGAGCCCCTGGTCCCTCGATGAGACCCTGGACTTCCTCGCAGCGGCTCGCAGGGACCCGCTGTACGCCGCGTTCGTGCTCGCGATCGCCATGGGCCTCCGTCGTGGGGAGATCGTCGGTCTGCGCTGGCAGGACATCGACCTAGAGAACCGCGTGCTCCTGGTGCGGCAGCAAGTACAGCGCCGCCGAGGTGTCCTCTACAACGACGAGACCAAGGGGCGTCGTGCCCGCGCCGTGCCGCTGCCCGCGATGTGCATCGCTCCCCTGCGCTGGCACCGGATGCGGCAGCGCACGGTGTACGAGGGTGCCGGGATCGACTGGACCGGCAAGGGCTACGTCTTCACGACGCGGACCGGCCGGCCGATCGAGCCGCGGAACCTGCATCGGTCCTTCGTCCGCGTCAGCGAAGCGGCCGGCCTCCGGCTCGTCCGGCTGCACGATGCCCGGCACGGGTGCGCGACCCTGCTGACCGCCGCTGGCGTCGCGCCCCGTGTGGTGATGGAGATCCTTGGGCACAGTCAGATCAGTCTCACGATGGACGTCTACACGCATGTGGTGCAAGACACACAGCGCGAGGCCATCAGTCACATGGACCGACTGCTCAAGCGTCGTCCGCGCCTTGAGTGATCAGGGCCGTTGATGTCACATTTGGATGTCAAAGACCCCCAGCCTTGATCGGCTGGGGGTCTTTTCGCTGGAGCCTCCTGTCGGGTTCGAACCGACGACCCCCGCTTTACAAGAGCGGTGCTCTGGCCAGCTGAGCTAAGGAGGCAGCCGTAGCAGTGTAACCAACCCCCGCACCGCCCCGGTCGAAAATTCCATCGCCCCTCACCTACTGACAGACCGGGCACCGCCAGGTAGCGTCACGGCAGGTCCACACAGGTGGACTACACCACTCCCTTACTCGGATCGTCCGGCACGTTCCTGCCGGTGAAGGAGAACATCACCATGGCCACTGTCACGTTCGACAAGGCAACCCGGATCTACCCGGGCACCGAGAAGCCCGCCGTCGACCAGCTCGAGATCGAGACCCAGGACGGCGAATTCCTCGTCCTCGTCGGCCCCTCCGGCTGCGGCAAGTCGACCTCCCTGCGCATGCTCGCCGGTCTCGAGGACGTCAACGCCGGTTCCATCCGCATCGGTGACCGCGACGTCACGCACCTGCCGCCCAAGGACCGGGACATCGCCATGGTGTTCCAGAACTACGCGCTCTACCCCCACATGTCCGTCGCCGACAACATGGGCTTCGCGCTCAAGATCGCCGGCGTCAACAAGAGCGAGATCCGCAAGAAGGTCGAAGAGGCCGCGAAGATCCTCGACCTCAGCGAGTACCTCGACCGCAAGCCCAAGGCGCTCTCCGGCGGTCAGCGCCAGCGTGTCGCCATGGGCCGGGCCATCGTCCGTGAGCCGCAGGTCTTCCTGATGGACGAGCCGCTGTCGAACCTCGACGCCAAGCTCCGCGTCTCCACCCGTACGCAGATCGCGAGCCTGCAGCGCCGTCTCGGCATCACCACGGTGTACGTCACCCACGACCAGGTCGAGGCCATGACCATGGGCGACCGGGTGGCCGTCCTCAAGGACGGTCTGCTCCAGCAGGTCGACTCGCCGCGCAACATGTACGACCGCCCGGCCAACCTCTTCGTCGCCGGCTTCATCGGCTCCCCGGCCATGAACCTCGTAGAGGTCCCGATCACCGACGGCGGCGTGAAGTTCGGCAACAGCGTCGTCCCGGTCTCCCGCGACGCCCTGACCGCCGCCGCCGACAGGGGCGACACCACCGTCACGGTCGGCGTCCGCCCCGAGCACTTCGACGTGGTCGAGCACAACGGCTCCGCCGCCAAGTCCCTCACCAAGGACAGCGAGGACGCCCCGGCCGGCCTCGCCGTCTCGGTGAACGTCGTCGAGGAGCTCGGCGCCGACGGCTATGTGTACGGCTCCGCCCAGGTCGGCGGCCAGCACAAGGACCTCGTCGTCCGCGTCGGCGGGCGCTCGGTCCCGGACAAGGGTGCCGAGCTGCACGTCGTCCCGCGCCCGGGCGAGATCCACGTCTTCGCGACCTCGACTGGCGAGCGCCTCAGCGACTGACCCGGCTCACCCCACCCCGATTCCGCGAAACGGCCCCGCACTTCACTGCGGGGCCGTTTCCCGTATGTCGACAAATACCCCGGCACATCGGTCATTTCCTGGTCATTTCGACCCCGTACGTCAACACCTGATTCGAAAAGCATCATCGAACCATCCCCCGGCCGAGTGACTAAATGTCGCCAAATCATTACTGACCGCTACGCTCGCTCGCGTGACCCACACAGCCCGCCGAATCGGCCGCACTCTCGCTCTTGTTCTGCCCGTCGTCCTGGTGCTCTCCGGAACCCTCGCGGTCACCAGCGTCCCGTGGGCAGGCCGGAGCACCGAGTCGCAGATGCTCACCGCCTCATCGGAGAACGTCTCCGTACGCGCCAAGTCCCGCGCCCCGCAGGACGTTCTGCGCGACCAGCTCCTCACCGAACTCCAGGAGAAGGACGCGGGCACCGCCCTCACCCACCTCCAGCGCGCGGTCGAGGAGCGCCCCTCGCTCGCCAGGCACTGCATGGCGCTCGCCCGCGCGCTCGGCCGCGCCGCCGTCGACCGGTACGGCCCCACCCGCGCCCAGACCTTCTCCCGCCCCGTCTGCGACACCTCCTTCGCCTCCGGCGTCTCCCAGCAGACCCAGGGCAGCTGACCAGGCAGATGACCGGGCCGCCGACCGGGGACTGCCCGGCGGATCCCGGCCCGCGCCGCATATCGTTCACGGCATGCATACGCCTACGTATCCGACGCAGGCCGTGGTCCTGGCGGGCGGCCAGGGCTCGCGGCTGCGCCCGTACACCGACGACCGCCCCAAGCCGATGGTCGAGATCCCGGGGACCGGGACCCCGATCATCGGCCATCAGCTTGCCTGGCTGGCCGCCGAGGGCGTGACCGACGCCGTCGTCTCCTGCGGCCATCTCGCCGAAGTCCTCCAGCAGTGGCTGGAGACCGCCGACCTGCCGTTGCGGGTCACCACCGTCGTCGAGACGGAGCCGCTCGGCCGCGGCGGCGGCCTCAAGTACGCCGCCGCCAGCCTCCCGCACCCGGACCAGCCCTGGTACGCCACCAACGGCGACATCTGGACCCGCTTCTCGCTGCGCGACATGGCCGCTTTCCACGCCGAGCGGGACGCCATAGCAACTCTGGCCCTGGCCCGCCCCAGGATCCCCTGGGGAGCCGTCGAGACGGACGCCTTCGGCCACATCACGGACTTCATCGAGTCCCCGCCGTCGCCGTATCTCATCAACGCGGGTGTGTACGTCTTCTCCTCGGCCTTCACCGCGCTGCTGCCCGACCTGGGCGACCATGAGCGCACCACCTTCCCCCGTCTCGCCCGCGAGCGCCGGCTGGCTGGCTTCCCGCTGCCGAACGGCGCGTACTGGCGGGCGATCGACACCGCCAAGGACCTCACCGAGGCCGCCAAGGAGCTTGCCGCGCAAGCACGTTGACGGCTCCCCGGCTCCCCCGGCCCGGGCCCTCCCGGCTCTCCCGGCTCACAGGGATCCACGCCGAAGAGGCGGCCACCGCACACCGCGGAGGCCGCCCCTTCTGGCTGCGTACTCAGCCTCAGCCGAGCAGGCCGCCGATCACCCGGCCGCCGCCCGACCCGCCGTTGTCGCCTCCGCCGGAACCGCCCTCGCTGCCACCCGAGCCGCCGCCCGAGCCGCCACCGCTGCCCGTGCCGCCGCTGGACGAGGGCCCGGAGCTGCTGGACGGCGGCTGGACCGGCTGCGACTGTCCGGGCGGCTGCTGGCCCGTGCCCTGCGTATGGCTGGGCTGTCCGCCGATCTGGCCGGTCTCGCGGACCGTGTCCTCGGAGGGCGTGGGCTCCTCGTCCTTCGGGCTGTCGGAACGGGTCGCGGACGGCGACGGACTGCCGTCGTCGCCGCTGGTGCCCGAGGAGCTGCGTTCGCCGCTGGGCTCCTGCGGCAGCGGGGACCCGGGAAGATGGTTGGTCGGGTCCTGGTTCGGCCCCGGGACCGTCACCATGTCCGTCGAGCGCACCGCCCCGCCGAGCATCGAGCCGATCAGCAGCGTGAGGCCGACCACGACGGCGGCGACGACGCTGCCGCGCCGCAGTACGCGCCGCCGCAGGTCCCACAGCTCCGAACGCGGCCCGAGCTTGCGCCAGGCCTCGCCCGCGAGCCGCCCGTCGATCGAGTAGACCGGGGCGCCCGCGATGATCAGCGGGGACCAGGCGGCGAGATAGATGATGTCGGGCGCGTCGTACGCCGGCACGGTCTTCCAGCTCACCGTGAGGATCAGCGCCGCCGACAGCAGCGCGCCGATGACCGCGGCCACCCGCTGCCAGAGCCCGAGGACCGTGAGCACGCCGACGACGACCTGGAGGAAGGCGACGGTGAGGCCGGCGCCCACCGGGTGGGACAGCGCGAAGTCACGCAGCGGCTCGGCGAGCGCCCACGGGTGCAGGGAGTTCAGCCACTTCACCATCGAGCCGCGCTCGCCGCCGTCGAAGTAGACGGGGTCGCAGAGCTTGCCCATCCCGGCGTAGATGGAGATGAAGCCGAGGAACACCCGCAGCGGCAGCACCACCACTCCGAGGTTCATCCGCCGCCCGGGGTAGTACGCGTGGCGGACGCCCCCCGCGTCAGCCGCTGATGTTCCCGTGGCGCCGCGCCGATGCGAGTGCGGCGGCCCGTTACCGGTCCGCTCGAAGCTGCCGGTCCGTTCGAAGCTGCCGGGACGTTCGAAGCTGCCGGGCCGTTCCGAGCTGCCAGTCCGCTCGAAGCTGCCCGTCCGCTCCAGGCTGCTGGGCCGCTCCAAGCTGTCCGTCCGCTCGAAGCAGTCGGTCCGCTGGAAGCTGCTGGTCCGCTCGAACTCCTCATCCTCGTACGGCTCCTGGCCGTAGGAGTGGTACGAGTCGTACGCGCCGACCGCCTTCCGCATCGGCGGCAGCAGCGGCCTGTCCCGGTCGCGGGGAGAGCCTGGCGAGTCGTACGCACCGACGGTGGGCGTCTGCGCGGTGTCGCCGGCCAGGTCGATCCGCGGGATGACCTGCGTGGCGCCGGTGTCGAAGGGGTCGTGCTCCGCGGTGGAGTTGCGCACGGCCTGCAGCAGGCCGGTCGCCCCGACGTCACCGGGCGCCGACTTGCCGCTCCATACAACGGGCGCCCGCCGCCGCATGCCCGTCCCGGCTCCGCCGAGGACAGGGATGCGCGCGGTGTCCGCCAGGGCACGTGCGGGGCGCGGTCTCTGGGCGAGCTGCACCCGGAAGCTGGCGTGGTTCACGATGACCTGCGCGGGATCGCAGTCCACCTTGACCATGCTCAGCGCAGGCTGATCATCAAACCCGGGCCGGGGCGTTCTGGTGTCCACACTCATCTAACCGAGTGACTTGTGATTAGGACACTGCCCTGACTGGCCCAATCTGTCCGAGACCCGTCAAGCCCTGCCAAGGCCCCCTATTTCAGACCCGGCGCTTGGCCGCCTCGTACAGCACGACACCAGCGGCGACTCCCGCGTTCAGGGACTCCGCGCCGCCCGGCATGGGGATCCGGACCAGGTAGTCGCACGTCTCGCCGACCAGGCGGGACAGGCCCTTGCCCTCGCTGCCGACGACGATCACGACTGGGCCGCCCAGCGCCTCGAGGTCGCCGACCTCGTGCTCACCGTCCGCCGCGAGGCCGACCACCGTGAGGCCCGCCTTCTGGTACGACTCCAGGGCCCGCGTCAGGTTGGTCGCGCGGGCGACCGGGGTGCGGGCCGCCGTGCCGGCCGAGGTCTTCCAGGCGCCGGCCGTCATGCCCGCCGCCCGGCGCTCGGGGACGACCACGCCGTGGCCGCCGAACGCCGACACCGACCGGACGACGGCGCCCAGGTTGCGCGGGTCGGTCACACCGTCGAGCGCGACGATCAGCGGGTCCTCGTGGTCGTCGAAGGCCGCGGCCGCGAGGTCCTCGGGGTGCGCGTACTCGTACGGCGGGACCTGGAGCACCAGGCCCTGGTGGTTGAGCCCGTTCGTCATCCGGTCGAGCTCGGGGCGCGGCGCCTCCATGATGTGGATGTTGCCGCGGCCGGTGGCGAGCTGGAGCGCCTCGCGCACCCGCTCGTCGTTGTCGATGAACTGCTGGACGTAGAGCGTGGAGGCGGGCACGCCGTCACGCAGCGCCTCGAAGACGGGGTTGCGGCCGACGACCATCTCGGACGTGCCCTTGCCGCCGCGCCGGGCGACGGGGCGGCGCGTGGCCTGCTTTGCCTGGGCGTTGGCGATGCGGTTCTTCTTGTGCCCCTTACGGGCGGAAGCCGGCGGCGTCGGGCCCTTGCCCTCGAGGCCACGGCGTCGCTGGCCACCGCTGCCGACCTTCGCGCCCTTCTTGTTGGACGTGCGGCGGTTCCTGCGCTGGCTGTTCCCGGCCATGACTACCTGTTTCCTGAAGCTTCGAATACGTACGTATGTAGAAAGTGTGCCCCCGGGAGTCCGGGCGGGCTGTTTTTGTCCCGGGGGACACCCCCGGACCCCCGGCTGTCGCCGGTCAGCGGGGTCCGAGGGTCCAGCGCGGCCCGTCAGGACCGTCCTCGATGACCAGGCCCGTCTGCTGCAGCTGGTCGCGGATGGCGTCGGCGGTCGCCCAGTCCTTGCGGGCGCGGGCCGCCTCGCGCTGCTGCAGCACCAGCCGGACCAGGGTGTCGACGACGCCGTGGAGGTCTTGGCCGCGGTCGGCCTCGCCCGCCCAGTGCTCGTCCAGCGGATCCAGGCCGAGGACGCCGAGCATGGCCCGCACCTCGGCGAGCCGGGCGACGGCGGCTTCTTTGTCGTCGGCGGCCAGTGCGGAGTTCCCTTGGCGGACCGTGGTGTGGACGATGGCGAGCGCCTGCGGGACGCCCAGGTCGTCGTCCATCGCCTCGGCGAAGGCGGGCGGGACCTCGGGCGCGGCATCGACCGGGCCCCCGGCCTTCTCGACGACGCGCTGCACGAAGCCCTCGATCCGCGCGAACGCGGACTCGGCCTCGCGCAGGGCCTCCTCGCTGTACTCGATCATCGAGCGGTAGTGTGGCGTACCGAGGTAGTAGCGCAGCACGATGGGCCGCCAGCGCTTGACCATCTCGGAGACGAGCACGGAATTGCCGAGCGACTTCGACATCTTCTCGCCGCTCATCGTGACCCAGGCGTTGTGCACCCAGTACTTCGCGAACTCGTCGCCGAAGGCCTTGGCCTGGGCGATCTCGTTCTCATGGTGCGGGAAGATCAGGTCGATCCCGCCGCCGTGGATGTCGAACGCCTCGCCCAGGTACTTGTGCGCCATCGCCGAGCACTCGAGGTGCCAGCCGGGGCGGCCACGGCCCCACGGGGTCTCCCAGGAGGGCTCGCCGGGCTTGGCCGCCTTCCACATGGCGAAGTCGCGGGGGTCGCGCTTGCCGGTCTCGCCCTCGCTCTCCGGCTGCAGCAGGTTGTCCAGCTCCTGGTTGGACAGCTCCAGATAGCCCTCGAAGGAGCGCACGTCGAAGTAGACGTTGCCGTCGGCCTCGTAGGCGTGCCCGCGCTCGATGAGGCCGCGCATCATCTCGACCATCTCGGTGATGTGGCCGGTGGCGCGCGGTTCGTACGTGGGCGGCAGGCAGCCGAGGGCGTCGTAGCCGTCGTTGAAGGCGCGCTCGTTCTCGTACCCGATCGACCACCAGGGGCGGTTCTGCTCCGCCGACTTCTTGATGATCTTGTCGTCGATGTCCGTCACATTGCGCACGAACGTCACGTCATAACCGCGGTACTCGAACCAGCGGCGCATGATGTCGAAATTCAGACCCGACCTGATGTGCCCGATGTGCGGGGCAGCCTGCACCGTAGCGCCGCACAGGTAGATCGAGACACAACCCGGCAGGAGCGGGGTGAAGTCACGGATCTGCCGGGTGCTGGTGTCGTACAGGCGAATGGTCACGCATCAAGGGTAGTGGCCCGATGCCAGTGCCCCGTGCCCCTTCTGGGCCGCGGGGACAACTTTGTGACTATGTCCGACCGGAATACGAGTGGGCGCCGGGTCTTCCTGTCAACAACTCGCCCCCCGTATCGGGCATTTCACGCCGGGTTTCAGCCGGCCGTCCGGAACACCAGTGCCGTGGCGATCGCGGCCAGTCCCTCGGCGCGACCGGTAAGCCCGAGCCCGTCCGTCGTGGTGCCCGACACGGAGACGGGCGCGCCGACCGCCTCACCCAGCGCCTTCTGGGCCTCGTCACGCCGCTTGCCGATCTTCGGGCGTACGCCGATGACCTGGACGGCGACATTGCCGATCTCGAAACCCTCGGCCCGTACGATCCGCGCCGCCTCGGCGAGCAGCGTGACACCGGAGGCACCGGACCACTCGGGGCGGTCCGTGCCGAAGTGTGCGCCGAGGTCGCCGACGCCGGCCGCCGAGAAGAGCGCGTCGCACGCGGCGTGGGCGGCCACGTCGCCGTCGGAGTGCCCGGCGAGCCCGTCCTCGCCCTCCCACAGCAGTCCGGCGCACCACAGTTCGCGCCCCGGCTCGAAGGCGTGGACGTCGGTCCCGATGCCGATCCGGGGCACCTTAAAAGCCATCGTTGGCCCTCCTCCGGGCGAGGACCGCCTCGGCGAGTACGAGATCGAGGGGGCGGGTCACCTTGAACGCCTCCTCATGGCCGGGTACGACCACGACGGGCTCGCCGAGCTGCTCGACCATGCCCGCATCGTCCGTCGCGCCCTCGCCGTTCAGCACGCCCGTCTCGTGCGCGCGCACGAGCGTGTCCCGGTCGAAGCCCTGCGGGGTCTGTACGGAGCGCAGCCGGGCCCGCGGGGGAGTGGCGACGACCGGCTCGGGCGCGCCCTTCTCGCCCGGCTCGACCTCCTTGACGGTGTCCGCGAGCGGCAGCGCGGGCACGACGGCCGGCGCGCCGTCCCGTACCGCCTCGATGACGGCGTCCACGGTGTCGACGGGCACCAGCGGGCGGGCGGCGTCATGGACGAGGACGATGCTGATGTTGTCCGGGAGCGCGTCGAGTCCGAGACGTACGGACTCCTGGCGGGTGTCACCGCCCGGCACGACCAGATAGTCGGTCCTCTGGGGCAGGGCGTGCTCGTCGAGGAGGTTCTTGACCTCGGGTGCGCCCTCGGGCGGGGCCACCACGACGACGAGCGAAACGGCCCGGGACGCGGCCATGGCGCGTACCGCGTGGATGAGCATGGGCGTGCCGTTCAGCGTACGGAGCGCTTTGGGGGCGCCTGGGCCGAGCCGTACTCCCCGGCCGGCCGCCGGGATCACCGCTGCGGTGCGGTACGGGCGCGATTCGTCTGACATCGGTTGCACTCCCGCAGGTTTGTTTCCTCGGCCGACATGGGTATGGCCACAGCGTGCCGGGCGCGACGCCTTGACCGGACCCTTCCGTGACAACTGGTCTGCGCCAGCCGCCCGGGCCCGGCACACCAAAGGGTCGGGGTGTTGTGCGTGCTGTGAGCGGCGGCGAAAAGCAGAGGCACGTCAAGTAGAGACACATGGAGATGGACATGCCGCAGCGCCCGGCGACAGGACTGTAGTAGTCACAGCATGTCAGCGGGCACCGCGGCATTTTTTGTGCGTTGTGTGCGTCAGGACGCGAGGACCTCGTCGAGCAGAGCCTCGGCCTTGTCTTCGTTGGTGTTCTCCGCGAGGGCGAGCTCGCTCACCAGGATCTGGCGCGCCTTGGCGAGCATCCGCTTCTCACCTGCGGAGAGCCCACGCTCACGCTCACGACGCCACAGGTCACGCACTACTTCGGCGACCTTGATGACATCGCCGGAGGCGAGCTTCTCGAGATTTGCCTTGTAGCGACGGGACCAGTTCGTCGGCTCTTCTGCATACGGTGCGCGCAGCACCTCGAAGACCCGGTCGAGCCCGTCCTGACCGACCACATCGCGTACGCCTACGAACTCCGCATTGTCCGCCGGCACGCGAACCGTCAAGTCGCCCTGGGCGACCTTGAGCACCAAGTAGGTCTTGTCCACGCCTTTGATCTGGCGAGTTTCGATGGCCTCGATCAGCGCGGCCCCGTGATGGGGATAGACCACGGTGTCGCCAACCTTGAACGTCATGTGACAGGTACCCCTTCCGTGGCTATCCAGAGTAACACGAGAACCGCTTCTTCTGAATGGCGTTTTCGCAGGTCAGGGCATATCTCGGGGCTTGACAACTGCAACACGAACGTGCTGCGGACGACTTGTGGAGGGGGGTATTCGCAGGTCGGAGCGGCTCTACGGGCGGACAGAAACGCGCGCGTTACACACCGCAAGACCCCCCTCAAGGGGTATGAACGTCCCGATTTGCCTGGTTCCCAGTGGTGAACTTCCCGTACTCCGTTCGGCGGTCGGTCACCCGTACGGACGGATCCGCGCCGAATCCGGAATTGATCACCGGCAGGTATTCGGCAAGGAATGTGCGGTGGCCCGGGGAATTGATCACCGCTGTTATGTGAACGGAGTACGAAACGGCGAGAGCACGGGGCGGCGGACCGGCCGGGGCGGGCGAAGGGGCGGGTCGGGTGCGGGGCGGGCACGGGCGATCGGTAACCTAAGCGCGAACTGACACAGGCTTGGCGATCTGCGGGCCGGTTGGCACGCCAGTTCACCAGCCCGTCCCCAGCCAGTCAGACCGTCCGTACGCCCAAGGAGATGCCGCCGCCGTGAGCCGCAGCCTTCGACGCGGTGCCCTCGCCGCCACTGCCGTCGTGTTCTCGATCGCCTCGCTCGCCGCCTGCGGCGCGGGCAACAACGCGGAGACTCTCAAGGTCAAGCCGGACAATGCCGCGACGGCGGTCGACACCATCGAGATCCAGAACGCGACGGTGATCACTCAGCCGAAGGTGGACGCCGAAGGCCCTGCGGCCGTCTCCGCGACGGTCTTCAACAACGGCTCCAAGCAGCAGACGCTCGACGCGATCACGCTGCCGGGTTCGAACACCGCGGTGAAGCTGTCCCCGGCCCAGGGCTCGGGCCCGATCACCGTTCCGGCGCAGGGCTCGGTGATCATCGGCGGCGCGGGCAACGCGTCCGCGGTGATCGAGAACGGCCAGGAGGTGGCGAAGAACGCGGGCGGCGTGCAGGAGGCCGTCTTCCGCTTCAGCGAGACGGGCGACGTGAAGTTGCAGGCGTTCGTGGTGCCGGCGACGAGCTTCTTTGCGAGCTACGGCCCCAGCTCGCTGCCGAAGCCGCCGGCGCAGGAGGGCGAGCCCTCCGGCACCCCGTCCACGACGCCGTCCGGCACCCCCTCCCCGACGGCCACGGGCCAGGCGGGCACGCCGGGCAACGGCGAATCGGGCGAGCCGGGCACCCCGTCGGACTCGTCGTCGGCGTCCCACGACGCGGGCCACTGACGCAGCGGTACGCGTACGCATACGAGGGCGCCCCGCCAGAAGCCTGGCGGGGCGCCCTCGTATGTTCCTGGCCGGTTTGGCTCTGTTCCGGGCCGGGTTACGGCTCGAACTTGTAGCCCAGACCACGCACCGTCACCAGGTACCGCGGCGCACCCGGGTCCGGCTCGATCTTGGCTCGGAGGCGCTTGACGTGGACGTCCAGCGTCTTGGTGTCGCCCACGTAGTCCGCGCCCCAGACGCGGTCGATCAGCTGCATACGGGTCAGCACCCGGCCCGCATTGCGCAGCAGCATCTCCAGCAGGTCGAACTCCTTCAGTGGGAGATCGACCTTCCCGCCCGAGACCGTGACGACGTGGCGGTCCACGTCCATCCGGACCGGGCCGGCCTCCAGGGCCGCCGGGGTGACCTCCTCCGGCTCTCCGCGGCGGCGCAGGACCGCGCGGATGCGGGCGACCAGCTCCCGCGAGGAGAAGGGCTTGGTGACGTAGTCATCGGCTCCTATTTCCAGCCCGACGACCTTGTCGATCTCGCTGTCCTTGGCGGTCACCATGATGACCGGGACGTTCGAGCGGCCGCGCAGCTGGCGGCACACCTCGGTGCCCGGCAGCCCGGGCAGCATCAGGTCGAGGAGAACGAGGTCGGCGCCATTGCGCTCGAACTCGTCGAGCCCCTCGGGCCCCGTGGTCGCGATGGCGACCTCGAAGCCCTCCTTGCGGAGCATGTAGGACAGGGCGTCGCTGAATGATTCCTCATCCTCGACGACGAGCACTCGGGTCACGGAAGGACCTCCGGGGCAGGGATTTCGGCGTTCGGATCGGTGTCGAAAGGCCGGTCGTCGTCCTCGTCGACGCGATCCGGTCCGTTGGATGAGCGTTCCCGGCCGGCGCCCGCTTCGGGCAGCCGCAGGGTGAATGTGGAGCCCTGGCCCTCGGAGCTCCACACAGTGACCTCCCCGCCGTGCGAGGCGGCCACATGCTTGACGATGGCCAGGCCCAGGCCGGTGCCTCCGGTGGCCCGGGAGCGGGCGGGGTCGACGCGGTAGAACCGCTCGAAGACCCGCTCACGGTCCTTCTCGGAGATGCCGATGCCCTGGTCGGTGACGGCGATCTCGATGAGATCCCCACCGGGCGCGGAGACACGGCGCGCGGATACGCCGACACGGGTGCGGGCCGGCGAGTAGTTGACGGCGTTCTCGACCAGGTTGCCGAGTGCCGCGGCGAGCTGGCCGCGGTTGCCCCAGATGCGCAGGTCGGCGGTGGATCCCCCAGGGCCTCCGCCCCCGACGGCCATCGTGATCTGTTTGGTGGAAGCGGGGTGCCGGGAGCGGTCGATGGCCTCGGCGACCAGTTCGTCCACGCGTACCGGTTCGGCGTCCTCCAGCGGGTCGTCGTTCTGCACCCGGGAGAGGTCGATGAGCTCCTGTACGAGATTGGTGAGCCGGGTCGCCTCGATCTGCATCCGGCCAGCGAAACGGGTGACCGCCTCGGGGTCGTCCGAGGCGTCCATGACCGCCTCGGAGAGCAGGGAGAGCGCACCGACCGGGGTCTTGAGCTCATGGCTTACGTTCGCGACGAAGTCCCGCCGTACCGCTTCGATCCGGCGGGCCTCGGTGAGGTCCTCGACCAGCAGAAGGACGAGCCGGGAGCCGAGGGGGGCCACCCGGGCGGAGACGGCGAGGGCCTCGCCGCGGCCAGTGCCGCGCCGGGGCAGGTCCAGTTCCACCTGCCGTATCTCGCCGTCGCGACGGGTGTCGCGGGCCATGTGCAGCATCGGCTCGACGGCGAGCTTCCCGCCGCGGACCAGACCGAGGGCGTACGCCGCGGAGCTGGCCTTGACGACGGAGTCGCTCTCGTCGAGTACGACAGCGGAGGAGCGGAGCACGGACAGGACCGTGTCGACGCCGGGCGGCAGCACGGCGTCGGTGTGCAGGGAAGTGCGAGTGGGTCTCGCCTGGTCGCGTTCGCTCCAGCGGAACGCCAGCATGGCGATGACACCGGTACACAACCCGGCGATCGCTGCCGCTGCGGCGACCGCCGCGTTCACGTCCATGCATCCAGGTTATGCGTGGTCGGCGAGATGCTCCCAGCCATTCGGGTGGCACCTCGAACAGTCGTCGCCCAGAGTTCACCAAGGGGATAGTGCCGGTTCATTTGCGAGGGAGACTCCGGACGCGTAACGGACAGAACGTGGGAGCGTGGGGGTCCACAGGGGCACCCCTGACCCCACCCGGACCCCGGTCACATCTAGAGAGGGACACCCCATGCGGGACGCGTACCACGAGGAACTGGACTCGATCGGCGAGGGCCTGGTCGAAATGGCCCGGCTGGTCGGGTCGGCGATCGGGCGCGCCACCACGGCCATGCTCGACGCCGATCTCAAGCTCGCCGAGAACGTGATCGCCGCCGACCAGAAGGTCGACGATCTGCAGCACGACCTGGAGGCACGGGCGATCGCCCTGCTGGCCCGGCAGCAGCCGGTCGCGACGGACCTGCGGATCGTGGTGACCTCGCTGCGGATGAGCGCCGACCTGGAGCGCTCGGGCGACCTGGCCCAGCATGTGGCCAAGCTGGCCCGGCTGCGCTTCCCCGACAAGGCCGTGCCGAACGACCTGCACGCCACCATCCTGGAGATGGGGCAGCTGGCACAGCGGCTGATGGCCAAGGCGGCGGAGGTCATCATCACCAAGGACGTCGACCTGGCGCTGCAGCTGGAGACGGACGACGACGAGATGGACCTGCTGCACCGCACGCTCTTCCAGCACCTGATCGACGACCGCTGGAAGCACGGCATCGAGACGGCGGTGGACGTGACGCTGCTCGGCCGCTACTACGAGCGCTTCGCCGACCACGCGGTGTCGGTGGCGAAGCGGGTTGTGTACCTGGTCACGGGCGAGCACGCGGACGAGCTCCAGCCGCCGACGCAGGTCGAGGGCGCGTAACCGCCGCGGAGGCCCGGCGGGCGGGCCATGCCTCCGCGCGCTGTTGATGCGCCCGCCGCAGTGGGCATGGGATGGGCAGAGGCGGCACATCTCGTACGCCCATGAGGAGGGACCATGGCCGAATCCCCCACGACCGAACTTCAGCAGGACACACCTGTTGAAGTGGTGTTCCTGCCCGTCCTCGGCGCCTGCGGCTGCGGCTCCGGCTGTGGCTGCGGCTGCCAGTCGGGCGCGCCCTGCCAGTGCGGCGGCTGCTGCGGCTAGCCGAACGCTAGTACGACTTCGTATGGCATCGTACGCATACGAGAGGGCCCCATCCTCAACGGACGGGGCCCTCTCGCGTACGTACCGCGCTACTTCTTCTTGCCCTGGTTCTTGACCGCCTCGATCGCCGCCGCCGCGGCGTCCGGGTCGAGGTAGGTGCCGCCCGGCTTGAGCGGGTTGAAGTCCTCGTCGAGCTCGTAGACCAGCGGGATGCCGGTGGGAATGTTCAGGCCCGTGATGTCGGCGTCCGAGATGCCGTCGAGGTGCTTGACCAGTCCGCGCAGGCTGTTGCCGTGGGCGGCGACCAGGACCGTGCGGCCCGTCAGCAGGTCCGGGACGATGCCGTCGTACCAGTACGGCAGCATCCGCTCGACTACGTCCTTGAGGCACTCGGTGCGCGGGCGCAGCTCGCTCGGGATCGTCGCGTAGCGCGGGTCGTCGCTCTGCGAGAACTCCGTGCCGTCCTCGAGGGCCGGCGGCGGGGTGTCGTACGAACGGCGCCACAGCATGAACTGCTCCTCGCCGAACTCGGCCAGGGTCTGCGCCTTGTCCTTGCCCTGGAGCGCGCCGTAGTGACGCTCGTTCAGCCGCCAGGAGCGGTGGACCGGGATCCAGTGACGGTCCGCGGCCTCCAGCGCCAGCTGCGCCGTGCGGATGGCGCGCTTCTGCAGTGAGGTGTGCAGTACGTCGGGGAGCAGGCCGGCGTCCTTCAGCAGCTCACCGCCGCGGACTGCCTCCTTCTCGCCCTTCTCCGTCAGGTTGACGTCCACCCAGCCGGTGAACAGATTCTTCGCGTTCCATTCGCTCTCGCCGTGGCGGAGGAGGATCAGCTTGTACGGTGCGTCGGCCATGTGTCCGAGCCTAATAGACGCCGCCGACGGTTGACGGCCCGCGTCAATTGGCTGGCGGCCGGGGCCCGGCGTATGTAACTTGCGGATGCGCACTAAGCCACTTACACCCGGGGGGAATCCGTATGTCAGTCGCCGGTCTGAGACGTGCCGCGAGAGAGAGCGTCTCGGGACTCCCCCGCGAGTTCTGGTGGCTGTGGACGAGCACTCTGGTCAACCGACTTGGGGCTTTTGTCGCCACTTTCATGGTGCTCTATCTGACTTTGGACCGGGGCTATTCGGCCTCGTACGCGGGGCTGGTGGTAGCTCTCCACGGGCTCGGCGGCGTCGTCTCCTCCCTCGGCGCGGGTGTGATGGCCGACCGGCTCGGACGGCGGCCGACCCTCCTGATCTCGCAGAGTTCGACGGCCGTCTCGGTGGCCGTACTCGGCTTCATGCAGCACCCCGCCGCCATCGCGGCCGTCGCCTTTGTGGTGGGCATGGCGAGCAACGCCTCCCGGCCCGCCGTGCAGGCGATGATGGCCGACATCGTCCGGCCCGAGGACCGGGTGCGGGCCTTCTCGCTCAACTACTGGGCGATCAACCTGGGGTTCGCCGTCTCGTCGGCGGCCGCGGGCTTCATCGCCGAGTACAGCTACCTCGCAGGCTTCCTGGGCGAGGCCGCGATGACGCTGATCTGCGCGGTCGTCGTCTTCGTCAAGCTTCCGGAGTCGCGGCCCGAGCGGGCGAAGGCGACGGCGGCGGGGCCCGCGGAGCCGGAGATCAGCCTGGGGACCGTGCTGCGCGACGGGCGGTTCATGAGCGTCGTCGGGCTTTCGTTCCTCATCGCACTGATCTTTATGCAGGGGCCTGTCGGACTGCCGCTGGCGATGGGCGCGGACGGCTTCTCCAGCTCGGACTTCGGCATGGCGATCGCCGTCAACGGCGTGCTGATCGTCGCCCTGCAGATCCCGGTCACCCGCCTCATCGAGCACCGCGATCCGCGTCGGCTGCTGATCATCTCCTCGCTGCTTGCGGGGTACGGCTTCGGGCTCACCGCCTTCGCCGGGTCGATCGCCGTGTACGCGCTGACCGTCTGCGTCTGGACGCTGGCCGAGATCGTCAACGCGCCCACCCAGACCGGACTTGTGGTGCGGCTTTCGCCGGTGCACGCCCGCGGCCGCTACCAGGGCATGCACACCATGTCCTGGTCGGTGGCGGCGCTGGTCGCGCCGCTGCTGGCCGGCTTTGTCATCGACCGGTTCGGCGCGGAGTGGCTGTGGGGCGTGTGCGCGGTGCTGGGGACGGTGGCCGGGCTCGGGTACTGGCTGCTGATGCGCGGGCTGCCGGCGAATGACGAGGACGCAAAGGGCGAGGACGCGGAAGACGAGGACGTGGAAGACGAGGATGTGGCGGCCGAGGATGTGGCGGCCGAGGACAAGCCGGTGCGGGACACGGTCAGTCCGCCTGCTGCCGTTCAGTAGACGCCGCCTCCTGCCGCACCCCCGCGCTCGTCGATCGCTCAGGTGCGCAGCGCCCGCTGGGCCTCGTACAGATTGCGGGGGCGTACGGCGCCGGGGGCGCCGTACGCCTCCAGGCGGGAGTTGAGGCTCCCCTTGAAGTCCGGGACGTCGATCTGGTCGAACTCCCGGACCGTGGAAATGGCCACGGTCGCGCTGTACGGGGCGATCTCGTCGATCTTGATCAGTCCGGCGCGCTCATTGGCGACCGTCACATTCCAGTGGGTGAAGCGAGCGCCATAGAGGGGGCCGGCGGAAGCGTCGCCGCCGTGGCGGCCGTTGTTGTTCACGGTGATCTCGGTGCGGACGTTGGCGAACGGCATCCCTCGGTGGGTGTCGAAGGTGCCCATCTCCATCCGGCCGCGCGACCACACGTTGTAGCTGGACAGGCCTTCCACATTGATGCCGTGGAGCTGTGTGTTCGCGGGCGCCGCGACGGTGCGCTGCGCGATGGTGAAGTCCTCGATGAGGTTGTCGTGCGAGCCCTCGCGGCAGAAGTACGGGTGGTGCGAGCCACGGCCTTCGACGCTGGTGCGGCGCAGCGTGCAGGCGGAGGCGGCGACCAGGCCGAAGCCGTTGTCGACGTGGCGGACGGTGATGTCGTCGGCCCAGCAGTCGTACGCGCACTGGAAGGTAACGCCGTTGTACCCCTTGTCGAGGAGGTGCTGGGACTGCGGGGTCTCGACGGCTTCCAGGGTGAGCCCTTCGACGCCGGAGCCGGTGAGGGGGGTGACGAGGGTGGTGATTCTCGGGTCCCATTCGGGGCGTAGGTCGAGCGGCAGCGGCCGCTCGAAGGGGACCGTGCTCCGCTTGACGGCCGCGATGCGGACGGGCCATTCATAGGGGACGTACGAGGTCAGCTTGGTCTTGTCGTCCCAGACGTACGCCTCGGGGCCCGCACCGCCGCCCGCCATGTGCTCGAGCAGGGTGTGGCCGGCGTCGTCGGCGAGGCGGAGCAGGACGAGCTGTCCGCGGCGGAGCTGGGAGGCGTCGGGGACGGTGACGGACCAGTCGCCGCGGCTCGCGGGTCGGACGGTGGCGAGGGTGCGCCACTCGTCGCGCTTGTTGCCGGTCCAGCCCTCGAAGGGCCAGGCCTTGGCCTTGATGGCATCGGTGAGGCTGTTCCAACGCGCTTGCGGGCAGAGCCAGATGAGGCCGCCGGCCCAGGACCAGGAGGACTTGTCGCCGCCGTAGCGGCTGCCGTACGGGCCGATGAGCTCGGTGAGATTCTTTGTGGCGTACAGCGTGGTGCGGGCGCTGCCCGCGCCGCGTAGGACGACGTTGCTGTGGCCGATGCGGATGACATCGTCGATGCGGTAGGTGCCGACGGGTATATGGACCGTGCCGCCGCCGCGTTCGCCAACAGCGGCGACGGCACGGTTGATCGCGGGGGCGGCGTCGGCGGAGCCGTCCGGTTTCGCCCCGTACGCAAGGACGTTGGCGACGACGGGCCGGCGGGGGAAGTTCTTGGCACCGCCTCGCTGTCCGGCCCGTCCCACGTACGGGATCTGGGGGTGGTTGCAGGGCGCGCGGCGGAACTCCGTCCACAGGAGGGAGGTGGCTTTCCTCTCACCGGCGACCGCGGTTCCGGCGCCCGTGATGCCGCCCGTGATGCCACCCGTGACGCAGGCCGTCGCGACGGCTGTGGCACTGCCGAGCAGACTCCGTCTGCTGATGGCGCGTTGACCGGTCCCCATGAGCCCGCCTTCCATAGATGTGAACTACGTTCAGGTGTGCGTCGGCGGCGAGCATGCCACGAGGCCGCGGCGCACGGAAGGGGTCGAGCAGCAGGGAACCGTAAGGTAACCGGGTCTGGATCCGGCTCAGTTGGCCGGGCGCTGAGTCAGATGTGTGAACGCGTCCAGGTTCCGCGTCGACTCGCCCCGCGACACCCGCCACGCGTACTCCTTGCGGATCGCGCTCGCGAAGCCCAGCTCCAGCAGTGTGTTGAAGGAGCCGTCCGCCGCTTCAAGGACCGTGCCCAGCAGGCGGTC
This sequence comes from Streptomyces sp. V1I1, assembly GCF_030817355.1. Lineage (NCBI taxonomy): Bacteria > Bacillati > Actinomycetota > Actinomycetes > Kitasatosporales > Streptomycetaceae > Streptomyces > Streptomyces sp. V1I1. The sequence continues at coordinate 4,449,192 of NZ_JAUSZH010000001.1, read as the reverse complement.
CAGCTCCTCCGGGGTGACGACGGACAGCGGGAGCCTGCCGACCAGGTAGATGTCGCCGAGCCGGTCGATCGCGTAACTCACTCCGTACAGGCGGAGGTTGCGCTCAAGCAGCCAGCGGTGGACCGCCGCGTCGTTCTCGTCCGGGTGGCGGATCACAAAGGCGTTGATGGACAGCGAGTGCTTGCCGACAAGCAGCGAGCAGGTCGTCGACAGCTTGCGGGTGCCGGGGAGTTTGACGACGTACGAGCCGGGTTCCGGGCTCTCCCAGTCGAGCTCTGCGTCCTTGAGGGTGCGCTCGATGACCTGCGCGGCCTGCTGTACCGCGGCCTGCTGTACGTCAGCCATGGTGCGAGCGTACCCGTCGGCGGTGTTCGGACATCGCCGCCGTGTAGACGTCCGCCGTCGCCGACGCCGCCGTGTCCCAGCCGAAGGACTCGGCGTGCCGGGCGGCCGCCGCGCCCATGCGGGCGGCGAGGGCCGGGTCGGCGAGGAAACGGTGCAGCGCGGCCGCGTAGTCCGCCGGGTTGTGGCCCTGGACCAGGATGCCGGTCAGCTCGTCGCGTACCGCCACCGGAAGGCCTCCGACGGCGGCCGCCACCACGGGCGTGCCGGTCGCCTGCGCCTCGATCGCCACCAGGCCGAAGGATTCGCTGTACGAGGGCATGACCAGCGTCGACGCGGCCCGGAACCAGTCCGCGAGCTGGTCCTGGCCGACCGGCGGCTTGAAGTGGACGAGGTCGGCGATGCCGAGGCGGGCGGCCAGTTTCTGCAGGCCCTCCGGCTTGGCGAGGCCGCTGCCGCTCGGACCGCCGACGATCGGCACGTAGAGCCGCGAGCGCAGCGAGGGGTCCTGCTCAAGCAGCAGCGCGACCGCGCGGAGCAGGATGTCGGGGGCCTTCAGGGGCTGGATGCGGCCCGCGAAGAGGGGCACGAAGGCGTCCTGGGGCACGCCTATCCGGGCCCGCGCGGCGGCGCGCCCGTCAGCCGGACGGAAGCGGTCCAGGTTCACGCCGGGGTGCACGACGGCGACCTTCGCCGGGTCGGCGTCGTAGAAGCGGACGAGCTCGTCGGCCTCCTCCGCGGTATTCGCGATCAGCCGGTCCGCGGCGCTGACGATCTGCGTCTCGCCGATGACGCGGGACGCCGGCTCGGGTGTGTCGCCCTCGGCGAGCGCGGCGTTCTTGACCTTGGCCATGGTGTGCATGGCGTGCACGAGCGGGACGCCCCACCGCTCGGCCGCGAGCCAGCCGACATGGCCGGAGAGCCAGTAGTGGGAGTGGACCAGGTCGTAGTGGCCGGGGCGGTGGCCTGCCCATGCCTGCATCACGCCGTGTGTGAAGGCACACAGCTGGGCGGGGAGGTCCTCCTTGGCGAGGCCTTCGTAGGGCCCGGCGTCGACATGGCGTACGAGTACGCCGGGAGCCAGCTCCACGACCGGCGGGAGCCCGCCCGCGGTCGCCCGCGTGAAGATCTCGACCTCGATGTTGATGGCGGCGAGGCGCTTGGCGAGTTCGACGATGTAGACGTTCATGCCGCCCGCGTCGCCCGTCCCCGGCTGGTGCAGCGGGGAGGTGTGGACGCTGAGCATGGCGATCCGGCGCGGCTTGCGATGGCCACCGGGGAACCTGATGCGCGGAGCCACCAGACCGCTGCCGAGGCGGGAGACGTACTGGCTCACGTCGAAGGTCCTCCTCGTTCCGGGCAGGGCAAGCTGCGGAAAAGCAGCCCTCCACCAGCTGACAACAGCGGACTCTGCCCTTCCATTTCCCGCCCTCTTCCGATTTGCCAAATCATTACCTTCGGACCGCCGTGTCGCGAACGCATACCCTCGCTCCATGACCCGTCCCGTCGGCACCGCGACCCGCGGGACGACCAACCCCAACCGGCTGCGCCGAATGGACCGCTGGATCGCGGCCACCCACGGCCCCGCCCTGCGCCGCGGCGAGGCGCCCGTCGCCGTCGATCTCGGCTACGGCGCCGCCCCCTGGACCGCCCTGGAACTGCTCCAGCGGCTGCGCACCGCCGACCCCCGCTGCGAGGTCGTCGGCATCGAGATCGACCCGGCGCGAGTTGCGGCAGCGAAGCCGTACGAGCGCGAGGGGCTCAGCTTCCGGCACGGCGGCTTCGAGGTCCCCCTCCCGGCGCGGCCGACGCTGATACGGGCCGCCAATGTGCTGCGGCAGTACGACGAGGGCGAGGTCGCCGCCGTCTGGGCGCGGCTCTGCGCGCGCCTCGCACCCGGCGGGCTGCTGGTCGAGGGCACCTGCGACGAGATCGGGCGGCGGCACGTCTGGGTCGCGCTGGGCCCACAGGGGCCGCAGACAGTCACCTTCGCGACCCGGCTCGGTTCGCTGGAGCGACCGTCCGACTTGGCGGAACGCCTCCCCAAGGCGCTGATCCACCGCAATGTGCCGGGCGAGCCGGTGCACGCCTTCCTGCGGGACTTCGACCGGGCGTGGGCGGCGGCGGCTCCGTACGCCTCGCTGGGCGCCCGGCAGCGCTGGATCAAGGCCGTGGGGGACCTGGCGGGCGACTGGCCACTGGCGGACGGCCGGCGGCGGTGGCGGCAGGGGGAAGTCACGGTGAACTGGGCCGCGCTCGCACCCAATTCTGTCTGAACAGGCGCGAACGGGGGAACGCAGAGGGAGCGTTGTTCGTCCCTGACGGGTGGGATTGATCGGCCGATCGGCAGCGATGTGCCGGGGGACCCTGTCACTTTTGCGGACGTCGTGGCACCATCTCGACGTCAACCGTAAGTTACTGACGGTAAATCATATTTAGGTTCTGGCGCTCGTACTGAGTCCGGAGACCGGAGGGGAAGTCGTGAACCGACGCCGCTGTGCCACTGCCGCGATCACTTTGGTCTGCGCACTGACTGTGCTGGCGTCACCCGGCCAGGCGTTCGCGGCTCCCGAGCCGCCGCCGGCAGCCGGCCCGGTCGCGCCGAAGAAGTCGCTGGAAGAGGTACGCCTCGAGCTCGACGGGCTCTACCGCAAGGCGTCGTCCGCGACCGACGCGTACAACCTCGCCGAGGAGCAGGCCGACAAGCAGTCGGCCGAGATCGTCAAGCTGGCGCAGGAGATCGTGAAGGGCCAGGCCCGTATCGACGAGTTGAAGAACCGCGCCGGCGCCGCCGCCCGCGCCCAGTACCGCGACGGCGGACTGCCGCCCGAGGCGCAGCTGGTGCTCACCGACGACCCGCAGCTCTTCCTCGACGGGGCAGGCAGGATCCAGCAGGGCCAGAAGGCGACCAAAGACCTCCTGGGCGAACTGACCAGGACGCAGGCCGACTTGGCGTCGTACACCAAGGACGCGAGCGCCCACTGGCAGAAGCTGGAAGCCAACCGCGTCAAGCAGGCCAAGGCCAAGAAGGAGATCAACGACCGGATCGCCGCGGCCAAGAAGATAGAGGACCGGCTGGAGAAGGAGGAGCGCGAGTGGCTGCTCCAGCTGGAGCAGCAGGCGCAGTACAAGGCGCAGACGGCCTGGTTGAGCTCCGGCGCGCTCAAGGACGTCAACAGCAAGTCGAGCGCGCAGGGCAAGAAGGCGATCCGGTTCGCGACGGCGCAGATCGGCAAGCCGTATGTGTGGGGCGCGGAGGGCCCGGGGTCGTACGACTGCTCGGGGCTTACGTCACAGGCATGGGCGGCCGCGGGGCGCGGCATCCCGCGCACCTCGCAGGAGCAGTGGCGGCTGCTTCCCCGGATCGCCATCAAGGACATGCGGCCGGGCGACTTGATCATCTACTGGGCGGACGCCAGCCATGTGGGGATGTACATCGGCGACGGCGCGATCGTGCACGCCCCGCGTCCGGGGCGGAATGTGACGATTGCGGGCGCGGGCTCGATGACGATTCTCGGAGTCGTACGCCCCGACAAGTGACGCATATGACCCTCGTGATGTTCGTCATGGCCGCCTTCAGGTGATGTTCGTCATGGCCGCCTTCAGGGACGAAGGGGCAAGTACCGCCCCATGCGCGGCATATGACAGTGACTCTTTGCGGTACGCCGTGTCGTACGCCATTCCGCTCGGCTGCCGGTACCGCTAGTGTCCTCGTCCGGTGGGGCGTCGAACGTCGCTCGACCGCGCCCTCGGGGGGAGGGAAGGAAGACCAGTCAGATGCCCGTACCTGTACCGCGACAGAGGAACGCCTCCGTCGCGGCCCCCGCCCATGGGAGCACCAATGGCGGCGACCTCACCCTCCTGGTGATCGAGGACGACCCGGCGGGCACCTTCACCGTCCCCGAGCTGCTCGACGCGGCCGGGACCCGGGTCCGTATCCGCACCGCCCGCAATCTCACCGAGGCGGAGCGGCTGCTCACGGACGACGTCCACTGCATCCTCGTCGACCTGGCGCTGCCCGGCGCCGGCGAGGAGGAGCTCGGCCCGCTCAAGCACGTGCTGCGGCTCGCGCCGCGCCACGCGGTCCTCGCCCTGACCACATCGGGAGACGCCGAGCGCGCCGCGGAGGCGGTACGTGTCGGCGCCCAGGACCATCTGTTCCGCGACGAGCTCGACGGACGGCTGCTGAGCCGCGCCATCCGGTACGCCGTCGAGCGCAAGCGCGCCGATGTGACCCAGGTCAAACTCGCCGAGTCCCGGATGCGCGCCCAGGAGAACGCCCGCCTGGAGCGCGGACTGCTGCCCACCCCGCTGCTCGAGGGCTCGAACCTGCGGTTCGCGGCGCGCTACCGGCCGGGCCGCTCGCGGGCGCTGCTCGGCGGCGACTTCTACGACACGGTCCGCACCCCGGACGGCACGGTCCACGCGATGATCGGCGACGTCTGCGGGCACGGCCCGGATGAGGCGGCGCTCGGCGTCGAGCTGCGCATCGCCTGGCGGGCCCTGACGTTCGCAGGCCTGTGCGGGGACGAACTGCTCTCCACGCTCCAGCAGGTCCTGGAGCACGAGCGGGAGAGCGAGGAGATCTTCGCGACGCTCTGCACGGTCGACATCGCGCCGGACGGCCGTCGGGCCGGCCTGTGCCTGGCGGGCCACCCCGCGCCGCTGATCGCCCGGCAGGGGCGCGCGGCGCAGTTGCTCCCGTACGAGGACGGCGGCCCGGCGCTCGGCCTGCTGCCGCGGGCCCGCTGGCCGCGCCGCCAGGTGGAGCTGGGCGGCGCCTGGAGCCTGATGATGTACACGGACGGGCTGATCGAGGGCCGTCTGGGGCCGGGCGCGAAGCAGCGGCTCGGCCAGGACGGGATGGTCGAGATGATCAACCGGCAGCTCGCGGCGGGACTGGACGGCGAGGCGCTGCTGGAGTCGGCGGTCGCGGAGGTGCGCGAGCTCAACGGCGGGGAGCTGACGGACGACGTGGCCGTGCTGCTGCTCAGCAGAAACGGTTCGCGGAGCTAGCGCGCCCGGGTCTGGGCGGCTGCGCCTGGGGGCCTGGGCCCGGGGGCCTGGGTCTCGCTACCGGCCGCCGTTGTACGGACCGTACGGACCGTCGCTGCTGGAACCGCCGCCCTTGCGGCCGCCGCCGGAGACCTGCTTGAGGGCGGGCCGTACGTCCACGAAGAAGACGATCGTGGCGATCAGCCCGGCGATCGACAGGAACAGCACGGAGACGAACACGTTCAACGCGACCGTGACGCCCAGGATGATCAGCCAGAAGGACTTCTTCTGCTTGTCGGCGGCGCGGTAGGCGTCCTCGCGGGCCAGGGCAGCCATGACCAGTGCGGTCACGGAGGAGACGAGGAAGACCAGGTCGAGGATCAGCCAGAGACCGAGGTCGAATCCCGCACGCAACATGCTGAGCACCGCCTAAGAAGTGGTTTCGTAGCGCCTCGCGGCCAAGGTACCGGGAGAACGCGCCGGGCACCCCGAAGGGGCCCGGCCCGTCCGCTCGATACTGCTGGCCTACCCAGCACTGGCCTACCCAGACCTGGCCTGCTGGCGCTGGGCCTGCCGGCGCTGGGCCTGCTCGCGCTGGCCCTGCTCGCGCTGGCCTACTTGGTCGGCGGGGTGGCCTTCTTCGCCGCGGGCTTGCGCGACGGCGGGGCCTTGCGGGCGGCCGGAGGAGCGGGCTTCTTCGACTCGGCCTTGGGCTCGGCCTTGGCCTCGGTCTTCGCCTCGGTCTTCGCCTCGGTCTTCGGCTCCGCCTTCACCTCGGCCGCGGGCTCGACGGCGACAGCGATCTCGGCGATCTCGTCGGCCGCCTCGCCGCGCCACGCCCGCACGGTCTGCTCGCCGTGCTCGGCGACCTTCTCGTACGCCTCACGGGCCTTGACGGCGTACTCGGCGGCCACGCCGACGCTGCGCAGCGCCAGGTCCTGAGCGCTCTCGCCCAGCTTCTTCAGGTCGGTGTCGAAGGTCTCGAGCACCTCGGTGACCTTGGCCTGAACGGTGGCCTGGGCCTCCTTGGCCTGGATGGTCACCTTCTCCTGGACGGCCTTGGGGTCGGTGTTGCGTACGGCATCGATACGGCTCGGGGCCTCGGCCTTGAGCTGCTCGATCAGCGCGGGGACCTTCTTCGCCTGCTGAACGGCGAGATCGGCCGTGCCGGCCGCGAAGTAGAGGGGGGTCGGGTCGGTGAGGGTCTTACGCAGGTCATCGGTGATGGCCATGACTGTGGTCCTCCCGGATCGCAAGTCGGTGTTCAGGCTGAGGGTTTGTCGGCATCACTGCCGTCGGCCGTGCGGGGGCCGTCATCGTCGGCATCCATTCCATGTGCATCCGTGCCGCTCACATCTATGCCGTTTTCCCTGCGGAAGGACTCGTAGATCTGCAGCAGCACTTGCTTCTGCCGCTCGTTGATCGAGGGGTCGGCGAGGATGACGGCGCGCGTCTCCAGCTCGTCCCGCTCCCGCTCGTCGAGAATCCCGGCCCGCACGTACAGCGTCTCGGCGGAGATCCGCAGGGCCTTGGCGACCTGCTGCAGCACTTCCGCGCTCGGCTTGCGCAGCCCGCGCTCGATCTGGCTCAGATACGGATTGGACACCCCGGCGGCATCGGCGAGCTGCCGGAGCGAGAGCTGCGCGGTGCGCCGCTGCTCGCGCAGGTACTCGCCGAGATTGCCGACGTTGAGTGATGCCATGCCTTGATGGTGCACCAGGCGTGCTAACTATTGCAAGCACATGCTTGCAATAGTGTTCCAAGGCACATGTGACTGGGTGCTACTCAGCACGCCGACTGTCGTGCTGTCCCGTCTCAAGCGACCCGCTCCAATCTCACCAAAGCTGATCTGATCCGGGCCTGCGTCTCACTGAACCTGCTCTGCGACTGACTACCGTGAGTCGAGGGCGTTTCGGGGGCTGATACTGGTGGGCGGCGTCGCGACCGTCCGGAGGAGCCTTGCCCGGCACGGGACCCTGTGCCGCTTCCGGCGCCGGATTCTCAGCCGGGTTGCTTGGCCATGACGACCAGACCTGGCCCGCTTTGCTCATCTGCAGGGAGCCGAAGTTCGGCGACCGGGCGCAGTCCAGCCTGCTCGATCAGGTCCACGAGTTGTTCCGGCCGCCATTTGTGCGTCGTCCAACGAACGGGTACACCTCCGTAGGCCTCGGTGCGCACCGCGTCTTCGTCGCCGACGTGTGTAGCGGTGATGAAGTGTCCGCCTGGCTTCAGGGCGCGCGCGAACAGGGCGAGAACCTGAGGAAGGACGTCACGGGGGAGGTTGAACAGTGACCACCACCCGAGCACGCCGCCAAGGGACGCTTCACCAAGGTCGAGGTCGGTCGCAGAGGCAACGCTGAAGCGGCATTGCGGATGAAGACGGCGCGCGTTCTCAATCATGCGAGGAGAGAGATCGACCCCGGACACGTCGAGTCCGCGTTCGGCAAGGTAGGCGGTCACCGTTCCGGGTCCGCAGCCGACGTCGAGGACAGGCCCAAGCTCGCTCACGGTGTCAGCGAAGGCGTCGATTGATGCCTTGAGCCATGGATGGCTACGGATGTCGCCGACTCCCGTCGTCACCACCATGTGGGCGTAGTTGTCGGCCACGCGGTCATAGGACTCACGGACCACGTCGAGATCGGCTGGGCGGTCAATATGGTGGGCGCGCATCAGCCGACGATAGTGTGCGACGGCCTACTGGTGGGCTCTCGCATTCAACTGTCACCAGTTCCCCGTGGAACCCAACCGGCCGGTGACCGTGTGTGATCTCCAGCGTCGTATCGGCTCCACGTCCTACCGGTCTCATTGCGCAGGCGGGTAGTGGTCTCATCGGGCTGGAAGCGTCAACCCCTCGATCCCTGACCGTCAGCCCTCGCCCGACTCCCGGGCCCGCCGCTTCAGCCCAACCTCGACGTCGTGCCGGTTCTGCCCGGTCGCCGCCGCGTGCGCCGTGATCGCAGCCGTCAGCGCCTCGGCCGCGTCCAGCCACGGCCGCCACGCTTCCGACGAGTAGCCGTGTTCCGTCGCTTCTTCGCGCGCCCGGTTCGCTGCGCGCTGCAGCTCAATCAGCTCATCCACTGGCCCTGGACCGATGTCATCACCGCCGGATCCAGCGACTCGAAGCCCTTCCCGGCCCCGGCCGACCGGCAACACCTCACCCCGACGAATCGGCAGCACCTGCCGGAGCAGTGGAATCCGGTGCCCACCCGACGCGACATCCGGGCCCGCAGTCTGTCCACTACCAGTCCGGCCAGCCGAATCAGGCCGCCGAAAGAACTCACGACCCGTCACGAAGGTTCGAGGTTAGTGCGTTTACGAATTCTCGACATCCGGGTGGGCCCGTGCCACCGCTTCCTAGGAAGTCCAAACCCCCGGCGGTGCAGCCACGGGACGCACCCCGGGGTTCTTCCCGGGTGCATCGTGTACCCCATCGGTCTAACGTGGAGATGTAGGTGGCACGGGGTTGACACTGCAACAAGCTGCCCAAGGACGGGCACTTCGCCGCCTGGGAGCAGCCGGAACTCCTCGTGGAAGAGTTGCGCACGGCCTTCCGCTCCCTCCGGTAGACCGTGCCCGACCGACGACACATGCCCTCGCGCGGCGGGGCGTCAATACCGAGCCGCTCGGCCGCCCAGGGCTGCGCGGCCACGTCGTCCTCATGGATTTCTGGGCATCGGGCGCAGGAGAACGATATGAGCACTCAAGAGCAGGGCGGCGCACAGGGCGGCGCACAGGGCGGCGTCAAAGAGCCGACCGTGGATATGAAGATCGAGGTCCACATTATCCCCGTCGCTGACGTCGACCGTGCCCTGCGCTTCTACCAGAGCCTGGGATGGCGGCTCGATGCGGACTTCGAGGCCGGCCCAGAATTCCGGATCGTTCAGCTGACGCCGCCTGGGTCGGAATGCTCGATCATCTTCGGCCGCGGGGTCATCTCCGCGGCGCCTGGATCCGCAGAGGGCTACCTCGTGGTCTTCGACCTCGACAAAGCCCGCGCCGACCTCGCCAGCCGCGGTGTTGAGGTAAGCAAGATCTTCCACAAGGTCTACGACACCGGCGCTGAAGTACGGGTCGACGGCCGCGATCCAGACGGCCGCAGCTACGCCTCCTACGCCTCGTTCAGCGACCCGGACGGAAACGGGTGGGTACTGCAAGAGGTGCAGGAGCGACTACCTGGACGGTGACGACTCAGGAGGCTTTTGCCGTGGACGTAGCCGCGTTGACAGAACTTCTGCACGAGACGGCGGAGCACCATGGCCCGTACGAGGCATCCGCCCCCGAGCACAACTGGTGGGACTGGTATGCCGCGTATATGGTCGCCCGTGAGAACGGCCGGACACCCGATGAGGCGTCCGACGACGCCGCGCGCCACATGGAAGCACTATTGCGATAATGGCCGACTACGAGGGCGTCTCTCTGCAAGGACATCGGCCCCCTCATATGCCTAACCTTGGGCTTTCACCAGAGGTGCTGTCCGATAGGTGATCGAGAAAGCAGAGTCCCTCTGAGCTGCAACGGTAGGACTTGCTGAGGGTCCTGTACGTGTGGCGAAAGAGGCACTCGCCAAGCGAAGAAGAGTAGCGGGCCCTACCGCGTGTCCGCGTCGAGGGCCGCGGGCGCGGGGGGGCAGGCCGGCTCGGTGCTGCTGTCGAGACGATCCGAAGTCCGGTCTGGACGGCGCGATATCGGCAGCGTCGGCGCCGTAGCGCAAGCCGTCCCTTTGCACGATCGTCGACCACGGCCAGGCCGGGTCCGGGGAGCCAGTGGCCGCCGTGCTGCGAGAGGCGCCGTCCAGTCGGCTGCACGTCGTCCGTGATCCGAGTGGGCTGGTGCCTGTGCTGTTTGGGTGCGGGCAGCGGCGGGGATTGCGTGGAGCATGATCCGAACCATTGTGCGCGGCTGCGCCGCGGGGGCCGCGGGGACGACCGCATTGAACGCCGTGTCCTATGCCGACATGGCTTTGCGCGGCAGGCCCGCCAGCAGTGTGCCGGAAACTTTGGTGGACACGATCGCTACCCGGATGGGGCTTCCGCTCCGGGACTCGGCCGAAAAGGGCAACCGGCTCATCGGTCTCGCAGCGGTGACGGGTGTCGCCGTGGGATGCGGGACGGGCGCCGCTGTAGCGCTGGTCCACCGGGCAGGCGCTCGGATGCCCCTGTGGTTGGGAGGGGCTCTTACCGGAGCATTGGTGATGGTCGTCGCCGACGTGCCGATTGCCCGCCTCGGGGTCAGCGATCCTCGCACCTGGTCAGCCGGCGACTGGGCCTCGGACGTGGTACCGCACTTTGTTTTCGGCCTGGTCACCTACGGCCTGGTGACCGCATGGGATCAGTAGCCGTGATTCGCCGCCACCATCTGACCTGCTTGGTGGGTCGGCGCAGCCTCGGGCCTGCGCGACATCCCTGGGAGCGCCCTGATCTCGGGGCAATCGGCCCACGTCTCGACCGCGCCGTGGGCGGCCCACGCCCCGAGCACGAAGGGCGGACACCGCGCGCCTTCCCGCTGACGACAACTCTAGTAGGGCTTTGTCAGGTGGTGTCGTAGGGCTGCCATGGGGTGGCTTGTCGGCAGGTGGGGCAGGTGCCGGTCCAGGTGGCCAGGAGTTGTTGGATCAGGTCCAGGTCCTGGTAGAGGGTCAGGCCCTGGCAGGGGCTTTTGGGCAGGTCCGCTGTTCGGTCAGGGAACAGGTGGGCGGCGGTGACGAGGGTGACGTGGCGGTGCCAGCCGTCGAAAGACCGGCCTTCGAAGTGGTCGAGCCCGAGGGTGGTCTTCAGCTCGCGGTAGTCGTGCTCGATGCGCCAGCGTAATTTCGCGAGCCGGACCAGGTCGCGGGCTGGAATGTCGGCGGGCGGGTTCGAGATCCAGTACTTGACCGGCTCGTTGTGGTCCGGGGGCCACTGCGCGATCAGCCATGTGGCCGGGATGGTGCCGTCGGCCGCGGGTTTCGGCCGGCGTCCTGCCAGACGGACCCTCAGGAACACGAACGACGAGGTCACGATCACTCATCCTCGATGAGCACCTCCCGGCAAGCACTCCGCGTGAGCCCTTCGAACTTCTCGGTGTCCCGGCCGACTTCTGCTGGCTGATGGAGAGCACACCCGGCATCGAGCTATTCGTCCAAGAGATCCGAAGGACCGTCAATCCCTACTTCCACTGGCACCCGTACTCGCACTACAGGAGTTATCCGGGCTTCACCAAGTGGGTCCTCGACGAACTACGCGAGCGCTTCAACCCGTCCCCCTACCGGCACCTGCTGCGGCCCACCCCGGAGGTCTTCGGTGAAGACGTACCACGTGGAGCAGATTCCGTGAGACGCGGCCAGTAAAGCTGCACGATGAAGCAGATTGGATGACACACACCCGGTTCCGCCAGTCTCAACGGAAACTGCTCTGACCTGGTCGGGGGGCCTAACATCCGAGCAGCTTCAATGAGACAGGACAACTGTCGTGCGCCGGGCAGCGGCCAGGCCGACCGCCCGGTCTGACGGCCGAGCAGGTCTGCCAGACCCGCGCCACCGCGTACGGGTCGCCGCATCTCCCCGCTGAGCAGCGCACCCATGGACCCGCAGCTGCACAGAAGTCAGCTGCCTGACAGCTTCTCCTGCAGCCAGTCGAAGACGACCTCGCAGTGCTGCTGCGGGGCCATCGGGGAGCAGTGCAGCTGCGCGCCGGTGGCCGTGGTGAGCTTCACGTAGTCCTTGGGAGCCGTCAGCTTGTCGAACATCTGGCGCGGCTGGCCGGGATAGAACTGCTCGTAGTCGTAGTCGAGGACCAGCGTGGGCGTCTTGATGCGGCCCACGACGTTCGTGATGTCCAGCGACTCGATGAGTCTGGCGGGGGTGTAGAAGTCGGTGAACATTTTGCCCTCGCGGGCGTCGAGCATCGCCGGCACGGAGAAGGGCTCGATGCGCTTCTTCATCGTCGCGGCCGCGGACGGAGGCAGCTCGGGGACAACCTCCTTGTTCCAGACATTGTTGGTCTCCTCCTTTTCCGGGGTGAGGATCTCCCGGAGCTCCGGAGGAAAGCCCAGCCACGGCGACAGCGTGCCGGGCATCGCCACCAGAGCGGCGATCCTGTTCTCGAAGGCCGCGGCCCGGGGGGCCAGGTTCCCGGCCATGCTCAGCCCGGTCAGGGCGATCTTGCCCCTGTCCACGTCCGAGCGGGCGGCCAGCCAGTCGACGAGCGGCGTGACCACGGTCTCCCAACGCGGCGTGAAGACCACCCGGTCCACGAAGAGCAGCTGCCCCTGGCCGGGCCCGTCGTACACGAGTGCGTTCCATCCGCGCTCCAGAGCGGCCGAGACGCCGTAGGTCCACATGTCGACGTTCTGTCCGTCACTGCCGTTGGTGAGGATCACGGTGGGGCGGCGCCCGCCGGAGTCGGCCGGCCGGAAGAACCACACAGGCAGCGGGGTCTTCCCGTACGGGACCTTCGCCGTCACCGGCGCCGGGTCGCACAGCTCACAGAACTTGTCCCAGGCGCCGCGCCCGGCCTTGTACAGCTGCTCCTCGCTGCCGGGGTCGTCGGAGCCGAGGACGAAGAACAGCGCCTGGCCGTAGTACTGCGCGGCCCGCAGCGCACGGAAGCGTGTGGTCTCCGTCCCGGGCTTGCTGCCCTGGGGCGCCTCCATCAGCTGATCGCCGAGTTTCCTGAAGGCCTCTGTGTACGTCTGCGCGGAAAGGCCGGCCTTGTTGATCGCGTTCACGGCGGTGAGCACCTCGCCCACCTCACCGGCGCCGTAACCGGACCCGCCGAGCGCGAGGAGCCCGTTGAAGTTGAAGGCCGGGTCCTTGAAGAGTGTCATCACCCCCGGCGTGGGACCGCCCGCCGAGGCGGGGGCCGACGCCGTGCGACTCGGAGTGGGCGCATTCGCGGGCGCCGCGCCCGACGGGGTGCACCCAGCGGCCAGCACGGCCCCGGCCCCACCGACGAGCCCGGCAAGCGCGGTGCGGCGCGTGGGGCCGGATGCGCGATCACTCGATACGTACGTCATGCCAACCGAAAGTACGAGCCGCGCCTCCGGGCCCCTCTCCGCGACACCCACCGATCCCCCGAACGGCGCTTCACACAATCCTTGGGTGCCACAACCGCGCGGAGGCAGGAGTCCTACCGGGCGCCGAGCTGCTGGGCGGCCGCGCGCAGGCGCTTGCCCCGCCTGCCCGTCACCGACTTGACCGGGATCAGCATCGCCCACCACAGCTTCGCGCCCGTCGGGGAGACGAAGGCCAGCGGCACGGCGACGGCGAAGACCAGGACCGTCGCCGCCAGATCGGCCACATCGTTGCGTGCGACTGGATCGGGCAGCGCCGCGCTACCCAGCCACGGGCGCTTCCACAGTGCCACCGCCAGCGCGAGCTGTGTGGCGCCCATGGCCGCGACCGCGCCGGAGTAGACGGCCACCGACTGCGACAGGTCCCCGTACTCGGCCAGCAGAGTGGTAGGGAAGGGCATCAGGGCGACCAGCCCCAGGCTCAGCAGCCCGAGCCTGATGACCGTCCCATCCACCTCCCGCACGTACCGGAAGATCTGGTGGTGGCCCCGCCAGAACGCCGCGATGACCAGAAAACTGAGGGCGTACGCCCACACGTTGGGCATCACATCCCCGAGCGCGTGCTCGAAACCGGCGGGGTCCAGCCCGGCGGGCAGCGTGAGGTCCAGCGCCAGCAGCGTCATCGCGATGGCGAACACGCCATCCGACAGCGCGAGGAGTCGGGCCGCGCTCCCCTCGTCGTCCCGCACCCGCTGATGGCCGTTCACAACAGCCCACCCTAGGGTCAAATGCCCCGTAATCCTCCGATTGAGCCCATGATGACGGCACACTGCCGCCATCGGGGCGGCTGCACGGAGGCGGTCGCTGACGTCGAGCGACGGCCCCGGACTCCTGTCTCGGACTCCAGCCGGGTGCGATGATTTTGGAGCGGCGCGACAGTCTCCATCGCCGTACCCCTGCAGCGAGAAAGAGGAGCGAGTCCCATGCGCATCGTCATCAGTGAGTTCATGAGCTTGGACGGCGTCGTGCAGGCGCCGGGCGGACCCGACGAGGACACCGACGGTGGCTTTGCCCATGGCGGCTGGTCGCACCCGTTCTTCGATCCGGAGGTGGTGGGCGGTGCCTTCGACGGCGCGTTGACCAAGGCCGAGGCGCTGCTGTTCGGGCGCCGTACGTGGCAGTCGATGGCCGCGGCGTGGCCGGAGCGGGCCGGTGACCCGTTCGCCGACCGGATGAACGCCATCCCGAAGTACGTCGTGTCCCAGACGCTGGGCGACAACGAGCTGACGTGGGACAACACCACGCGCATCCCCGGCGACAAGGCCGTCGCCCGCATCCGGGAACTGCACGAGACCGACGGCGGCGACCTGTTGGTCATGGGGAGCCCCACCCTCGCGCGCACCCTTCTCAGCGAGGGCCTGGTCGACGAGCTACGGCTCATGATCGAGCCGGTGATCCTCGGCGGCGGCAAGACGATCTTCCCCAGCGACGGTGCGCTACGCACGCTCGAGCTGGTCTCCACTGTCACCAGCGGCACGGGCGTGCACGTGTGCACCTACCGGCCGGTCGCCAAGGAGTAGGCCGGGCCGCCGGGGCTACACGCGGCCGCGATACCGCTCGGCCGGATGGGACGCCCCGGGACCGGACCACTCCGGTGGTCGCCCCGGAAAATTCTCTGAAGAATTCCGGGGGAGCTGTCGATCCGGCCTTCTGCCGTTCGACGCATGGATGAGAGGCAGGGAAAGCCCCGTCCTCCCGACCGAGGAGTCACCATGCCGCGTTACCTGACGATGATCCACATCGACGAGCAGAACGCCCCCGCCGAGGCCAACGGCCCCGAGTTCGATGAGCGCATGGGCGCGCTGTTCGAGGAGATCACCAAGGCCGGGGTCATGCTGGACACGGCCGGGCTCTCCCCGACGTCCGAGGGCACCCGGGTCACCTGGTCCGGCGGCAAGCTCCGCTACACCGACGGGCCCTTCACCGAGAGCAAGGAAGTCATCGGCGGTTACTCCATCATCCAGGCCAAGGACAAGGCCGAGGCTGTGGAGTGGGCCAAGCGGTTCCTGCAGGTGCATCCGGAGCACTGGACCGTCACCGCCGAGGTCCGCGAGATCGCCGAGGGCTGATCAGGCCGGGCTTGCCCCGCCCCATGCGGCTGAATTGAGCAGTCACCGTGGCCTCGCTGACGAACAGCGCCCGGCTGAGCCTCGACCACGCACAGGACGTCGGCTGACCTTCAGACATGGCGAAGGGCGGCTGGTCACCGCGACAGCTCGCGGTGACCACGCCGCCCGGCGCTGATCGAGCGTCGACCCTCGCGTGCCGGCGCTCGACCGCCGACGCTCAACTACAGCCGCTCAACTACCAAGTGGCGCCCGCGGGCTGCCTGGTCGTGGCGTTGAGGCGGTTGAAGAGGTTGGTCACGCCGATCATCAGGATGATGGCCGCGAGCTGCTGCTCGTCGTAGTGATCGGCTGCGTCGTCCCAGATCTGGTCCGGTACCGCGTCGGGCCGGTCGGCCAGCCGGGTGGCGGCCTCCGTGAGCGCGAGCGCGGCACGCTCGGCGTCGTTGAAGAACGGCGCCTCGCGCCAGGCCGCGACCGCGTGCAGCCGCTCATCGGTCTCGCCCCCCTTCTTCGCACTGGCCACGCCCCCGACCACGCAGTAGCTGCAGCCGTTGATCTGGCTGGCGCGCAGGTGGACCAGCTCGAGCGTCGACTCCGGCACACCGCCCTTCCGCGTCGTCTTCAACAGGTCGAGGATGGCCGGCAGGGCCTCGGGAATGATCGTTACGGGGTTGTTCATCCGTGCCTGCATGATTGCTCTCCCTCAGGAAGTTCGTCGTCACTACACCGACGGAACGCGACGGGAGAATGTGACAGGCGCACCACAACAACTTTCCGGCGGGGCTCAGCTCTTCACGCGCTGTACCGTCGCCGTCGCCGTCACAGTCACCGTTGCCGTCGAAAGGAATCCGCCGTGACCGTCGAACGCGTAGGCCCGCCCCTGACCGCAGGCGAGCGCGAGACGCTGCGCGCCTTCCTCGACTACCACCGCGCGACGCTCGCCATGAAGACCGAAGGCCTCTCCGACGAGCAACTGCGCCAGCAGTCGATGCCGCCCTCCACACTCTCCCTGCTCGGTCTGGTGCGGCACATGGCCGAGGTGGAGCGCGCCTGGTTCCGCCGGGTGATCAACGGGGAGGACATCCCGTACGTCTGGTCGGACGAGGGCGACTACCAAGTGGCGTACGACGCGAGCGAGTCCACGTGCGCTGAGGCGTTCGAGGCCTGGCAGACGGAGGTCGAGCACGCCCGCCGGATCGAGGAGCGGGCCCCGTCGCTCGACGTGACCGGCTACCAGGCCAAGTGGGGCGAGGACGTGTCGCTCCGGCTGGTGATGCTGCACCTGATCCACGAGTACGCCCGCCACAACGGCCACGCCGACTTCCTCCGCGAGGGAATCGACGGAACGGTCGGCGTCTGACGGACTGAGGCCAACTCGCCTTACCTCAGGCCGAATTCGGGCGGCAGCGCGCGGATGTGCAGCACGTCCAGCCGGGAGACGGCCCGGGTGGTGGCGGCGATGTCGCGCATCGGGCCGACGCGGGGGCGCTCGATCTCTCCGGCCAGGATGGCGCTCGTGGCCGACTCCCCGGCGGCCAGGCGCTCGTCCTCCAGGCTGGTGAGGTCGCCGGGGTCGCCCTTGCTGAACGGGGCCCAGCCGAAGCGGCGGCGGACGGCGACGCCCTGCGGGTCGCGTGCGCTCGCCTGGTAGAAGGTGCGCGAGACGGGGGCGCGCCAGTCGACGACGAGGGGCGGGGCGGAGGGGTGTTCGGTGATGCGGCGGCGGCCGATGTAGTAGCTCTGGCCGTCCTGGTGGTCGAGGCGGCCGAAGAAGAGCGGACTGTCCGACTCTTCGGCCAACTCCTTGGTTCAGCTGCGGAGTTGATAACCGAGGACTTCGGCGTCGGCGCCGGAGGCGAATGCGTTCTCGCCGGTGACGACGCGGGTGGCCGCGGCGTCGACCATGCCGGTGAGGGCGGCGCGGCAGGCCTCGTGGTAGGTCCGTTCCTGGTTCAGGTCCTGGCTGAGGTCATCGTCGAGTGCCGTCATTCCGTCGAGAATAACGCAACTGAGTCACATATTTAACCGAGGCCCGTTAGTGATTCTGTCAGTGACTATGCGAGGCCTTCGCGCAGCTGGTCGAAGGCGAGCCGAGCGGCAGCCACGGCGCCCGGGCGAACCGCGTCGGCACTCTCGCCCGCCGCGATCCGCCGCCAGTTCTCCTCGGCGAGGATCCGCTGTACGACGACGATCTGACCGGCGGCCAGCCGCGCGCGAAGACCGCCGCCGAGGGCCGCGGTCAGCGCATCCTCCGACCTGCCCTGGTACGCGTACAGCCGAGCGACCAGACTCGGCGTCCCGTACAGCAGCCGGTGGTAGGCGAGTACACCCTCGTCGTCATTGAGCCCGGTCACCGGGTCGAACCGCTCCAGGCCGTCGAGGAAGTGCCGGTGCAGGGCGTCCAGCGGGGAGATCCCGGGCGGCCGGGCGGCGACGACGCGGGCCGCCTCGTCCTCGTGATCGGCGAACCGTTGCAGCACGAGGTCCTCCTTGGCGGGGAAGTAGCGGAAGAGGGTCGGCTTGGAGACGTCGGCGGCGGCCGCGACCTCGGCGACGGAGACCCGGTCGAAGCCCTTCTCGAGAAAGAGGGCGATCGCCGCGTCCGAGATCGCTTGGTACGTCTGCCGCTTCTTGCGTTCCCGGAGGCCCATCTCACCGCTCATGCCTCCGAGCGTACGCACCCACTGCCGACCGGCGGCCAGTTGGCCGGCTGACCAGCCGGCCAGTTGACCTCAACCGTGCTTGAGGTTTCAGACTTCCAGCAAGCAATCGAATTGAGGAGTGGACGGCATGCGCGTGGCACAGGTCAAGGAGTTCGGCGGCCCGGAGGTACTGGTCACGACCGAGGTCCCGGATCCGGTTGCGGGTCCGGGCGAGGCGGTCGTCGCCGTCTCCGTGGTGGACACGATTTTCGTGGAGACACAGATCCGGTCCGACGCCTTCGGCGAGCACTTCGCGGTCCAGCCGCCATACGTACCGGGCGGCGGCATCGCCGGCACGGTCCGGGCGGTCGGTGAGGGGGTGGACGAGGCGTGGATCGGCCGCCGCGTGATCACTTCGCTCGGCTTCACCGGCGGCTACGCGGAGCAGGCGGTGGCCTCCGCGGCCAAGCTGGTCCCCGTCCCGGACGGCCTGGAGCTGCGCGAGGCCGCGGCCCTGGTGCACGACGGCGTCACCGCGACGGCGCTCCTGGAGTCCACCGGCCTGGGGGCGGGCGACCGGGTGCTGATCCTGGGCGCCTCGGGCGGCATGGGCACGCTGCTGGTCCAACTGGCGAAGGCCGTGGGTGCGGAGGTCGTCGGGGTGGCGCGGGGCGGGCTGAAGACGTCCCTGGTACGGGAGTTGGGCGCCGACGCGGTGGTGGACGCCACGTCCCCCGACTGGGTCGCCCTGGCCCGTACGGCCCTCGGCCCGTCGGGCGCCGACGTGGTCCTGGACGGCGTCGGCGGCGAACTGGGCCTGGCGGCCTTCCCCCTGACGGCGGACGGCGGCCGCTTCTCGGCCCACGGCGCGCCGACGGGCGACTTCGCCCCGGTGGACGCGGCGGAGGCGGAGCGCCGGGGCATCAAACTGCTCGGCATCGGCGACGTCCAGCTGTCGGACGAGGAGTATGCCCGCCTTGCGGCCAAGGCCCTGACGGAGGCAGCGTCGGGCCGCCTGCACCCGGTGATCGGCGGCGAGTTCCCCCTGGAACGCGCATCGGAGGCACACGCCGCGATCGAGGGGCGGGGGTTGCGTGGGAAGGTGCTGCTGACGACGTGAACGGGTGGGGGTGAGGGGACAGGGAGGGAGCGGGCAACCCCCGCCCCTCACCCCCGCCGCTTGCGGATCAGGACCTCGATCCCGTCCAGCACGCGGTCCAGGCCGAAGCCGAACTCGAAGTCCGGCTCGTCCGGTTCGTACATCACCTCGGACTCCAGCATCCGCGCCACCGCCGGATAGCGGGCCGGGTCCGCCAGGCGCTTCAGGGTGGTCGCGTACCGGGCGCATGACCTCCTCCGGCGAGCCGCCGCTCGCCTCGATCGCCGCGCCCAGGTCCGCCATCAGCAGCGCCTCGTTCCGGACAAAGCCGCTGACCAGCAGGATCATCGAGTTCTTCTCGCCCGCGCTCAGCCCCGTCTCCTCCAGCGCGGCAAGGCCCCGCTCCCACCAGGCCACCGAGTTGGGCGTGGCGGGCGGGCCGGAGACCGCCGCGGCGCAGCGCAACAAGCTTCTCGCGCAGTCGCCCGGTGTGGAACTCGACCATGGTGGCCCAGCGTTCGTGCGGGCGCGCGTCCGCTGGGTCATCGGCCGCGGCCGGGAATGCCGGCCTCGGTTCGCGACTGGGCAGGAGCAGTCTCAGGCTGATGCTCCGAGGGCTCACTTCACGACGGGCCACCCGGTCGGCCTGCACGCCGACATGGTCGGTCCTCAGCATCGGCGTGAAGGCCAGGAACGCCGCGTGCACCGGAATCGGCGCGATCATCCTGGTGATGCTCGTCGCGTGACTTCCGCCGAGTCAGCCGAGTCAGCCGAGTGTCAGATCCGAAGAGCTCGTGTCCCACAGCCCGTCGAACCACGCCTGCGACTGCGCCACAAAGGCATCGTCCCGCTCGCCTCGGCCCGATTCGAAGGGGAAGAGCGTCCAATCGCTGCCGAGCA
The DNA here is from genome assembly GCF_030817355.1 of Streptomyces sp. V1I1. Classification (NCBI taxonomy): domain Bacteria; kingdom Bacillati; phylum Actinomycetota; class Actinomycetes; order Kitasatosporales; family Streptomycetaceae; genus Streptomyces; species Streptomyces sp. V1I1. The sequence continues at coordinate 4,429,096 of NZ_JAUSZH010000001.1, read as the reverse complement.
CGTCGTAGATCTCGACCGGCCCGTCGTCGATCTGCTCCTCGCGCCGCTTGACGGTGTAGCAGCCGAAAAGCGCCTCCGAGCCGTTCAGCAGATAGAGCTTCACGGGCGGGGTGAAAGGCAGGGTGCGGAAGGTGAGATTGACGTCGCAGCCTATCGTCGCGAAGGGACATGAGGTTGTGGCGCAGCACCTGCCCCTGTGCGTTGCGCTGCGCCAGCCAGCGCTGGTGAAGCCGTTGATCGTCCTCCGGGGCGCCGAGCGGGGACGGGAAGGCGAGGTCGTTGTCCCGCTCGGGCAGCAGGATGCGGACTTCCACCGTGGACGGTCTGACGCGGCCTGTGTGGATCATGAGCAGCGGCTCCCCGAGCGCGAGCAACAAGGATTCCGCCGTCAGGCAGACGGCGTCGATACGGACCTCGCGGGCCGAGAACGCCTCGGTGAGGCGGGTTCCCAGGGCCACCTTGAACGGCTCGGGTGCGTCACCGCCTCGTGCGACCTCGGGCGGCGCGACGCGGGGCGGGCTGCCTTTGGTCACACCTGTGATCAGCCCCTCGTCATGCAGGCTCCGCAGGGCCTGCCGAACGGTGCCACGCTCCACACCGAACTCTTCAGCCAGCTGGGCCTGTGTCGGCATCCTCTCGCCGGCCCTCAGTTGACCCGTGCGGATGCGTTCGCGCAGCACGTCCGCCACGCTCTGGAAGGAGTGTCGCCCGGTGTTGTGTGCCGTACCATCGCCGTCCACACGCCAACGCTGCAACTCAACCTCGGTCCAAGGCAGTTGTGTGGCAGACGTCAGAAGATGTCCGGGCACCACGGCCGCCTCGGCGTACGGAACACCCCGTCCGCCACCCCCGCCGCCCCGGGCGTCCCCTCGTCCACCAGGCCCAGCGCCGCCAGCCGGACCGCCGACTCGTCGCCCAGGTAGAGCGCACCCAACTCCCGTACGCCCAAGGTCAGATCGGGCGACTCGGTCGACGGCACGCAGGCCACGCCCTCCGGTGAGGCGTCCAGCCGGAAGGTGCCGCCCGCCAGGCCGGCGGTGTCCTGGACGTCCAGGATGAGGGTCGCGGATGTCGCGTACGTACGCGCCTCCAGCGCCCGCACCACATCCAGGATCCGCACCCACAAGAAGTCCGCCTGCGTCAGGATCCTCGCCGCCCGCGGGTCCGGGAGCAGCAGCGGGAGCAGGTCGTCCGGGGCGCGGTAGCCCGACTTGACCGTGGTGATCCAGTCCACCGAGCAGACGTAGTGCCACAGGGCACGCTCCGCCGCCGGCGTCAGCGCGAGCATCTCGCGTACCGTCGCCGTGTTCAGCGGCTGCTTGGCGTCGCCCCACTTGTCGTCCGACTGATAGGCGAGCAGGCCCTCGACCTCGCCGGACGCCGAGCGGTGGACCGCGTAGAACGGCTCCGTCCATGGCTGGCTCGGCAGCTGCGCCTGGCCCGTGTTGAGCTGCCACCAGCGCTCGTCGCGGCTCACCACGCCCGGCTGCCTGGCCGCCAGCCGTGCATGCAGTTCCGGGCCGAGTTTGCGTACGTCCGTGGCGTCCACCAGGTCGATCCGGCCGCCATGGTCCGGGCCCGACAAGCGCCGGTCGAGGCCCGTGCGCGGGACGTCGACCGCCCACTCGGTGATCCAGGCGGCGGGACCGTAGCCGTACCGCCCGTAGATCGGGTACTCCGCGGCGATCAGCGTGGACACGATGTCGCCGCGCTCCTTCGCCTCGGCGAGGTCGGCGGTGATCAGGCGGCTGAGCAGGCCGCGGCGGCGGTGTGTGGGCGAGACCGTCACATTGGAGACGGCGTTCGCGGGCAGCGCGGCGCCCCCCACCGCCGTGAGCTGCTGCGCGAACGAGCGGTACGTCGCCACACAACGGCCGTCGTCGAACGCGCCGCGCACCCGCGCGAGGTCGGTGTGCGCCCTGCGCGAGATGGCCTCTTCCTCCGAGACCACCGGCGGCTGCAGAAATCCGGTCTTCAGGGCCCGCAGCCAGTCGGGGTACTCGGACTCGGTGATGACGCGGGTCTCGACGCTCATGCGGCCCACGCTAGGCCGAACGCCGACCGGCCCGCATCCGAGTTTCGACCAGGGGATTCGACCAGGAAAAATGCATCAGAACGCCGCGCGGATCGCTCCCACCTCCATGCCGCCCCCCAGCAGCGGCACGTGCCCGATCCGGCCCACCACCGGCGAGTCCACTCCCATCACCTCGAGCGCACGGCCCAGCACCGGGCTCAGCGCCCGCGTCGCGCCGTCGTCCACCTTGAAGGCCAGCGCGCGGCCGTCCGCCAGCGCCACCGCCTGGACCGCCTCCGCGCCCATCTTGGAGAGCGCGCCCGGCACCTCACGCATCAGCCAGGTGTCGGGGCGGCGGGTGCCCGCCACGTACTCGGGGTGGGCGCGCATCGCGTCCGCGACCCGGCGCTCGGCCGAGCCCGGCTCCGCGAGCACGAAGCGGCGGAAGGCCCGCGCCAGGCCGGTCAGGCTGATCCCCATCAGCGGTGCGCCGCAGCCGTCCGTGCCGACGGCCGCGACCCGCTCGCCGGACGTGTCCTCGACCACCGCGTGGACCAGCTGCTGGAGCGCGGTGCGCGGGGTCCAGGTAGTTCGTCCGGTCCCACCCGTTCAGCGCGCAGGCCGCGAGCATCGCCGCGTGCTTGCCGGAGCAGTTCATGGCCACCCGGTCCCGGACCTGGCCCCTGGCGAGATACGCCTCGGCCTCGACCGGGTCGAGCGGCAGGTCCGGCGGGGTCTGCAGTTCGTCCGCCGACAGCCCGTGCTCGGCGAGCATCTTGCGTACGAGATCGAGGTGAAAGCTTTCGCCCGAGTGGCTCGCCGCGGCCAGCGCCAGGCGCTCGCCGGAGAGAGCGAGCCCGGCCCGCAGTACGGCCGCGGCCTGCAGGGGCTTGTTGCTGGAGCGAGGGAAGACCGGCGCGTACGGGTCACCGAGCTCGAGTTGCACACTGCCGTCCGCCGCCAGGACGACGAGCGATCCGCGGTGATGGCCCTCGACAAAGCCGGAACGTACGACTTCGGCGAGGACCGGGGGTATGGCGGTGCTGGCGGCGGTGGGGCTCATCGTCGGCCTTCCGGGGCAGCGGCCCGCTCCCGGAAGGATCGGTTCGAAGGAGTCGGAATCGCTTCAGGTGAGCAGGTCGTCTACTTGTGCTTCGCCTTCACGGTACCTGCGGGCGATCTCGGCGCTGCAATCGTCGGCCGTCCGCTGCAGCAGCTGACGGCGGCGCGAGACCTGCTGCTCATAGCGGATCAGCCGTCCCATGGCCGCGTGCAGCTCCTCGTCCGTACGGGCGTCCAGGTCGGAGAGCTCGACCTCGGAGAGCATGTCGGCGGCCAGCCGCCGGTACTCCTCGCTGTGCGGCGTGGAGAGCGTCACATGGCGGGCGGACGAGCGGTGCCGCGACGGAGCGTCGGCCAGGATCTCCGACAGGCGGTCGACGACCGTGGCCTCCGGGAGGACCGGGGTCTGAGGGGCCGTACGCCGGGCCAGCTCGGCCCGCAGGATGTCGATCCGGCCCTGGAGCAGCCGGCGTACATAGCTGAGGTCCGCCTCGTCGCGGTGCGAGTCCCGGCGCAGCGTCCGCAGCTCCGGCAGCCGCAGGGTCGGGAGGTCGTGCTGCGGCGGCTCCGGCAGGGCGCCCGTGCTGCGCTGCTGGGGCGGTCGCTCGGCACAGGCCACGGGTGCCGGGAAAGCGGGAATCGACGTGGAAGCCGATACGGGAATCGATACGGGACCGGGCGGCTGCCCGGCGCCAGATGTACTCATGTGCGTTGTCCGTCCCCTCGACCGGTGCATGAGGTCTCCCCAGGCCCGAAGGACCGAGGGGAAGCACCGCCTTGTTGCATGGTGCCACTCCGGAACCTCCCGACGCAGGTGCTCTGCACCCGTTCAGCCCCAGATAGGTTGGTCTGTATGCGTGCAGTGGTGCAGAGGGTCGACGGCGCGAGCGTCGTAGTGGCGGGCGAGACGGTCGGCGAGATCGTCGGCGAAGGGCTGTGTGTGCTGGTGGGAGTCACCCACGAGGACACCCGGGAGAAGGCGGCGCAGCTGGCCCGCAAGCTCTGGTCGGTCCGGATTCTGGAGGGCGAGAAGTCCTGCTCGGATGTGAATGCGCCCTTGCTGGTGATTTCTCAGTTCACTCTCTACGGGGACGCCCGCAAGGGCCGCCGCCCCACCTGGAACGCGGCGGCGCCCGGCGATGTGGCCGAGCCGCTGGTCGACGAGGTGGTGGCGCAGCTGCGGGCGCTGGGGGCGCGGGTGGAGACGGGCCGCTTCGGGGCGGAGATGCGGGTCTCGCTCACCAACCACGGCCCGTTCACGGTGATCGTGGAAATCTAGCGCTCGGCGGCCGGCTCAGGACTCAGGACTCAACGGCCGGCTCGACGCTCGACGGCCGGCTCAAGCGCCCCGGCTCACGGCTCGACGACCGGCTCCTGCGCGGCCGCCGTGTCGCCCGCCAGCAGCTCCGCGTCCACCGGCACATTGCGCTTGATCAGCGCCAGCGCGATCGGGCCGAGCTCGTGGTGACGGGCAGACGTGGTCACAAAGCCCAGCTGGCGGCCCTCCGCACCCTCCGACGCGAGCCGGACCGGGGTGCCGGGGCCCGGCAGGTGCACCTCGCTGCCGTCCAGGTGCAGAAAGACCAGCCGCCGCGGCGGCTTCCCCAGGTTGTGGACGCGCGCGACGGTCTCCTGGCCGCGATAGCAGCCCTTCTCGAGGTGAACGGCGGTGCCGATCCAGCCCAGTTCGTGCGGGATGGTGCGGTGGTCGGTCTCGAAGCCGACACGGGGGCGGTGGGTCTCGATGCGCAGTGCTTCGTACGCGAGGATTCCGGCGACCGGGCCGTTCCCGGCGGCGTACGACTCGAGGTCGGCGCGCGGCAGGAACAGATCGCGACCGTGCGGGGTCTCCCGTACGACAACGCCGTCCGGCACCTGAGCGATGGAGCCCGCCGGCAGGTGCACGACCGCGAACTCCTCGGTACGGTCGGCCACTTCGACCTGGTAGAAGAACTTCATCGACTCCAGGTAGCCGATCAGCGCCTCCTGCGTGCCCGGCTCGACGTGCGCCCAGACCGTCTCGCCGTCGTCGACGAGATACAGGGCGTGCTCGATGTGGCCGTGCGCGGAGAGGATCAGCGCCTCGGTGGCCTGGCCCGCCGGGAGGTCGCTCACATGCTGGGTGAGCAGCAGATGCAGCCAGCTCAGCCGGTCGTCGCCGGTGACAGTGACAACGCCGCGGTGCGAGAGGTCGACAAGGCCGGAGCCGTCCGCGAGGGCGCGCTGTTCGCGGAACAGATCGCCGTAGTGCGCGGCGACTCCTTCGTCTCGTCCTTCGGCAGCGACCGCACCGGGCAGGGACAGCAGAGGGCTCTTCATCATGGGCCCAAGCCTACGACTCGGTAGTTGAAGCCTCAGCGGCGCATTTCTTGCAGCGGCCGAAGATCGCGAAGTGCTTCATGTCCGTCTCGAAGCCGAAGGTCTTGCGCAGCTTCGCGGTGAAGTCGGCGGCGACCGCGACATCCGCCTCGATCACATTCGTACAGTCCCGGCAGACCAGGTGGATGTGGTGGTGGCGGTCCGCGAGGTGGTAGGTGGGGGCGCCGTGGCCGAGGTGGGCGTGGGAGACCAGGCCGAGCTCTTCGAGGAGCTCCAGGGTGCGGTAGACGGTGGAGATGTTCACACCGGACGCGGTCTTTCGGACCTCGGAGAGGATGTCGTCGGGCGTCGCGTGCTCAAGGGTGTCGACGGCTTCGAGGACAAGCTGGCGCTGCGGGGTCAGCCGGTAGCCGCGCTGCCGCAGATCGCTCTTCCAGTCGGTGCTCACCACGCGTCCAGTGTAGGCGGGGCCTGAGCCATGGGGGCCCGAACTGGCGCTCGGCCCCCATGGCTGCCCGCCTCGCCCATGGCTACCCGTCGTACCTCGAAGGAGCCTTGGAGCGGCTTCGGGTTACTTGAAGTTCGGGTTACTTGAAGAAGGCGATGCCGTCGTCGGGGAGGTCGCCGAGGTCCTTGGCCCACGCCTCGACCTGCTCCGGGGAGACGACCTTCTTCAGATGCGCCGACATGTACGGCCGCAGCGGGACCTCCGGAGTGGTCTTCTCGCCCACCCACATCAGGTCGCCCTTCACATAGCCGTAGAGCCGCTTGCCACCGCTGTACGGGCCGGAGGCCGCGGTGCGCGCCACCGCGTCCGTCACCAGGTCGATCTGCGGCTTCTGGTCGGCGAGCTCGCCGTACCAGATCTCGACGATGCCCTGGTCACGGGCCATGACGACTTCGATCTTGCGGTCGGAGTCGATACGCCAGTAGCCGGACTCGGACTCCAGCGGGCGGACCTTGTTGCCCTCGGCGTCGAGCACCCACGTGCGCGAGACGTACTCGACGAAGTCCCGGCCGTCGTGGCTGAAGGTGACCTCCTGGCCGAAGTTGCACTTCTCGGCGCCGGGGAAGTCGGATACGCCCACGCCTTCCCAGTTGCCGAGGAGGAAGGCGAGGGGGACGAGGTCCGGGTTCAGGTCGGACGGAATCTCGATCATGAGCAGCTCTGGCGATCTGTAGAGATACGAGTGTGACTAGCGCTGACCCTGGTACAGCTTCTTCACCGTCAGACCGGCGAAGGCGGCGACGCCGACACAGACCAGAACCAGCAGGGCTTCGAAGAATGCCACAAGCACGGGGTGCTCCTCGGGATGAGCGGTGGGCGGTAAAAGGGCCGTGGCCCAGCCTAATGGGTTGGTGCCGCGCCCTCTCTGCGAGGTGTCCGTGACGGGCCGCCCATTAGAGTTCGGTGCATGGCGAAGAAGCTCGTGATCAAGGTGACCGCCGGCGCGGACGCGCCCGAGCGCTGCTCGCAGGCCTTCACGGTGGCGGCCGTCGCCGTGGCCAGCGGGGTGGAGGTGTCGCTCTGGCTGACCGGCGAGTCCGCGTGGTTCGCACTGCCGGGACGGGCGGCGGAGTTCGAACTGCCGCATGCGGCGCCGCTGCCGGATCTGATCGAGTCGATCAAGGCGGCGGGGCAGATCACGCTGTGCACGCAGTGCGCGGTGCGGCGCGACATCACGGAGAAGGATGTGCTCGACGGCGTACGGATCGCGGGCGCGCAGGTCTTCGTCAGCGAGATCATGCCGGACGGCGTCCAGGCCCTCGTCTACTGACGGCGCTCATTCACCGACGGCTGCTGACGGCTCATTTACTGACGGCGCTCATTGGTTGTTCCGGCGCTTCTTGCCGTCCAGCTCGTCCCACCACTCGTCGGACTTGGGGTCCCCGGACGGGTCGTCCCACCAGCGGTCCTCGGGCCCGCGCCGGTTCGCGACCATCGCGGCGAACGGCGGGATGATCATGGCGACGACGCACATGCCGACGGCGACGGGAACGGACCACAGACGCACCACGGCCCAGGCGGAGACGAAGAGCGCCAGGCACGTCCCCATCAGCAGAAAGTAGGCGTGGCGACGTCGCGCGTACATGCTTCCAGCGTACGACCGAAGGGCCGCACCCCGTTCCAGTGGCGTCCAACCCCCTGGGGTGCGGCCCTTCGGCCGGTACGTGCGGCCCTTCGGCCGGTACATGGTGAATCAAACGGCGATGGCTACCTCAGCCAGGCCGCCGGTCTGCGCGACGACCGTGCGGTCCGCCGTGCCGCCCGGAACGAGAGCGCGCACCGTCCACGTGCCCTCGGCCGCGTAGAAGCGGAACTGTCCGGTCGCCGAGGTCGGGACCTCGGCGGTGAACTCGCCGGTCGAGTCCAGCAGGCGGACGTAGCCGGTGACGGGCTCGCCGTCACGGGTCACGCTGCCCTGGATCGTCGTCTCACCGGGCTTGATCGTCGAAGCGTCGGGGCCGCCGGCCTTTGCTCCACACATAGGGGTAGTCCTTCAGGGTCGGAGGAGAGGGTTACTTGTTGGCGCCGAGCTCGATCGGCACGCCGACGAGGGAGCCGTACTCGGTCCACGAGCCGTCGTAGTTCTTGACGTTTTCGATACCGAGCAGCTCGTGCAGCACGAACCAGGTGAGCGCGGAGCGCTCACCGATACGGCAGTACGCGATCGTGTCCTTCGTCAGGTCCACCTGCTCCTCGGCGTAGAGCTCCTTGAGCTCGTCGTCCGACTTGAAGGTGCCGTCGTCGTTGGCGTTCTTGGACCACGGGATGTTGCGGGCGCTCGGGATGTGACCCGGGCGCTGCGACTGCTCCTGCGGGAGGTGCGCCGGGGCGAGCAGCTTGCCGCTGAACTCGTCGGGCGAGCGCACGTCCACCAGGTTCTCGTTGCCGATCGCGGCGACGGCTTCGTCGCGGAAGGCGCGGATCGAGGTGTCCTGGGCCTTGGCCTTGTACTCGGTCGCGGCTCGCTCGGGCACCTGAGCGCCGTCGACCAGGTCGCGGGAGTCCAGCTCCCACTTCTTGCGGCCGCCGTCGAGGAGCTTGACGCTGTCGTGGCCGTAGAGCTTGAAGTACCAGTACGCGTACGAAGCGAACCAGTTGTTGTTGCCGCCGTAGAGAACGACGGTGTCGTCGTTGGCGATGCCCTTCGCGGACAGGAGCTTCTCGAAACCCTCCTGGTCGACGAAGTCACGGCGGACCGGGTCCTGAAGGTCGGACTTCCAGTCGATCCGGACGGCGTTCTTGATGTGGTTCTTGTCGTACGCGGAGGTGTCCTCGTCGACCTCGACGATGACGACCTTCGGGTCGTCGATGTGGGCCTCGACCCAGTCGGCGTCTACCAGGACGTCGCTGCGGCTCATGCTCTTTCTCCTCCGGGGCAGTGTGCGGCGGGTGATGCGAAGAGAGGGGTGTGCTGGTACGCGGACGCGCGGCGTACGGCACAGGGTTTGGCCCTGACAACTGTCAATGGGCCCGGGGGATACGGGAGTCGAGCTCCCGCTCAGAAAGCGCGACAGAGCATGGCGGCGACGCGGCACAGGTCTACTGCCCGCCGCTTCGTGAGATCCGCCTGTCGCTTCATGTGTCCGATCGTAGGGACGAGGCGGCCACCATGTCACCGGCGTGTCGGATGTTGAGACGCGATCATCCACTATGCGGGACAGGAGGGAGCCCCGGACGATCCGTGCCGGTCTCAGGGGCGGATTGGGCCTGTCCGCCTTCTACCCAGCGGACAGGGTCGTCTCACCATGCGGCCGGGTGGGTGAGCGTAGGGCGGAATTGCCCTCTCCGCCCTTCAGCGAGGGTGTGGTCTAGCCGGCCAGCGAGACGTTCGTACCCGTACCCGAGAACCGCAGTCCGGCGTCCGTCGCCGCGACCTTGTCCAGCTTGATACTCGACGGCATCCCGGCGATCTTCAGGTCGTAGTCGATGGCCTTGCGCAGCTTCTCGTCGAAGCCCGGGACCGGCAGCTTCGGCAGCTCCTCGGCCCTCAGCTGGACCGTGCTGCCGCCCTTGAGCAGGACCGTGCTGTGGGCGCTGACCGTGCGGCCCTTGAGCAGTCGCTCCACCGCGCCGGGAACCGGAACGCCCGCGCCCTCGAGCAGGTCGGCGAGCGGTCCGGTGACCTTGACCTGGCCCTTCGCCGCCCGGTCGGGTCCCGCGTAGCTGATCGTGGCGCCCTTCGGCGCGGCCTTCGTCAGGTCGGCGTAGGAGATCCGGGCGGAGCCGTCGGCCCGGTCCGCGACGGCGGAGGAGAAGCTGCTGTCGATCCGTACGCTGCGCAGCTCGGCCCTGACCTCGGTCACGTTGACCGAGTGGCCGCCCGCGGTGGCGGTGATGCCGGACAGGCTGACGTCCACCTCGTCGAGCTCCTTGCCCACCACCTGGGTGAGGAAGGGGAAGCCCTTGATGGAGATCTCCGGGGTCGAGCTCAGCCCCTGGCTGCTCTTGATCTTGTCGGCGGCCTCGGACTCCGCCATGTTGACCGCGATCCGGTCGGCGGCGACGAAGATGCCCCCGATGATCACGGCGATGATCAGCAGTATTCGCAGTGCGCGCATTGCTCGGTGTCCCCCACCCTCGTCCGTCTGGCCCCCCGTGACGCCCGCGAGCCTAACCAGTCCGGACGACGCCATGCCTTGAATGATCGACGTTTGGGTGGGGTCCTTTGGTTCCTGCCGACGGCACAGGGTCCGTCACACGAGAACCCGTCACCAGAGCCCGTCACACCACGGCCCGTCACACGAGGGCGCGGCCGATCAGGTAGACGGCGGGGGCCGCGGCGGTCAGCGGCAGAGCCACGCCGGCCGTCATATGGACGAAGCGGGACGGGTAGTCGTAGCTCGCGACCCGCAGCCCGATCAGCGCGCAGCCACCCGCGGCGAGGCCGAGCAGCGCGCCCTTGGCGCCCATGTCGGTGAGACCTCCGGCCGCGATACCCGCACCGGCCGCGGCCAGCAGCGCCACGGCGACGGACGCGACGCCCGGCAACGGCAGCGCTCGGGCCAGGACGGCCACGGCCACCGCGATCCCGCCGACCACGACCGCGTCGTCAGGGCCCGCGAGATGCCCGGTCGCGAGGATCGCGAGGGCGGCGGATGCCACCGTCGCCATCAGGCCGTACATCCTCTCGTCGGCGCCGACGTGACAGCGCAGCTGCAGTACGAGGGTGAGCAGCACCCAGACGCCGAGGGTGCCGATGATCGCGGCGGGGGCGTTCTCCCGGCCGACGGAGAGCAGCACGGCGTCGGCGGCGACACCGCCGGCGAAGGCGAGCGCGATGCCCTGGCGGGCGGGCCACATGCCGTTCAGCCGGAACCAGCCCGCCGCGGTGACGGCCTGCAGCAGGACGAGCGGCACGAACAGGGCGTACGGGCCGATGGCCGCGCCGCCGGCGAGCAGCAGTCCGAGGGCGGCGGTCAGCCCGGCTGGCTGCACGCCCGGCGCGATGATCGGCGAGCGTCCCTCGGCGCGGGCGCGCTGGGCGTCGGTGATCCGGGCGTTCCCGATGGTGGTGGGGGCGCTGTATCCGGCGTCGGCGGCCAGATCGGCCGGGGGCTCGTACGCGGCCGGTCCGGGCGTCGTGAGCGGGGCCTCGGGCGGCAGCGGGTACGCGGCCTGCGGCGGCAGATACGCGGTGTCCGGGGCGGCGGCCTGCGTGGGCTGCACGACCGGCTGGTACTGCGTGTCCCAGGTCTCGGCCTGCCAGGTCTGGGCCGTGCCGGGGTCGCGCTGCTCCGGGTAGCCGGGCTCCTGGTAGCCGGGCTCCTGGTAGGGCGCCTGATACGGCTGCTGGTGCTGGTGCTGGTGCTGGTGCTGCTGACCGGCGTACTGGCCCTGGTGCGGCTGCGGCGGCTGCTGCTGTCCGTACGGATACTGCTGATCGCTGCTCATGATGTGCGGTTCACCCTCCTGCGAACGGCGGGAGCACCTCGACCGTGCCGCCCTCGGCAAGCCGTACGGTCTCATGGCCGCGGGTCCCGACGGGGTCACCGTCGATGAGGAACGAACACCGTTGCAGTACGCGCGTCAGCTCCCCCGGGTGCCGCTCGCGCACGGCGTCGAGCGCCTCGGCGAGCGTTCCCGCCGCGTACGGCTCCTCCGCGATCCCGGCCGCTGCCTTGGCCGCGGCCCAGTAGCGGATCGTTCCCGCTGCCATAGCGGCACTCCTTTCGTCGGCTTCCATGATGGGCTACGCGGATGAGCTACTCGGCGACGAGCCAGTCTGCGAGGCGGCCGAGCAGCTCGTCGTCCGCGGCGTTCTCGGCATGTCCCATGCCCGGCTCCAGCCATAGCTCGGCCGTTCCTTCCCTGGCCGCGGCCGCGAGCATGCGCGGGTGGTCCAGGGGAAAGTACGGGTCGCGGTCGCCGTGCACGATCAGCAGCGGTGTCGGGGCGATGAGCGGCACGGACTCGACCGGGGAGAGGGGGACGGGGCTCCAGTCCTCTGGGTGGATCCGGGTGCCGAGGCCGTAGCGGCCGACGAGCCGGCCGAGAGGCCGGGTGACCACCCAGTGCAGCCGACGCATCGGGGCCGTACCGCGGTAGTACCAGCGTGCGGGGGCGCTGACGGCGGCGACCGCGTCCGTACGCGCCTCAGTGCGCCCCCCGTGCATCGCAGCGTGCCGCAGTACCACCGAGCCGCCCATGGAGAACCCGACTGTCACCACGCGACTGTGACCGAAGGCACGCGCCCACTCCACCGCGGCCGCCAGATCGAGCACCTCGCGGTCGCCGACCGTGGAGCGGCCGCCGGATGCTCCGTGCCCCCGAAACGAGAAAGTGACCACGGCCGCACGCTGCGCGAACGCCCGCGCCGCCCGGCGCACCGCGGGCCGGTCCACCGACCCCGTGAACCCGTGCGCGACAACGATCGCGGTGTCCGTGACACCTGCCGTACACGGCTCGTACACGGCCTCAATTCGGACCCCGTCTTCCGTAAGGAGGATCTTGCGACGCGGCCCCCGCGTGAGCGAGGGAATAATTGATCTGCGGAAAGACCCCTCTGCCTCGGAACTCATGTGGGTTATTCTGCTTGGCAGAGGACTCGGGCAACGTAGCCCCCGGGTCCTTTTGTGTTTTCCCGCCGTTGTTACAGGCAGGTGAACAAAGGCTCCCAGGGCGCGGGAGCCACCGTACGAAGCAGATGCCGCAACGTCCTCGCAGGGACCGAGGAGGAACCGACGTTATGGGCGAGCGAACCGTGCACGACCGCAAGACGACCCGGGCAGGTGGGGCGCGATGAGCTCTCTGCTGCTCCTGACCAATGCCCTCCAGCCGTCGACGGAGGTGCTTCCCGCCCTCGGACTGCTTCTGCACAACGTACGGGTGGCCCCCGCCGAGGGCCCGGCCCTCGTCGACACCCCCGGTGCCGACGTGATCCTTATCGACGGCCGCCGCGATCTGCCGCAGGTCCGGTCGCTGTGCCAGCTGCTGCGCTCCACCGGGCCCGGCTGTCCGCTGATCCTCGTCGTCACGGAGGGCGGGCTCGCGGCCGTCACCGCGGACTGGGGCATCGACGACGTGCTGCTCGACACGGCGGGTCCCGCCGAGGTCGAGGCGAGGCTGCGCCTCGCGATGGGCCGCCAGCACATCACCTCGGACGACTCTCCGATGGAGATCCGCAACGGCGATCTTTCGGTCGACGAGGCGACGTACAGCGCGAAGCTGAAGGGGCGGGTCCTGGACCTGACCTTCAAGGAGTTCGAGCTGCTGAAGTACCTCGCGCAGCACCCGGGGCGGGTCTTCACCCGCGCGCAGCTGCTCCAGGAGGTCTGGGGCTACGACTACTTCGGCGGTACGCGCACGGTCGACGTGCATGTACGGCGGCTGCGGGCGAAGCTCGGCCCGGAGCACGAGTCGCTGATCGGGACCGTACGGAACGTCGGCTACCGCTTCGTCGCGCCGGAGAAGGTCGAGCGCGCGGCCAAGGAGGCCGATGCGAAGGCGGCGGCTCCTGTCGCCCGTACGGAGGATCCGGCGGAGGTGCAGGAAGCCGCCGTACGCCCTGCCCAGAGGTAGGTCACCCCGCGTAGACTGCCGCGCGTGGCCAAGGTGACGCGGGACGATGTGGCGAGACTGGCGGGTACGTCGACCGCGGTCGTCAGCTACGTCATCAACAACGGACCCCGGCCGGTTGCCCCGGCCACGCGCGAGCGGGTGCTCGCCGCGATCAAGGAGCTGGGTTACCGGCCGGACCGGGTCGCCCAGGCGATGGCCTCGCGGCGGACCGACCTCATAGGAATGATCGTGCCGGACGCGCGCCAGCCGTTCTTCGCGGAGATGGCGCACGCGGTGGAACAGGCCGCGGCGGAACGCGGAAAAATGGTACTCGTCGGGAACTCCGACTACCGCGACGAGCGCGAGGTCCACTATCTGCGGGCCTTCCTCGGGATGCGGGTCTCGGGGCTGATCCTGGTCAGCCAGGGCCCGAGCGAACGGGCGGCGGCGGAGATCGAGGCGTGGGACGCGCGGGTCGTCCTCCTGCATGAACGCCCCGAGGCGATCGACGACGTCGCGGTCGTCACGGACGACATCGGCGGCGCGCAACTGGCGACGCGGCATCTGCTGGAGCACGGGCATCCGTATGTCGCCTGCCTCGGCGGCATCGAGTCGACCCCGGCGGTCGGCGACCCGGTGACGGACCACGTCGAGGGCTGGCGCCGGGCGATGCTGGAGTCGGGCCGCTCGGTGGAGGGCCGGCTCTTTCAGGCCCCGTTCAACCGCTACGACGCGTATCTCGTGGCCCTCAAACTGCTCTCGGGCCCGGAGCGTCCGCCGGCGATCTTCTGCGCGACGGACGACCAGGCGATCGGCGTCCTGCGCGCGGCGCGTGAACTGCGCATAGACGTCCCGGGCGAGCTGGCGGTGGCAGGCTTCGACGACGTCAAGGAGGCGGCGCTGACGGACCCGCCGTTGACGACGATCTCCTCGGACCGCCCGGCGATGGCACGGGCGGCGGTGGACCTGGTCCTGGACGACGGCCTGAGGGTGGCGGGTTCGCGCCGGGAGAGGGTGAAGCAGTTCCCATCGGGCTTGGTAATCCGCCGCTCGTGCGGCTGCGGTTAGCCTCCGGCGGGGGTGCGTTGCGGGGTGCGGCCGTCCGCGGCGCGGGTCGCGGGGTTGCCCGGTGCCGTGCGGCGCGGGTTCCGGGGCCCCTCCGGGCTCGACTCCTCGGGGCCGGCGGCGTGAAGGGGTTCGTGTTGATCACTGGGTCCGGCCGCCGATCCCCTGCGGGGACGACCCTGCACGGCCCCTCCCCAACGGGAGGTACTCGGTTCGGGCCAGCCCGGGGGCGCGAAGCCGCCGCCCGGTGGGACGCGGGGGCGCCAGCCCCGCTTTCGCGGGCTCCGCGGCGAAGCCACCGGAGTAGCCGGGGGTGTGGGGGCGTCAGCCCCCACGTACCCTCCCCCTCCCCGCCAGGGGGCCTGGGGGCAGTGCCCCCAGTCTCGGGAAGGGGCGGGGTGGGGGAGAAAGACCCGCCCGCACCTCGCGTACCCCTCCGCCAGGGGCCGCCGCACGCCCCCGAGTGCGGGAAACCCCCCGCCACCACGCCCCCCGTGCCCCCTGAACTCGGGCATACCCCTTCTGGCCGGCTTCTCAGCGCCGCCTCAGGCTGCTCTCATGTACGGCCCCCAGAGTCATCCCCATGACGGACTATTACCGCTACCCGCAGCCTGAGCCACAGCCGGAGCCGTACGACACCGGCGCCTACCTTCCGCCCCCACTCCACCCCCCCGCGCCCCCGCCCCCACCGCACCGTGCCAAGGCCAAGCGGCCCGTCGCGCTCATCGTCGCCGTTGCCGTCGCAGCCGCGGTCATCGGCGGCGGAGCCTCCGCGCTCGTCGGGCAGTTCGTCGGCGGCGACAAGAGCAGCGGTACCGGCGTGACCGGCACCAATGTGTCGCGGAGCAGCACCGGCACAGTCTCCGGCGTCGCCCAGGCCGTCTCGCCGAGCATCGTGGAGATCAGCGCGACCTCCTCCGCCGGGCAGTCCACCGGCTCCGGCGTGATCATCACCGCCGACGGTGAGGTCATCACCAACAACCACGTCGTCTCCGGCGCCGACACCGTCAAGGTGAAGCTCAGCGACGGCAAGACGTACACCGCCAAGGTGGTCGGCACCGACCCCGACAAGGATCTCGCTCTCATCAAGCTGCAGGGCGCGACAGGCCTCAAGGCGGCTTCCCTCGGCGCCTCCAGCAAGGTCAAGGTCGGCGACGAGGTCGTCGCGATCGGCTCGCCCGAGGGCCTGACCGGCACCGTCACCAGCGGGATCGTCTCCGCGCTCAACCGCGATGTGACCGTCGCGAAGGACCAGGACCAAGGCCGGCAGCAACAGCAGGACGGCGGCTGGCCCTTCGAATTCGGCGGGCAGCAGTTCAACGGCGACACCGGCGACTCCAAGACCACCTACAAGGCCATCCAGACCGACGCCTCGCTCAACCCCGGCAACTCCGGCGGCGCGCTCATCAACATGAACGGCGAGATCATCGGCATCAACTCCGCGATGTACTCGCCCAGTTCGGCCACCGGCTCCACCGCCGGCAGCGTCGGCCTCGGCTTCGCCATCCCCATCGACACCGTCAAGGCCGACCTCGACGACCTGCGCTCCGGCGGCAACAGCTGACCCCGTGCGAGGCTGAAACCATGACTACCCCCCGTGAAGGCGACCGCATCCTCATCGTCGACGACGAGCCCGCCGTCCGTGAGGCGCTCCAGCGCTCGCTCGCCTTCGAGGGGTACGGGACCGAGGTCGCCGTCGACGGCGTGGACGCCCTCGCCCGGGCGGAGGCGTACGCGCCCGATCTGATCGTGCTCGACATCCAGATGCCCCGGATGGACGGCCTGACCGCGGCCCGGCGGCTGCGCGCCGCCGGGTCGACGACGCCGATCCTGATGCTGACCGCGCGGGACACGGTCGGCGACCGGGTCACCGGGCTGGACGCGGGCGCCGACGACTATCTGGTCAAGCCCTTCGAGCTGGACGAGCTGTTCGCCCGGATCCGCGCGCTGCTGCGGCGCAGCTCGTACGCGACGACCGCGGGCGCGGCTCCCGACGACGACGTGCTGGCCTTCGCCGATCTGCGGATGGACCTGGCGACGCGCGAGGTCCACCGCGGCACGCGCCGGGTGGAGCTGACTCGTACGGAGTTCACGCTGCTGGAGATGTTTCTCGCGCATCCGCGCCAGGTGCTGACCCGGGAGCAGATCCTCAAGGCGGTCTGGGGCTTCGACTTCGAGCCCAGTTCGAATTCGCTGGATGTGTATGTGATGTATCTGCGACGCAAGACGGAGGCGGCCGGCGAGCCGCGCCTGGTCCACACGGTGCGCGGCGTGGGGTACGCGCTGCGGTCGGGCGGCCCGGAGTGATGAGAAGGTTCCGTGCGCTGCCCCTGCGGTCGCGGCTGGCGCTGCTGGTGGCGGTCGCGGTGGCGGTCGCGGTCGCGGCCGTATCCACCACCTGCTGGTTCGTCGTGCGCGGCAAGCTGTACGACGAGATCGACTCCAAGCTGAAAGCCGCGAGCGCGCCCTTGCAGGGCGAGGAAATCGCCGCCGCGTTGCGCAGCTGTTCCCAGACCCCCGCCGCGCGGACCGGCTACGGCCCCAAGCCCGTCTTCTACCTCCAGCTCGTCCAAGCCGGCAGCGGCAAACCGTGCGTCGCCGCCGGCTCCGCCGGCACCGTCCAGGTCGACAGCAGTGACCAGGAGGTGGCGCGGAACGCGGACCCGACCGTCTGGACGTTGCGCAACGGCCAGGACACCGAAGGGAAGGATGTCCGCGTACTCACCGCCGCGGCCGTCGTCCAGGGCCCGGCGAGCGGGGTCGTGACGGACACCGCGGTGATGATCGCGTACCCGCTCAAGGAGACCGAGGGCACCCTCAACGATCTGGCGCTCCTGCTGCTCGTCGTGTCCGGCGTCGGCGTCCTGGGCGCGGGCGCGGCCGGGCTGTGGGTCGCGCGGGCCGGGCTCAAACCGGTCGACCGGCTCACCGGGGCGGTCGAGCATGTCGCCCGCACCGAGGATCTGACCGTACGCATCCCGGTCGAGGGCGAGGACGAGATCGCCCGGCTGTCCCGCTCCTTCAACTCGATGACCGCCGCGCTCGCCTCCTCCCGGGACCGGCAGGCGCAGCTGATCGCGGACGCCGGGCACGAGCTGCGTACGCCGCTGACCTCGCTGCGTACGAATATCGAACTGCTGGCCCGCAGCGAGGAGACGGGCCGGGCGATCCCGCCCGCGGACCGTACGGCGCTGATGGCCTCGGTCAAGGCGCAGATGACCGAACTGGCGGCCCTCATCGGTGACTTGCAGGAGCTGTCGCGGCCCGACGCGGTGGACCGGGGACCGCTGAAGGTGGTCGCCCTGCACGAGATCGCCGAGGCAGCGCTGGAGCGGGCCCGGCTGCGCGGGCCCGAGCTGACCTTCGCGGCGGACCTGGCGCCCTGGTACGTACGGGCGGAGCCGGCCGCGCTGGTGCGGGCGCTGGTCAACGTCCTGGACAACTCGGTGAAGTTCTCGCCGCCGGGCGGGACGGTCGAGGTGGCTCTCAAGGGCGGCGAGCTGACGGTACGGGACCACGGTCCCGGCATCCCCGCCGATGAACTCCCGTACGTCTTCGAGCGGTTCTGGCGCTCGCCGTCGGCGCGGAGTCTGCCCGGCTCCGGTCTTGGGCTGTCGATCGTGGCCCGTACGGTCCAGCAGTCGGGCGGCGAGGTTTCGATCGAGCCCGCTGCCGGCGGCGGTACGCGCGCGGTGATCCGGCTGCCGGGCGCGGCGACGCCACCGCCCGCCTAGCCCTGACGCCGACCGGCGCGCCGCCTAGTTGTGCCGCAGGAGCGAATCGACGAGTCCCGAGCGGGTGTTGGGGTAGTCCATCGGCACAATGCCGAGGCCCCTCCAGCCGCTCGCCTCGGAGCCGTTGACGAAGGAATGGACCCTCGGGTTGAGGTTGTCGGAGTTCCAGCGCGGCGGCAGGTACGCGGAGGTGCTGACGAAGTTGATGAACAGCTTTCCGGGCTGCTGGGACGCCTTGCGGAACTGTGCCTCGATCTTGGGGTACTTGGCGTTCGGCGCGGCGTTCCAGTCGTCCTGGATGTCGAACACCGCGCTGTCCCACCATTTGACGCCGGGCAGTCCGCCGTTGTCGGCGATGAGGACGACCTTGCCGCGGGCCTCGCCCAGCGACGGCAGCCCGTCGCCGATGCGGAACAGCGGACGCCAGCCCTTGCCGTCGAGGTAGGTGTCGAAAACGCGGCGGAAGGTCGCGTCGCTCTCCTCCGAGTACTCCTGCTTGACGCGCATGAGGACCGTCTCGGACGGGTGGGCGTTCAGGAAGTCCCGGCAGGCGATGAGCACATCGCCGAACATCAGGTTCTGGTAGTACGCCCCGTGGTGGATGGCGAAGGAGTCCCCGGTGACCCGGCAGCGGACGTCCAGGAAGCGGATGCCGCTGTTCAACTGGTTGGCGATGGTGGTGTTCTGGCACTCCGTCCAGAGTCCGCCGAAGCGCGCGCCCGAGTCGTGTGTGCCGGGGATCGTCAGCCTCGCGAGGGTGGTGCTGTCCGCGGAGCCCGCCATCCAGTCCTGCGCGGACAGGGTGCGGCGAGGTGCGGCGAAGGCGGGGGGTGCGCCGATGAGGGCGGTTGCGGAGACGGCTGCCGCGCCCGCGAGAAAGCTCCGTCGGTCCATGGTCCGGGATTATGGCGTGGTCACGTCAAGAAGCGCCAGGGTCAGGACTGGCCAGTAACCAACGGCTGAATCAAGCCTCGTCCGTGAACGCCGGGGTGGACGCCGGTGGTGAACGCCGGGGTGAACGCCGGGGTGAACGCCAGTGGGGCGAACGCCAGTGGGGCGGCAGCCCCGTGGCCCGCCGCCCCACCGTCCCGCCGCGTACCGCTACTTCACGACGGTGATCCGGCCCGTCGCCGGCGGCGCGAGCGGCGCGCTCGCGCTGGAGTGCGCGGCCAGATAGGCGTTGAGGATGTCCAGGTCGGACGCACCGACCAGCTTGTTCTTGTGCTCCTTCAGGACGGCGAAACCATCGCCGCCGCCCGCCAGGAACTCATTCATCGCGACCCGGTAGGTCTTCGCCGGGTCGATCGCCTCGCCCTTCAGTTTGACCGAGCCGGCCACGATCCTCTCGGCTCCGGTCTTCGTCAGATCCAGGGTGTAGGTGAAGCCGTCAGACACCTGGAGGATCTTCGGGGAAGCCTGGTTCACGCCACTGACCTGCTGCTGGAGTGCAGTGATCAACTGGGCGCCGGTCAGGTCGACGACGGTCATCATGTTGGTGAACGGCTGCACGGTGAACGCCTCGCCGTAGGTGACGACACCGTCGCCCTCACTGCCGGACGCCTTGTGGACGAGGCCCGCGCGGATTCCGCCCGGGTTCATCAGCGCGAGCTGCGCCCCGCCCTTGTCCGCCGGGGCGAGACCCTCCAGCTGCGCGTCCGCGATCAGATTGCCGAGCGGCTTCTCGGGCGCGTCGAAGGGGTTCTCGATGTCGGCGGAGATATAGCCGACGGGCCGGCTCGCGACCGGCGCGGCCAGCGTGTTCCAGCGCGCGATCAGCGAGGTCATGTCCTCGGCCCTCGGCACGTCGCGGGTGACGACGTGGTTCGCGGAGGCGACGGCCGTACGGACGATGTCCTTGGTGCGACGGTCGTAGGTGAGCGTCGTGTCGGTGTACAGCTTGCCGAACGAGGCCGCCGATGTGACCGTACGCGGCCGGCCAGACGGGTCCGGGATGGTGCACGCGTACGCCTGGTGGGTGTGGCCGGTGACCAGGGCGTCGACCTGCGGGCTGATCTTCTTGGCGATGTCGACGATCGGGCCGGAGACACCGTCGCCGGGGCCCGGGCTGTCGCAGTTGTAGTTGTACGAGGAGGAGGCCGGCGCGCCGCCCTCGTGGATCAGGGCGACGATCGACTTGACGCCCTTGCGCTCCAGCACCTTGGTGTACTTGTTGATCGTCTCGACCTCGTCGCCGAACGTGAGGCCCTTGACGCCCTCGGCGCTGACGATGTTCGGCGTGCCCTCCAGGGTCACCCCGATGAAGCCGATCTTGACCCCGTCCTTCTTCCAGATGAAGTACGGATCGAGCAGCGGCCTGCCGGTCTTGTCGTTCGCCACATTCGCGGCGAGGTACGGGAAGTCCGCGCCCCTGAACTTCCTGCCCTTCTCGAAGCAGCCGGCGGTGGGGTGACAGCCGCCGTTCTGTATCCGGGCGAGTTCCTTGGCGCCCTCGTCGAACTCGTGGTTGCCGACGGAGGAGACATCGAGCTTCAGCGCGTTCAGCGCCTCGATGGTCGGCTCGTCGTGGAAGAGCCCGGAGAGCAGCGGCGATGCGCCGATCATGTCACCGGCCGCGGCGGTCACCGAGTACTTATTACCCTCGCGGGCCTGGCGCAGGTGCGTGGCGAGGTACTCGGCGCCGCCCGCATTGATCTTCTCGGTGGTGCCGTCCGGGCGGGTGTGGGTGACCTGACCGGCCGAGCCGGCGGGCGGCTCCAGGTTTCCGTGCAGGTCGTTGAAGGACAGCAGCTGCACGTCGACGGTGCGCGGCTTGTGGTGACGGTCGCCGCTGCTCCCCTCGTCGACGGCGGCACCGGCCGGCATCGCGGCGAAGAGCGCGCCGACGGTGGCCAGTCCGGCGGCCGCGGCGAGAACCCGACGGCTCCGGCGGGCCGCACGGTGTTTGTTCGGTGTCGCTGACATCTGTCCCCTTGTCAGTTCAGCGTGGCGTGAGGGTTGCGAGCGGCAGCCTAGAGTCAACGCGCGTAGCGCGACAGGGGGGTAGGGGTTACGACCTGGTTGCCTTTGTTCGTCATCGGGTGGTTCCTCGCGTATCACCCGAACGCAGGGCCCCTCCCGTATCGCCGACAACGTGCTGTCCAGCCGTACCCTCGTCCCATGAGCATTGATGCTGTGATTCCGGAGCCCGGCCGGCAGATCGAGACCGTTGACGAGCTCAGCCCCGAGCAGGCTCAGGCCGTGCTCGGCATGCTCGGCGAGGCCGCCCGCGCGGACGGGATGCAGGCCGTCTCCGAGCAGGGGCGGCTGCAGCTGCGCGGCGGAAAGCGGGAGGGCGTACGGCATCTCCTGCTCACCGTCGGCGGCGAGCTGATCGGGTACGCGCAGCTGGAGGACACCGACCCCATCGAGGCTCCGGCCGCCGAGCTCGTCGTGCACCCCGCGCATCGCGGGCGCGGCCACGGGAGGGCGCTCGGCAGCGCGTTGCTGGGAGCGTCCGGGAAGCGGCTGCGGGTGTGGGCGCACGGCGGGAAGTCCGCAGCGCGGCATCTGGCGCAGGTGCTCGGGCTCACCCTCTTCCGTGAACTGCGCCAGCTGCGGCGGCGGTTGAGCCCGCTGGACATTCCCGAGCCGGTGTTCCCGGCGGGCGTCACGGTGCGCAGCTTCGTGCCCGGCCAGGACGACGCGGCCTGGCTCGCCGTGAACGCCGCCGCCTTCGCGCACCACCCCGAGCAGGGCTCCATCACCCAGCGGGACCTCGACGACCGCAAGGCCGAGCCGTGGTTCGACCCCAAGGGCTTCTTCCTGGCCGAGCGGGGCGGGGAGCTCATCGGCTTCCACTGGACGAAGGTGCACGCCGCGGAGCACCTCGGCGAGGTGTACGTCATCGGCATCCGGCCCGACGCGCAGGGCGGCGGCCTCGGCAAGGCGCTGACCGCGATCGGGCTGCGGTATCTCGCCGCGCATGGGGTGCCGACCGCGATGCTCTACGTCGACGCGGACAATACGGCTGCGCTGCGGGTGTACGAAGGCCTCGGCTTCGTCACGCACGAGGTGGACCTGATGTACCGCACCGAGTCCTGACGGACCGCCCCCGGGCGGCCACTGCTCGGTAACGCATCGGGACCGGCATCGCGCCGGCTCTTGCCGACGCCGACGCCGCCGCCCCATTCTGGCTGCGGCGCGCGCGCACACCGCCCGAGCAGGGCCCGCACAGGGCCGCACAGAGCCCCATACGCCGTACAGGACCCCCCGCGACCGACCCCGGGGGGTCCCGCCACGCTTCCCCTCACGTCATGTCGTCGTTACCGGGCATTCAGACGCCCTTGCGACCCTCACTCAATGCAGCCCGCTGGACCCGCCTCCCCGAACGGGAAGCTCCCCCTCACCCCAGCCCTCTCCGACGCGCCCGTCATGCCCTCGAGGCGGAAGAATGGGTTCATGAGCCAGCAGCCCGCCGAGGTACCGGTCCAGCATCCCCAGCCGTCCGTCGGTTCCATAGCCGCGCACCGGCCGCACACCGTCGCCGCCACGGTCTCCGACCTGGAACCCGATCTCGACGCCGACCTCGACTCGTACGAGGAAGATCACGAGGGAGACGGCGCCGAACTGCCCCAGGGGCGGTTCCTCGACCGCGAGCGCAGCTGGCTCGCGTTCAACGAGCGCGTCCTGGAGCTCGCCGAGGACCCGGCCACCCCGCTCCTCGAACGGGCCAACTTCCTGGCAATCTTCGCGTCCAACCTGGACGAGTTCTTCATGGTCCGCGTCGCCGGCCTGAAGCGCCGCATCGCGACCGGTGTCGCCACCCGGTCCGCGTCCGGCCTGCAGCCCCGCGAAGTGCTGGACCTGATCTGGAACCGCTCCCGCGAGCTCATGGCCCGGCACGCCGCCTGCTACCAGCAGGACATCGCCCCGGCGCTCGCCGAAGAGGACATCCACCTCATCCGCTGGCCGGACCTCACCGAGAAGGAGCAGGCGCGCCTGTTCACTCTCTTCCGGCAGCAGATCTTCCCGGTCCTGACCCCGCTGGCCGTGGACCCCGCGCACCCCTTCCCGTACATCTCGGGCCTCTCGCTGAACCTCGCCGTGGTGGTACGGAACCCGGTCAGCGGCCACCGCCACTTCGCCCGCGTCAAGGTCCCGCCGCTCCTGTCCCGCTTCCTGGAGGCCTCCCCGCAGCGGTACGTCCCCCTCGAGGACGTCATCGCCGCGCACCTCGAAGAGCTCTTCCCCGGCATGGAGGTGCTCGCGCACCACATGTTCCGGGTGACCAGGAACGAGGACCTGGAGGTCGAGGAGGACGACGCCGAGAACCTTCTGCAGGCCCTGGAGAAGGAGCTCATGCGGCGCCGCTTCGGCCCGCCCGTGCGGCTCGAGGTCGAGGAGTCCATCGACCCGTACGTCCTGGACCTGCTGGTCCGCGAGCTGAAGATGTCCGACGCCGAGCTCTTCCCGCTGCCCGGGCCGCTCGACCTGACCGGCCTCTTCGGGATCGCGGCCCTGGACCGGCCCGAGCTGAAGTACCCGAAGTTCGTCGCCGGCACCCACCGGGACCTCGCCGAGGTCGAGTCGGCATCCGCGCCCGACATCTTCATGGCGCTGCGCGAGCGCGACGTGCTGCTGCACCATCCGTACGACTCGTTCTCGACGTCCGTCCAGGCATTCCTGGAGCAGGCCGCGGCCGACCCGGACGTGCTGGCGATCAAGCAGACGCTGTACCGCACCAGCGGCGACTCCCCGATAGTGGACGCGCTGATCGACGCCGCCGAGTCGGGCAAGCAGGTCCTCGTACTCGTAGAGATCAAGGCCCGCTTCGACGAGCAGGCCAACATCAAGTGGGCGCGGAAGCTGGAGGAGTCCGGCTGCCATGTCGTCTACGGGCTCGTCGGGCTGAAGACCCACTGCAAGCTGTCGCTCGTGGTCCGCCAGGAGGGCGAGACGCTGCGCCGCTACTCCCACGTCGGGACCGGCAACTACCACCCGAAGACCGCCAGGCTGTACGAGGACCTGGGGCTGCTGACCGCGGACCCGCAGGTCGGCGCCGACCTCTCGGACCTGTTCAACCGGCTGTCGGGATACTCCCGCCGCGAGACCTACCGCCGACTCCTGGTCGCCCCCAAGTCCCTCCGCGACGGCCTGATTTCGCGAATAAACAAGGAAGCCGCACACCACCGGGCCGGCCGGCCCGGCTACGTCCGCTTCAAGGTCAACTCGATGGTGGACGAGGCGGTCATCGACGCCTGCTACCGAGCCGCCATGGAGGGTGTGCCGGTGGACATCTGGGTGCGCGGCATCTGCGCGATACGCCCCGGAGTCTCCGGCCTCTCCGAGAACATCCGGGTGCGCTCGATCCTCGGCCGCTTCCTGGAGCACTCCCGGATCTTCGCCTTCGGCAACGGCGGCGAGCCCGAAGTGTGGTTCGGCAGCGCCGACATGATGCACCGCAACCTCGACCGCCGTATCGAGGCTCTGGTCCGGGTCACCGACCCGGCCCACCGCGCGGCACTGACCCGTCTCCTGGAGAACGGCATGTCCGACACCACGTCCTCCTGGCACCTCGGCCCGGACGGCGCCTGGACCCGGCATGCGACGGACCCGGAAGGCCAGCTGCTGCGGAATCTACAGGAGATGCTCATAGACGCCCGGAGGCGCCGGCGTGCACAGCCCTGATCTCTCCCGGCCTGACGCTGCCGCCGTCCCGGCCGGTGCCCCCACCGCGGGCACGGCCGGCGAAGCGCTGGCCCGGTACCTCCATGCGCAGGCAGGTGGCTTCCTGCGCAGTCTGCGACTGCACAGCGAGAGCGGCGCGGACACGGCGGGCGTGGGGGAGGCCGCCGCCGCGCTGCGTCAGGTGTCCCGCCGTATCAGCGGGACGCTGCACACCTTCCGGCCGCTGCTCGACCCCGCCTGGGCGGACGATCTGCGCACCGAACTGGCCTGGCTCTCCGCGACGCTGGCCCAGGAACATGCCTGCACCTCGCGGCTCGGGCGGCTGCTCGACGCGCTGGCACGGCTGTCGGGGGCGATTCCGCTGCCGCCGGCGAGGGGGGAATCGCGCACGCCAAGCCCCAGCGACCGGGCCGTCGCTCCGGGCGAACGCGGCCTGTCGGCCGGTCCCGGCGCACCCGTACCGACCGGTCCCGGCTCCGGCTCCGTTACGTCGGCCGGCTCCGGCTGCGGCTCCGGCTCCGGCTGCGGCTCCGGCTCCGGCTCCGGCTCCGGCTCCGGCTCCGGCTCCGGCTCCGGCTCCGGCTCCGGCTCCGGCGATCTTGGCAGCCCCGCCGACGCCGACGGCCCCGTCAGCCCGGCCGGCAGCGCGGACGCTCCGCGCGCCACCGGTTCCCTGACCGTGGGGGCCGCGCGGGCAGGCGCCCTGCTGGAGCGGCAGCTCACCCTCGCCCGGACCCGGGCCCACTCCGCCGCGCTCCAGGCCCTCGGCTCCTCCCGCTTCCACGCGGTCGCCGACTCCGTCGCCGTACTGGCATCCGAACTGCCGCTCGGCCCGATGGCCGGCGCCCCGGCCTCCGAGGCCCTGGCGCTGCCCGTGGAGCTCGCCGAGCGGCGGCTGCTGGAAGCGGTGGCCGCGCTACCGCTGGGCCGGGCCGCTCACCCGTACAACGCGGAGGCCCTGGTGCACGGCCTCGCCACCACATCGGCCGGGGAGGCGCAGGACGCCCCCTGGCACCAGGTGCGGCTGCTGCTGCGGCTGCACCGGTACGCACAGGAGGTGCTGCACCCGGAGGCGGACCCGGTGCTGCGCCACGCGGGCCTGGTCCTCGACCGTCACCGCGACGCGGCCGAGGCCGCCGCTGCCGCCGCAAACGCTGCCCGCACTCCACGCATCGCCCCGGCCACCGCGTACGCCCTGGGGGTGCTCCACGCCGACCAGCGGCACGAGGTGGAGGCCGCCCGGTTCGCCTTCCAGCAGGTGTGGCAGAGGGCCACGGCGGTGACGGCCCCATGAGCGGGGCCCCGACGATGGGGGACGACACGGTACTGGCCGCGGGCTGTGTGCTCTGGCGGCGTTCCCCGCACAGCGACGAGGGCATCGAGATCTGCCTCGTACACCGGCCCAAGTACGACGACTGGTCGTTCCCGAAAGGCAAACTGAAGCGCGGCGAGTATGCCCTAGCCGGCGCGGTGCGCGAGGTGCTGGAGGAGACGGGGCACCAGTGCGTGCCGGGAGCCCGGCTGCCCACCGCGTACTACATTGCGAATGGACGTCCGAAGCAGGTCAGCTACTGGGCGGCTGAAGCGACGACGGGTTCGTTCGCCCCCAACGAGGAGGTGGACCGCATCCTGTGGCTGCCTCCTGCTGCTGCGCGCGACCTCCTGACCCAGGACAGGGACAAAGAGCTGGTCTCCGCCCTCCTCAACGCCCTTCACCTGACCAGGGAGGGGCTGTGATGGCGGCACAAGAAGAGCGGGGCTGGAACGATCGGCTCGCCTCATCTGCCCAGCCCGGCATACCTGGACGGTGTAATGCCCTACACCGGCGGACGGACGCCTAGTTTGTGGGCAGGGTCCAGGACGGTCCGGCCAGTTCGCGGTACCGGACACTCTGGTGGGCGGGAGTGATCGTGAGGGCAAAGCCCTCGCGGGCAGGGGCCAGCCATGGGCGGTCGCGCCACGTTACGTGTAACGAACACACTGTAACCTTGGTGCACTACGTCCAGTAATGTCATGCTATTTGTCACAGCCGAAGGTCAAGTTGCAGCCGCGGGGGACGCCCCACCGGCGCCGTTCACACAAGCGACGACGGGTCCTTCCCCGAGCGTCGAGACGGACAGCATCCTGTGGCTTCCACCGGCGGAAGCCAGCAACCGCCTCACCCAGCCCCACAACCGCATTCTCGTAGACGCTCTGCTCGAGACTCTTCACTCGGCGTGAGGTGTCGGCGTGGGCCGGCAGGCGTCCCGTGCGGCTGGCACTTAGCTGCCCGACACGGTTCACCTTCCGTTCACCCTCTCCCGTCGGCGGCTTCACCTGATCTGCCTAATTTCGGCCCTACACGGTGACCGGTGCAGTACCGGTCCCCCCACCCCGACACACGCCGCCATAGAACGTGTCAGACATCAGTCAGCGTCCGGCGGCTCTTGGAAGGAACACCCGAAAGTGAAGCTTCAGCGCAAGAACGGGCTTCGCGCCACCGCGCTCGGCGCGCTCGCCATCTCCGGCGCCCTGGTCCTCACGGCGTGTGGTTCGGACGACAACGCGGGCGGCACGGGCGGCAGTGGTGAGAAGACCAACGCCGCCTCGAACGTCAAGTGCGATGGTGCCAAGGGCCAGCTGCTCTCCGCCGGCTCCACCGCCCAGAAGAACGCCATGGACCTCTGGGTCAAGAACTTCCAGGCCGCCTGCTCCGGCGTGGAGATCAACTACCAGGCCATCGGCTCCGGCGGCGGCATCACCAAGTTCAACCAGGGCCAGGTCGCCTTCGCGGGCTCCGACTCGGCGCTGAAGCCCGAAGAGGTCGTCGAGTCGAAGAAGATCTGCAAGACCGGCCAGGGCATCAACCTGCCCATGGTCGGCGGCCCGATCGCCATCGGCTACAAGCTGACCGGCGTGGACAACCTGGTCCTGGACGCCCCGACCCTCGCCAAGATCTTCGACTCGAAGATCACCAAGTGGGACGACGCGGCGATCAAGAAGCTGAACCCGGACGCCAAGCTGCCCAGCACCACGATCCAGGCCTTCCACCGCTCGGACGAGTCCGGCACCACCCAGAACCTCGGTAAGTACCTCAGCGAGGCCGCCCCGGCCGACTGGAAGTACGACCCGAAGACGAAGTCCTGGCCGGCCAAGGGTGGCCAGGCCGCCAACGGCTCCTCCAGCGTCGCCAGCTCCGTCAAGGACACCGAGGGCGCGATCGGCTACTTCGAGCTGTCGTACGCGACCGCCAGCAAGATGAGCACCGTCAAGCTGAACACCGGTGCCGCGGCCCCGGTCGAGGCGACCACCGAGAACGCCTCCAAGGCCATCGGCGCCGCCAAGATCAAGGGCACCGGCAACGACCTCGCCCTCTCGCTCGACTACAAGACCAAGGTCGACGGCGCGTACCCGATCGTCCTGGTCACGTACGAGATCGCCTGCGACAAGGGCAACAAGGCGGAGACCCTGCCGACCCTCAAGGCGTTCCTGAACTACGCGGTCAGCGAGGAGGGCCAGAAGGTCCTCGCCGACGCCGACTACGCCCCGCTCCCGGCCGAGATCGCGACCAAGGTCCGCGAGATCGTCCCGACCCTGTCCTGATTCCGACCGAGGCTGGTCCGTGCCGCAGCACGGGCTCGGACCGGCCTCGGTATCCGGTGCACCGCCGCCAGGAGCCCACAGGCTCCGCAGACCGGAGAGTCCCGATGGTTACCACAACACCCACCGAAACTCCGCCGCCCGCCCGCGGCGGCATACGCACGTCCAGGGGCAGCACCCGCCCCGGCGACCGGATCTTCCTGGGCCTGTCCCGCGGATCCGGGATCACCCTGCTGGTGATCATGGCCGCCATCGCGGGGTTCCTCACCTACCGAGCCGTCCTCGCCATCTCGAAGGACGACGCGAACTTCCTCACCACCTCCGAGTGGAACCCGGCCGGCAGCCCGCCAGTCTTCGGCATCGCCGTACTGGCCTTCGGCACGGTCATCAGCTCGGTCATCGCGATGCTCATCGCCGTGCCGATCGCGATCGGCATCGCGCTGTTCATCTCGCACTACGCGCCGCGCAAGCTGGCCGCTCCGATCTCTTACGTCGTCGACCTGCTCGCCGCCGTACCGAGCATCATCTACGGCCTCTGGGGCGCCATCTTCCTGGTCCCCTACCTCGACGGTCTCAACAAGTGGCTGAACGAGTACTTTGCCTGGACGTACATCTTCGCCAAGGCCAGTGACGGCGTCGCCCGCAACCTCTTCACCGTGGGCATCCTGCTGGCGATCATGATCCTGCCGATCATCACCAACGTCACTCGTGAGGTCTTTCTCCAGGTGCCGAAGATGCATGAAGAGGCCGCTCTGGCCCTCGGCGCCACGCGCTGGGAGGTCATCCGGATGTCGGTGCTCCCCTTCGGCCGCTCCGGCATCATCAGCGCCTCGATGCTCGGCCTCGGCCGTGCGCTCGGCGAGACGATGGCCGTGGCCGTGGTGCTCTCCCCGAGCTTCATCATCTCCGGCCATCTGCTCGACCCGGGTGGCGGCACCTTCGCCCAGAACATCGCGGCGAAGTTCAACGAGGCCAACGAGTTCGGCCGGGACGCTCTGATCGCCTCCGGTCTGGTGCTCTTCTTCATCACGCTGCTGGTCAACGGCGCGGCACGGTGGATCATCGCGCGCCGCAAGGAGTACTCGGGGGCCAACGCATGAGCAACGTCGTCCAGGACAAGCGGCCGATTGCGCCCCTGCGCCCCGCCGCCCTGTCCCACGCCCGCCTCCCCCGCTGGGCTCCGGCCGCCATCGCGGCCGCGTCCATCGCCGCAGGCTGCGCTCTCGGCCTCGTCGCCGGCTGGCAGAGCAGGATCCAGTGGGGCCTGCTGGCCGCGCTCATCTTCGTGCTCTCCAGCTACCTGATCACCACCAAGGTCGAGGGCAGCCGCCAGGCCAAGGACCGGTTCGCCACCAGCGTCGTCTGGGTCTGCTTCCTCCTCGCCGTGATCCCGCTGCTTTCGCTGGCCTGGGTCACGATCAGCAAGGGCATAAAGGTCGTCGACGGGTACTTCCTGAGTCACTCGATGGGCGGCGTACTCGACGCCGATGTCGGCGGCGGTATCTACCACGCGCTGCTCGGCACCATCGAGCAGGTCCTCATCGCGACCGTCATCGCCGCCCCCATCGGCATGCTGACCGCGATCTACCTGGTCGAGTACGGCCGCGGCAAGCTCGCGAAGGCCGTCACCTTCTTCGTCGACGTCATGACCGGCATTCCGTCGATCGTCGCGGGCCTGTTCATCCTGGCCACCTGGAACCTGATGCTGGGCTTCGGGCCCTCCGGGTTCGCCGGCTCGATGGCGCTCGCCATCCTGATGATGCCGGTGGTCGTCCGCTCCACCGAGGAGATGCTCAAGCTCGTCCCGAACGAGCTGCGCGAGGCCTCCCTCGCCCTGGGCATCCCCAAGTGGCGCACGATCCTCAAGGTGGTCCTGCCCACCGCGATCGGCGGCATCACGACAGGCGTCATGCTCGCGATTGCCCGTATCACCGGCGAAACGGCCCCCGTGCTGCTGCTCGTCTTCGGTACGAAGCTGATCAACAACAACCCCTTCGAAGGCGCCCAGTCCTCGCTGCCGCTGTATGTGTACGAGCAGTACGCCGTCGGCACCGACGCAGCGGTCGACCGCGCCTGGGCCGCCGCCCTGGTGCTGATCGCCTTCGTCATGATCCTCAACCTGGTGGCCCGCGGCATCGCCCGCTGGAAGGCCCCGAAGACCGGTCGCTGACCGCGGCCTTCTGAAAGCGAAGTGATTCACATGGCCAAGCGCATCGACGTCAGCGGCCTCAGCGCCTTCTACGGCTCCCACAAGGCGATCGAGGACATCTCGATGACCGTGGAGCCCCGCTCCGTGACGGCCTTCATCGGCCCGTCCGGCTGCGGCAAGTCCACGTTCCTGCGCACCCTGAACCGGATGCACGAGGTCACCCCCGGTGGCCGCGTCGAGGGCAAGGTGCTGCTGGACGACGAGAACCTGTACGGCTCCGCCGTGGACCCCGTCGCCGTACGCCGTACGGTCGGCATGGTCTTCCAGCGGCCGAACCCTTTCCCGACGATGTCGATCTTCGACAATGTCGCGGCGGGCCTGCGGCTGAACGGCTCGTACAAGAAGAACCAGCTGGCAGAGGTCGTCGAGAAGTCCCTCAAGGGCGCGAACCTCTGGAACGAGGTAAAGGACCGGCTGAACAAGCCCGGCTCCAGCCTCTCCGGCGGCCAGCAGCAGCGTCTGTGCATCGCCCGCGCGATCGCGGTCGAGCCGGATGTGCTGCTGATGGACGAGCCGTGCTCGGCGCTGGACCCGATCTCGACCCTTGCGATCGAGGACCTGATCGGTGAGCTGAAGGAGCGCTTCACGATCGTCATCGTGACGCACAACATGCAGCAGGCGGCGCGCGTCTCGGACCGTACGGCGTTCTTCAACCTGTCCGCGGTCGGCCAGCCCGGCAAGCTGATCGAGATAGACGAGACGGAGCGGATCTTCGCGAACCCGTCGGTGCAGGCGACCGAGGACTACATCTCGGGCCGCTTCGGCTAGGCCGGAACCCATAGACGTCCTGCGGTGCTGCATGGCGGTGCCACCGCAAGGCGAAGGGCCCGCCCCCTCTCCCAGGGGGGCGGGCCCGCTCATTTCAGTTACCCGAGTCCGTGGTGGCCGTGGGCCGGGGGGGCGTTGACGGTTGCTGCCGGTGGCGGGTTTCGCCGGGGGACTGGCCCCTACCGCAGGTCGGGCTGACATGGGGCTGTCCCGGCCGTCAGCCGAAGACCAGGTAGACCACGCCATAGCTCAGCGCAGCGACAATCGCGGCCGCCGGCATGGTGATGAACCACCCCATGACGATGTTCTTGGCGACGCCCCAGCGGACCGCGTTCACCCGCTTCGTCGCTCCCACACCCATGATCGCCGAGGTGATCACATGCGTCGTCGAGATCGGCGCATGGAACAAGAACGCCGAGCCGAACATGATGGACGCCCCCGTCGTCTCCGCCGCGAACCCCTGCGGCGGATCCAGTTCGATGATCTTGCGCCCGAGCGTCCGCATGATGCGCCAGCCACCCGCGTACGTACCGAGCGAGAGCATCATCGCGCAAGCGATCTTGACCCAGACCGGAATCGCGTCGCCCTGGTTCTCCACATCGGCGATGACCAGCGCCATCACCACGATGCCCATCGTCTTCTGCGCGTCCTGCAGACCGTGGCCGAGCGCCATGGCCGCCGCCGAGACCGTCTGCGCTATCCGGAAGCCGCGCTTGGCCTTGGACGGATTGGACCTCCGGAACATCCACATGATCGCGAC
The DNA here is from genome assembly GCF_030817355.1 of Streptomyces sp. V1I1. Taxonomy (NCBI): domain Bacteria; kingdom Bacillati; phylum Actinomycetota; class Actinomycetes; order Kitasatosporales; family Streptomycetaceae; genus Streptomyces; species Streptomyces sp. V1I1. The sequence continues at coordinate 4,396,954 of NZ_JAUSZH010000001.1, read as the reverse complement.
CATCACCAGATAGCCGCAGATCAGACCGACGACCGGCGAGACGAACATCGGGATGACGATCTTCTCGAGCACACCGGTCCAGATGACCTCGGTCCCGCCCGCCAGCGCCGCGCCCACCATGCCGCCGAACAGCGCGTGGGACGAGGACGACGGCAGTCCGAAGTACCAGGTGACCAGGTTCCATACGATCGCGCCGACCAGCGCCGCGAAGAGGATGCCCATGCCCTGCGAGCCCTGAGGCGTCTCGATGATGCCCTCGCTGACGGTCTTGGCGACGCCCTGACCGAGGAAGGCTCCGGCGAGGTTCATCACCGCGGCCATCGCCAGCGCCGCGCGCGGCGTCAGCGCGCGCGTGGAGACCGAGGTCGCGATCGCGTTCGCGGAGTCGTGAAAGCCGTTGGTGTACGTGAATCCGAGCGCGACACCAATGGTCACGATCAGAGCAAAGGTGTCCACGAAGCTCAGGACTCCTTGACCGCGATGGTCTCCACGGTGTTCGCAACATGCTCGAAGGCGTCCGCGGCCTCTTCCAGCACATCCACGATCTGCTTGAGCTTGAGCACCTCGATGGCGTCGTACTTACCGTTGAAGAGCGTCGCAAGGAGCTTGCGGTGAATCTGGTCGGCCTGGTTCTCGAGGCGGTTGACCTCGATCCAGTACTCGGTGAGGTTGTCCATGGTCCGCAGATGCGGCATGGCCTCCGCCGTCAGCTCGGCCGCCCGCGCCAGAACCTCGATCTGCTGCTCCACACCCTTGGGCAGCTCCTCGACCTGGTACAGCACGACCAGGTCGACGGCCTCCTCCATGAAGTCCATGATGTCGTCGAGCGACGAAGCGAGTTTGTAGATGTCCTCGCGGTCGAACGGCGTGATGAAAGAGGAGTTCAGCTGGTGGAAGATCGCATGCGTCGCGTCGTCTCCCGCATGCTCCGCTGCCCGCATCCGCTCCGCGATCTCAGCCCGGCCGGAGGCGTCCGCTCCGAGCAGTTCCATCAGGAGCTTGGAGCCCGTGACGATGTTGTCCGCGGATGCGGCAAACATGTCATAGAAGCTCGTCTCCCTGGGGGTCAGACGAAAGCGCACGTGGGGTCCTCGGGGTGCTCTGGATTTGGTCAGGCTGATGCTAGGCGCATCATCCGGCCACGGCTAACCGGCGTTCCTCAGTGTCGCCCATCAACCAGCGTGATCAGCACGGGCCCCCGGTCCCGATCCGGCACGATTCGTTACGATATACCCACGAGGGGTATCCACACCCCTGTGGACAGCGGGAGGACGCGATGACGACCACTGAGGCGGCCGGCCCCCCGGTCACGGACCACGACCACGGCGTGCACGGCTACCACAAGCAGAAGGACGAGCATCTGAAGCGGCTGCGCCGGATCGAGGGCCAGATCCGCGGGCTGCAGCGGATGGTCGACGAGGACGTGTACTGCATCGACATACTCACGCAGGTCTCCGCGTCCACCAAAGCGCTGCAGTCCTTCGCGCTCCAGCTGCTCGAGGAGCATCTGCGGCACTGCGTCGCCGATGCGGCGGTCAAGGGCGGCGAGGAGATCGACGCGAAGGTCGAGGAGGCGACGAAGGCGATCGCACGCCTTCTTCGTACCTGAGGCGCCCAGTCATTCCGGTCGGGTCATTCCGGCCCAGTCATTCCGGCCGGGCGGCCAGGCCATTCCGGCCAGGCCATTCCGGCCAGGCCATTCCGGCCGGGTCATTCCGGTCGGGAAAGCGCAGACCGTTCCGCTGCCACCTTCAGCACCTCGTCGATACGGTCCGGGCTGAGCCGTTCCTCGTCCGCGGCCGATGCCGCGATGATCAACTCGCCGCACAGCTCGATCTCGGCGAGGGCCACGTGGTCCTGGACGGTCGTCGTACTGGGAGGAGCCACGTGCATTCACCTCTTCCTGCCGGTATCGACTTCCTAGCGTAGGGAGTGATGCACGCACTGCGCATGGCACGTCCGGACCATTTAGGCCCTGATCTTCCCTGCGTAAATGTCCCGTTGGTCGGGCAGACGCACGGCGACCGGCGTCCCGAAGTCGTACAGCAGAGTGGTCGAGGTGACGGCGACCGTGCCGGTCTCATTGGTGAAGCTGAAGCGGTGGCGCACCTTGCGCAGCCGGCCCTCCTCGTCGAGATACGCGTCGAACGGCACGGTGTCCATGGCGAACCCTTTCGCCGCGGCGGCCAGCGAGGCGCGTGCATGTGGTTCGGCGATCCGTGCGGCCTGGGCGATGTCCGTGATGCCGCGGTAGTGCCGCACCTTCGCCCCGGCGAGCTTCTCCTCGCCGACGTACGTCACGTCCCGCGCGCTGCGCAGCAGTTCGGCGGCGGCGAGCGGATCGGTGGCGCCGCCGGTGACCAGGTTCCCGTCCTCGAGGGTGGTTGTGTCGACTCGTACCCATTTGTCCACTGGTACGCCCGCGCCACGGTTCTTCATGTACAGCGCGCCTGGGGCCAGCAGCTCGGTGACCGGACGATGTTCGTCCGCTCCGGCCGGTCCCTTGGGCAGCACGACGGTGAGCTGCCCCATCCGCCGCACGAAGTCGTACCCGCCCTCGCCCCGGATGGTCACCCGGGTCCCGCCGGTGGCCGTCTCCATGGACGTACGGGCCTTAGCACTCCTTGCCCCGGCGAGCACATCCGCGGCCTTGCGCACTTCGTCGACCCGCGTCTCGTCGACCCGCGCCCGACCGGCCTGCCCGCCGCCCCGCCGGTCGTCGGCGACGGCGCCCCAGCCGCCGGAGCAGCCGCTGGTCGCCACCGCCCCCACTACGGCGGCCGCGACGGCGAAAGCCCCGCCCCTGCGCCTGTGCTGCTGCACCACCATCGCCTGCCAACCCCCAACACGGGACCGCTGCTTGTACGAGACGCCCACCCGCCCCGCATAACGACGGCCCGGTCCCCTCGTCACGCCGCTGCCCACGCCCTCTCCTTGCCGCGCCTCGTATTCCGCCCGGCCCCAGTACTGTGGAGAGGTGCCTCAGCAAGCCTCACCCGGCGATGCCCCGGCCTTCCACCAGACCTCCACCACCGAGCGCGGCTCGTTCGCCGTCGCCCGCTGCTCCTGCGGCTGGGCCGGCCCGGCTCGCCGCTCCCGTGAACGGGCCCGGACGGACGCCGGGTTGCACACATCGGCCCTCACGGAGGGGCGCTGACGCATCCCCCGGCGCATCACGCCCTCGGCCGCATCGGGCCCCGCATCCTCGGCCGCACGGACACCAACCTCGGCCGCATCACCGGCAACGAAAAACCACCCGCGCCCGGAACCCCCCACCCCGCACAGCCGTCTCGTCCTCCAGGAGGCCCCATGGACCGGCGCGCGCTGCTCACCACCGCTGTTGCTCTGACCGCCGCTGCCTGCACAGGCAGCGGCGGCGACGGAGCGACCGCGGCCACGACGACCACGCCCACCCGCAGCGCCTCGCAAGGGAGACCGGCGACCACCTCCGCTGCCGTCGCGCCCGACTGGAACGCGCTCGCGCGCGGACTCGACGGGAAGCTCGTGCGCCCCGGGGACGCCGCGTACCCGACCGCGCGACAGCTCTACAACACCCGGTTCGACACGCTGAAGCCCGCCGCCGTCGCGTACGTGGCGGGCGAGGACGACGTCAAGGAGTGCCTGGCCTACGCCAGGGCCCACCGCACGCCCGTCTCCATCCGCAACGGCGGACATTCCTATGCCGGTTGGTCGTCCGGCAACGGCCGGCTCGTCATCGACGTGTCCGCCCTGAACCGCGTCGCTACCGACGGCTCCATAGGCGCGGGCGCCAAGCTGATCGACGTGTACACCGCGCTCGCCCGCAGCGGCCGCACCATCCCCGCGGGCTCCTGCCCCTCGGTCGGCGTGTCCGGGCTCACCCTCGGCGGCGGGCACGGCGTCACCTCCCGTGCGTACGGTCTGACCTGCGACAGCCTCACCTCCGCGACCATCGTCACGGCCGACGGCAAGGTGCTGACCACAAGCGCGAAGGAGAACAAGGAGCTGTTCTGGGCGCTGCGCGGCGCGGGCAACGGCAACTTCGGCGTGGTGACCCGGCTCCATTTCCGTACGCATCCCACGCCGCCGTCCGTCACCGCCTATCTCACCTGGCCCTGGTCGAAGGCCGCGGCCGTCCTGGCCGCCTGGCAGAAGTGGGGACCTGCCCAGCCGGACGAGATCTGGTCGTCGGCGCATCTCGCGGCCGGTCCCGGCGGCCGCACGCCCACGCTCTCGGTCGCCGCGTTCTCGCTCGGCAGCGAGAGCGACCTGCGCAACGCGCTCGACCGCCTCGCCGACCGGGTCGGCTCGCCCGCCCGCTCGGTCTCGGTGCGCCGCCGCAGTTACCAGGACGCGATGCTCGGCTACGCGGGCTGCTCCACTCTCAGCCAGGCCCAGTGCCATCTGCCCGGCACCACTCCGGGCCGAACGAAACAGGGCGCGCTCCAGCGTGAGACGTACGCGGCGGCCTCCGACTTCTTCGACCGTGAGCTCTCACCGGCCGGGCTGCGCGCGCTGATCGCCGCGACCGAGGCGTTCACCCGGATCACGCCCGGCCAGGGCGGGGGCGGCGGCTCCATCGCGCTGACCACGCTCGGCGGGGCGATCAACCGGGTTGACCCGCTGGCGACGTCGTTCGTGCACCGGCGCTCCAGGGTGCTCGCCCAGTACATCGGAGCGTGGCGCCCCGGCACCCCGGGCTCCGCCCAGCAGGCGTGGCTGAAAAGCGCCCATGCGTCGATGCGCCGATACGCATCCGGGGCCGCCTACCAGAACTACGTCGATCCCACGCTGCCCGACTGGCGCCGGGCCTACTACGGGCCGGCCGCGGACCGCCTCACCCGGTTGAAGAAGCAGTACGACCCGGACAGGCTCTTCAACTTCCCGCAGGCGCTGTAGGGCGTGCGGGTCGCGCGGCCGTGCGGGGCGCGCCGGCCCGTGCAGCCATGCAGCCGCACGGGGGTCGCGCGGCCCTACGGCCCGTGCGGCCCGTGCGGCCCGTGCGTGCCCGTGGCGTCAGGCCGCGAGATCTTTCTCCCCGGCCCCTGACCCCTCGGTACTCGGCTCTGGAATGTCGAGCGTCTCGTGCCGGTCCGCCGAACCGGCAACGGGCACCCGCTTCGACCGTACGAGCCGGCCGGTCCGGTCCGATCCGGCGGCCGCCGACACCACCGGCGTAAGGAGCGCCAGCGCGAGGGGCGCGAGCAGCAGGGCCACCGCCGTGCCGAGCGCGAAGCCGCCGACCACGTCGGAGGGGTAGTGCACGCCCATGTAGACCCGGCAGAAGCCCTCGGCCAGCGCCAGACCGATCGCGGCGAAGCCGAACTTCCGGTGTGCGACGAAGAGTCCGGCCGCGAGTGCCATCGCCATCGTGGCGTGGTCGCTGACGAAGGAGTAGTCGGTCTTGCCTGCGACCAAGACCTCGATGCCGCGGTGGTCCACGAACGGCCGCGGTCGCTCCACGAAGCCGCGGATCGGGATGTTGACCAGCAGCGCGATCCCGGCGGCCAGCGGCGCCCAGATCAGTCCGGCGACCGCCACGACCGAGTCCTCGGCGGTGCCGCGCCGGCGCACGCTCCACCAGCACCAGAGCACCACCAGGACCATCGCGAGCATGATCCCGTACTCGCCGGTCAACTCCATGGTGCGATCGAGCCACGACGGGGCGTCCTTGGCCAGGCCGTTGATGTCGCGGAGCAGGCTGAGATCGGGGTTCAAACCGTCCGACGCGAGTCCAGCCATCTGCTGCGGCCCCTTGCCTTGTCGCCTGGCGCGGCGCACCTGCCGAGTGCGCCGCCTCTACCAACCCCCGCGGTCATTACGGTGTCTGCTGCATGGTCAGTGCCGCTGTCCCTGTCCAGGGAACGGCCTGTTCCCTGTGTACGTTCCACTCTCCACCGAACGATCACCATGACGTTATCGAAGAGTGACACATCGTCGCAGCTCAGGGCCTTGGCTTAGCGGAGAGTTCCGGCCACGTACAGCGCTTCGTCATGCTTCCGGCAGATGCGTGGGCAGCGCTTTCGCGCCATCCTCGGTGACTCTCGTCGCGCCGAAGTAGTCCGGGGTGTCGATCTTGTCGAAGCGGATCACAGCTCCGGTGTACGGCGCGTTGATCATGTACCCGCCACCGACATAGAGCCCGACGTGCCGGATCGCCCGCGAGTTGGTGAGGTCGTCCGAGAAGAAGACCAGGTCGCCCGGGAGCAGTTCGTCGCGCGAGGGATGCGGACCGGCGTTGTACTGATCGTTCGCGACCCGAGGCAGCTCGATGCCCACCGTCCGGTACGCGGCCTGGGTCAGCCCGGAACAGTCGAAACGTCCGCCCTGCTCAGGGGTGCCGTTGCCGCCCCACAGATACTTCGTGCCCAGCCTCTGCTGCGCGAAGTAGATCGCACCGGCCGCCTGCCGCGACGGCTCGACCCTTCCGACGGGCCGGGCGAAGCTCTTCTCCAAGGTACGGATGACCTTCACATAGTTCTGCGTCTCGCGGTACGGAGGGACGCCGCCGTGCTTGATGACGGCGTATGCGCCCGCGTTGTACGCCGCGAGCATGTTGTCGGTCGGGTCGCCGGGCACCTTCTTGACGTATCCGGCCAATTCACAGTCGTACGAGGCAGCAGACGGAATCGCGTCCGCCGGATCCCAGACGTCGCGGTCCCCGTCCTTGTCCCCGTCGACGCCGTGCGTCGCCCAGGTGCCGGGGATGAACTGCGCGATGCCCTGGGCCGCGGCCGGGCTCTGCGCCCTGGGGTTCCAGCCGCTCTCCTGGTACAGCTGGGCGGCGAGCAGCGCGGGGTTGATTGCCGGGCAGAGGTTGCCCCACTTCTGTACGAGCGGCTGATAGAGCGCGGGCACGGCTCCCTTGGCAAGCCCGACCGCCCGCCCGCCGCTGCCGTTCGCGCCCATGAGCCCGGCGGCCGCGGAGTAGGTCCCGACGACGAGCAGCGCGACGAAGCTCAGGCAGAGCCCGATCCCGGCCCCACTGGCCATCCAGACTTTTCGCACGCCCTCAACCCTCTCCCATCCGGGCCGCGTTCCAGCCAGTTTCGGCCCGCGCCTACGGTTCGCGTTCTGCGGTTCGCGTCCTGCGGTTTACGTTCTACGGCTTACGTCCTGCGGTTTACGTTCTACGACTTGCGCCCGACGCCGCCGAACATGGCGACCTCGTCGGGCTCTTCGCCGCCGGCCGCCTCGGGCCGCCAGCGCGAACACGACACCAGACCGGGCTCCAGCATGTCGAGCCCGTCGAAGTACCGCGTCAGCTGCTGCGGGGTGCGCTGGGTGAGCCGGGGCGTGCCGTGCTCGTTCCAGAACGCGACGGCGGCGTCCACATCGGGCATCGCCGGGCTGGTGATGGTGTGGGAGAGAACGAGATGGCTGCCGGCGGGCATCGCGTCCATGAGGCGGCGGACGATTCCGTACGACTCCTCGTCGTCCTCGATGAAGATCACCACCCCGAGCAGCATCAGCGCGACGGGCTGCGAGAAGTCGAGCGTGGCGGCGGCGCGTTCCAGGACGGTGTCGACGTCGCGCAGATCGGCATCGAGGTAGTCGGTCCGCCCCTCGGGCGTACCGACGAGCAGGGCGCGGGCCTGCGCGAGGACGAGAGGGTCGTTGTCCACGTACACGATCCGCGCCTCGGGCGCCGCCCGCTGAGCCACCTCATGGGTGTTGTTGGCGCTGGGCAGCCCCGTCCCGATGTCGAGGAACTGCCGGATGCCGACATCCGCGGCCAGATGATGCACGGCCCGCCCCAGGAACAGCCGGTCGGCGAGGGCGTAGTCAACGATGCCGGGGTGGAGCCGGCGAATCTGGTCCCCGGCTTCGCGGTCGACGAGGTAGTTGTCCTTGCCGCCCGTCCAGTAGTTCCAGATACGGGCGGTGTGGGGGCGCGAGGTGTCGATCCTGGACTGTAAGTGCGCGTTGTCGGTCACACAGTCCAAGATATCCAACTCTGCGGGCATCCAACTCGCCCCGTCACAGCCGGTGTTGAAACGACAGACGAGCGCTGACGGCCAGGTACTCAGGGAGCTCTGAGTACCTGCCCCCAAGCATCGGCGCGGTTCGCGCCATAGCGTTGCCTCGTGATCGGTGCACACGAACCCGCAGAGGTTCCGCTCGGCAGAACCAGTCGCGCGCGTCGCATCGTCCTCACCGACCTCAGGGGAGTGGCTGACTCTCACCCCACCGCGTACGACGGACACCGACCCGTCCGTTCGGTCACGCGATTTGTCCGCTCAGCACGGGGGAGGGCGCATTGGCGCTCAGCGCGAAATGGGGAGAGCTGTTCGGCAACGACAGCTCCGGCACCGGAATGAAAGAGCCCTTGATCCTGGTGACAGTGGTCTCCGGCTGTTACCGAGCGCCGGAGGGCGCGGACCTCAACGGCGTGCACTGACTCGGCTGAACATAACAGCACCTCCTGCGGGCGGCACCTCAGCGAGGGTGCCGCCCGTGCAGGTAACCGCGACCGGACACGGGCGAAGGGCGCGTGCAGCGCCAAAGGGCGGCACAACGACAGTCATTGCCCGGAGTCACCCTCCGTGATACACAGAGTGACCATAGGTACTCATCATCGCGCCGAACCGGTCCACGCCGCCGCAGGTCAGGACGGTGAGATCGGTCATACGTGCGGAGATCGGGTAAAGAGACCCGCCAAGTCGGCTTACGCGGGCGATTTCATCAGCGAAGATAGAACGACGGCCCGTGCCGAGGGGCAGGGGCACTGAACAACCCAACAGGGGCGGTGAGTTACATGATCCTGGCAGCCGAAAAGGGCGACATCACCACCATCATCGGCGGAATCGCCCCGAACTGGGGGCCTTTCGGGAGCCTGGGGAACGAGGCCCGAGTGATGATCGAGGTGGTGATGGCCATTGCCATCCTCCTCTGCCTCGGCATCGCGATCTGGGGCGCGGCCAAACAGCGCATCGGCGCGACGGCACTTCGCGACACCTTCAGCGCCGAGCAGGGCAAGGGCCTGATCGTCGCCGGGCTGACCGGCGTCTTCATCATCGGGTCACTGGGGACCTTGTTCACCATCGTGTACGGGATGGCTGTCTGACCCGTCCGTCGTCCTCTCCGAGCGTGCCCGGCCCACCCTTTGAGGTTGCGTCTCCCTGATGTCGAGTCACCACACCGCGCCCGCGCGGGAAGCAGCACGACTACCGTCGTACTACGTGTCGTACGACGTGGAACTGCGAACGGTTGAGGGGGCATACGCGAGATGAGCCTCGGTGACGAGCACGGCTACGGCGGCGAGCCGGGCGGCCGCACGGACGAGGGCTTCGGCGGCACGGGCCAGACGCGTACGCGTCTGCCGGGCGGCGGCGACACGGACATCTACGGCGGCGCGCGCAGACCGGTGCGGAGCTCCCGCTCCCTGATCACAGTGGTGGGCGTCGTAGTGCTGCTGATCGCGGCTATCGCGTTCGCGAACCAGGGCGGGGGCGACGACAACTCGTCAACGACCGACGCGAAGGGCACGGGGACAGCACCGACGGCGGCGACGGGGGTGCGACCGGTGACGGGGAAGAACGGGGAGATTCCGTCGGGGTTCGCGAAGGACGAGCAGGGGGCGCAGAGCGCGGCGGCGAACTATGCGGTCGCGCTCGTCTCCGCCGAGATCCTGAAGCCCGACCGACGGCGCGAGATCGTGCGCCAGCTCTTCGTCACCGCGAAGGTCGGTGAGCTGGAGGCCAGGCTCGACCAGGCGTACAACAAGGAGTTCCTCGGCAAGATCGGGCTCGACGCGAAGGGCGATGCCCCCGCGGGGCTCACGTACGTGTCACGCACGGCGCCTGTCGGCACCAAGGTCACGGAGTACACGAACACGTCCGCCACCGTCGAGGTCTGGTGCACCGGCGTCTTCGGCACCGCCGGAGTCAGCTCCACCAATCCGGTGTCCAACGACTGGTTCACCATGACGCTCAAGCTCCAGTGGGCAGACGGGGGCTGGAAGGTCGAGAGCTTCTCCCAGAAGGACGGCCCGGCACCGGTGAACGCTGACCGCACAGCCTCCACCGCCGACGAGATCGCCAAGGCAGTCGAGCAGTACGGAGGGTTCACGTATGCCCGGTAGCCCCCGCGGCGCGCTCACGCTTACGGGCGTTTTCGTGGCCGTCCAGACGACAGCCGTACTCATGGCATCGCGCGCGTTCGCGGCACCGACACCCACGCCCACGCCCACGCCGACACCGTCCAACAGGGACAAGTGCGACCTCATCGTGGGGCCCGCGCGGGACTACTGCGACAACGGCGACCCCGGAGGCGGCGCCGCCCGCACCGGCCCCCCCGACCCCACCACCGCCCTAGACCCCCTCGCCTCCCTCGCCCGCGGCTGCGCCGACGCCGCCGTGAAAATCGTCGACGTCCTCTCCAACGCCGTGAAGTCCACCGCCGAGGTCGACTTCACCAACTCCGCCTTCCTCGCCCGCTACGCCATCGTCTTCGCCGCCGCCACCATCCTCACCCTCATCCTCTGGCTCCTCGCCGTCGCCAAGCGAGCCATCCGCGGCGTCCCCCTCACCACCGCCATCGGCGAAGCCGTCGGCTTCCTATGGCTCACCGTCCTCGCCTCCGCCTTCACGCCGCTGATCCTCTACACCCTCGTCTCCGCCACCGACGCCGTCACCGAGGTCATCGCCTCCGGCACCGGCCAGCAGACCGACGTCTTCTTCGGGAGTTTCAAGGAGGCCCTCCAGAAGGGCGACAGCATCGGCGGCGGGCCGATCATGCTGATCGTCGTCTCGCTCGTCACCGTCCTCGCCGCCGGCGTGCTCTACCTCGAGCTCTTCATCCGCGCCGTCCTCCTCTACGTCGGCGCCCTCCTCGGCGTCGTCGTCTACGCCGGACTCGTCGACAAGAACATGTGGGGGCACGTACGCCGCTGGGCCGGGATCATGATCGCCGTCATCCTGGTCAAGCCGGTCATCGTCATCGTCCTCGGACTCGCCGGCGCCCTCGCCGCGGACAAGGGCCCCGACTCCTTCTCCGCCGTCGTTTCCGGACTCGCGATCATCCTGCTCGCCATCTTCGCCTCCGCGATGATCTACCGCTTCGTCCCCGGCTTCGGCGACGAGATCGCCGCCTCCCGCAACAACCGCCTGCAGAACGGCGCCGAGAACGCCGCGGCCGCCGTCATCAGCTCCCCCGCCGCCCTCGTTTCGCAAGGCATCAAGACCCACAGCAGCCGCGGCAACCAGGGCGGCGGCGACAGCAACGGCAGCGCGCCCCGCCCGGCCAACCCCCTCAGCGGAGGCGTCGCCGCGCACAGCAGCCGCAACCCCGGCCCGAGCGGCGGCGGGGGCGGCGGATCTGCACCCGCCGCGCCCCCACCCCGTAGCAGCACACCCGGCACCAGCAACCCGCACAGCAACCGCAAGAGCACAGGAGGTGGAGGGCGTTGACCACCCAGTCCCATCCGATCACGCCCCGCCGTACGTATCTCATCGGCCGGGCCCGGCCGAACGCGATCGTCGGCAAGAACCGCGAGACCGGCGAGATCGCGCTGATCATCGCCGGCGCGTTCCTCGGCATGATGAGCGGGCTGCTGGTCCCCGTCCTGTCCCTGCGTATCGTGCTCCTGATGGGCTTCCCGCTCCTCGCGCTCGCCGCCGTGTACGTCCCGTACAAACACCGCACCTTCTACAAGTGGTTCGAGATCAACCGCAGTTACAAGCGCACCCTGCGCAGCGGCACCCTCTACCGCTCCACCGCCGCCGAGGCCGGCACCCGGCTCGACGGCCGTGAGATCGAGGTCGGCCCACCCCCGGGCATCGGCCGGATCAACTGGCTCGCGGCCCCCTTCGGCCCCGACGAGATCGCCGTGCTGCTGCACGCCGACCGCCGCACGGTCACCGCCGCCATTGAGATCGAGGGCCCGGGCGTCGGACTGCGCGACAGCGAGGACCAGGAGGCCCTCGTCGACCGCTTCGGCACGCTGCTGAAGCATGTGGCCAACGGCGACGGCTTTGTGACCCGCCTTCAGATGCTGGCCCGCACGCTGCCCGCCGACCCCGACGCGCACGCCAAGGACGTCGCCCAGCGCGGCGACCAGCAGTCGCCCGGCTGGCTGCGCGACTCGTACGACCAGCTCCAGTCGATGGTCTCCACCTCCAGCGAGCAGCACCGCGCGTACCTTGTCGCCTGCATGCACTACACGCGCGAGCTGGCCGCCGAGGCGCACGCCATGGCCCGCGCCGCCCGCCACGCCACAGGTTCCAACTCGCGGAAGCTCGACAAGGACGCGGGCCTCGCCGTCGTCATGGCCCGCGAGCTCACGGACATCTGCGCGCGCCTCGCCGAGGCCGACATCCGGGTCCGCCAGCCGCTCGGCCAGGGCCGGCTCGCCTCCCTCGTGCACTCGATGTACGACCCCGACCATCCCATCGACCACATCCAGGCCATGACGAAACGCAACGCCTGGCCCGCCGAGCTCGACGCCATGGAGCCCACCTTCCTCCAGGCGAAGACCCGCGAGTCGTCCACCCGCGCGCCCTGGTGCCACTCCACCGCCTGGGTGAAGGAGTGGCCGATGACCCCGGTCGGCGTCAACTTCCTTGCGCCGCTGCTCGTCCACACCCCCGATGTGATCCGTACGGTCGCGGTCTGCATGGACCTGGAGCCCACCGAGGTCGCCATCGAGCGGATGCTGACCGAGAAAACCAACGACGAGGCGGACGCCAGCCGCGCCGCCAAGATGAACCGGACCGTTGACCCGCGCGACATCGCCGCGCACGGGCGACTCGACCAGAGGGGTGAAGATCTCGCCAGCGGTGCGGCGGGGGTGAACCTTGTCGGGTACATCACAGTGTCTTCGCGGTCTCCGGAGGCGTTGGCCCGCGACAAGCGGACGATCAGGGCCTCGGCCGGCAAGTCGTATCTGAAGCTGGAGTGGTGCGACCGCGAGCACCACCGTGCCTTTGTGAACACCTTGCCGTTCGCGACCGGCATCCGACGCTGACGAGAGGGCACTCCGCCATGCGAGATCCGCTGTCCGTCTTCACGGATGCCTTCACCTCCTTCCTGTTCGGGAAGGTTGAGACGACCCGGCTTCCGGTGCGTACGTCCACGGGCCAGGCACAGGCCGTCTACCTGCCCACCGCCGCGCCCGGCCTCGGCGACTCGGGCGTGATCATCGGCCGCGAGGTGTACAGCGGAAAGGGCTATATCTACGACCCCTTCCAGCTGTACGGCCAGCAGCTGCCGGCGCCTCACTGGCTGGTGCTCGGCGAGTCCGGGAACGGCAAGTCGGCGCTGGAGAAAACGTACGTGCTGCGGCAGTTGCGCTTCCGCGACCGCCAGGTGGTGGTGCTGGACGCGCAGGGCGAGGACGGGGTCGGCGAGTGGAATCTCGTCGCCCAGGAGATGGGGATAACCCCAATCCGGCTCGACCCGATGACGGCGCTGGACGGCGGGATCCGGTTGAACCCGCTGGACCCGGCGATCACCACGACCGGCCAGCTCGCCCTCTTGAGGACCATCATCGAGGTCGCGATGGGACACGGCCTGGACGAGCGGTCCGGCTTCGCGCTGAAGGTGGCGCATGCGTACGTCAACGAGACGATCGTCGACCGGCAGCCGGTGCTGACCGACATCGTGGACCAGCTGCGGCACCCCGAGCCGGAGTCCGCCGAGGCGATGAACGTCGACATAGACGACGTACGCGCGTGGGGTCTGGACGTGGCGCTGGTGCTGGACCGGCTGGTCGACGGTGACCTCCGTGGCATGTTCGACGGCCCGACGACGGTCGGGATCGACCTCGACGCGCCTCTTATCGTTTTCGATCTCTCCCACATCGACCGCAACTCCATCGCCATGCCGATCCTGATGGCGATCGTGGGTGTGTGGCTGGAGCACACCTGGATCCGTCCCGACCGGAAGAAACGGATCTTCCTGGTCGAGGAGGCCTGGCACATCATCAACAGCCCGTTTGTCGCCCAGCTCTTCCAGCGCCTGCTGAAGTTCGGCCGCCGCCTGGGCCTTTCCTTCGTAGCCGTGGTCCACCATCTCTCGGACGTGGTCGACGGCGCGGCGGCCCGGGAGGCGGCAGCGATCCTGAAGATGGCGTCGACACGGACGATCTATGCGCAGAAGGCGGACGAGGCGAGAGCGACGGGGCGGGTGCTCGGCCTTCCGCGCTGGGCGGTGGAGATCATCCCTACGCTCACTCCCGGCATCGCGGTCTGGGACGTCAACGGCAACGTCCAGGTGGTCAAACACCTGGTGACGGAGGCGGAGAGACCACTGGTCTTCACGGACCGGGCGATGACGGAATCCTCGGGGCCCGCGCTGCCCGAGGACGTAGCGGCCGCGGAGTGGGAGGCGGAGCAGCGCGCGGCCCTCATCGAGCAGCAGCAGCTGGGCGCGTCCTCCGAGTCGACGGTGGCATGACATGCGCACCCGTCACCACCATCACGAGGACGAACGCGGCATCCCGGACGGCCTGTTGGTGGGCCTGCTCGGCTTCCTGCTCGGCCTGACGCTGCTGGTCTGGACGGCGACGGGTCTGGCGGGCGTACTGGCGCGCGGTGCGTGGCCGAAGGGCGTCACGTTCACCAACACGCCGTTGGCGATGCGCGCGCTGGCGTCGAACCCCCACGACCTCCCGGCGGCGTGGCCACAGACGCCGACTGCGGAGCTTTCGGGCTACGGCCTGTTCTGGGGCCTGGCGATCGGCGAACTGATGGTGCTGGTGGTCCTGACGGTATTCACCCTGGGCACGCTGGCCCGCTGGCGAGCAGTCCGCGCGGGGCAAGTGCGGGGCGCGGCGGCGAAGGGGAGAGGTGCTGCGTCGGGCAGGCGCTTGGGGACGGGACCCAACCGGGGCGAGGGACAGACCTCGGGCGGCTGGGAAACCACCCCGGTGGGCCATGGCGAAGCCGCCGGCCCGAACCCGGCGCAGCCGGTTGAGGTAACCCCCGCAGGCAGCGGCGCAGCCACAGGCCCCAACCCCCTCGCGGTGCAAGGCGCGGGCGGGCGGGAAAACGCCCCCGCCGACCGGGAAAACACCCTCGCCGACCGGCCGGCCGCCGACATGGTCCACGGCGGAGCCGTCGGCCCGGGCCCGGCGCAGCCGATTGAGGGAACCCCCACGGGCAGCGGCTCAGCCGCGCACCCGCCCCCCGGGGCCGCAGGCCGCAACCCCCTTGCGGGACAAGGGGCCGGCGGGTGGGAAACCCCCGTCCCCGCGCCCCGCACCCCCCGCCTCCTCTACGGCGACCCCGCCACCCGTCGCCCCACCACCGTCCAGGCCGTCCTCGACGCCGACGGCCCCGCCCTCGTCGTCACCTCCGACCCCACCGTGTGGGCCGAGACCAAAGACGCCCGGGCCAAGCTCGGCCCCGTCCTCGTCTACGACCCCGGGCACCTCTGCGACACCCCCGCCCGCCTCCACTGGTCCCCCACGGCACACTGCGAAGACCCCGCCACCGCCCAGGCACGCGCCACGGCCCTCCTCGCCCCCGTACGCCCCCGCGCCCTCCTCGACGCCGCCATGGCCGACACCGCCGAGACGCTCCTGCGCTGCTGGCTGCACGCCGCCGCCGTGGACGGACGCCCGTTCAAACAGCTCCACCGCTGGGCGCTCGGCGGCGGCGCCCATGACGCCGTACGCATCCTCCGTACGCACCCCAAGGCCACCGCCGGACTCGCCGGCCTCCTCGAGTCCGCGCTCACCGCGCACCCCGAACGCCGCGAGATCGCCCAGCAGTTGGTGGTACGCGCCCTCTCCGCGCTCTCCTCGATCCACATCCGCGAGGCCTGCACCCCGAACCGAACGGATTCGCTCACCCTGGAATCTTTTATCGACGAAGGGGGCACGCTTTACCTGGTGGGGGAGCCCATTGAGGACCCCCGGACCCACCCCGGCACAATGCCTCTGCTCACCGCACTGGCCTCAGACGTGGTCGAGCACGGCCGCCGCATGGCCGCACGGTCATCCGACGGTCGGCTCGACCCACCAATGACGCTCGTCCTCGACGACGTCGCCGCCGTGGCGCCGCTTCCCCGGCTTCCGGAGCTGCTGGCCACCGGTCAGGACCAGGGACTGCCGACCCTGGTCCTGCTGCGTTCAGCCGAACAGGCGCGCGCCCGCTGGCCCGAGCCACTCGGCCAGTAGCGCAAACCGACCTGAAGCCCCCTACCGCAAGACCTCGAGTTCCAGCTCCCGCGCCGCGGAATCACCCGGTACGGGCACGGTGTCCCCGCTCGCCACGAACCCCATCCGCCGGTAGAACGCCGCGGCCCGCGCGTTGCGCTCGTGCACATACAGCCGCACCCGCTTCACCGGCGGCCCGGCCAACTCCCACGACCACTCCATGGCCGCCCGGAACAGTGCCTCCGCGACACCCGCGCCACGTGCCTCGGGCCGTACGAACACCGCGACCACATGCGCCTGGTCGACCTTCGCCGCCTCCCCGAACCGCACCTCGCCCGCCGGCCGCTCGACCAGCACGGTGACCGTGCCCGCCCACTGCCCGTCCGTCGCCTCGGCGATGAACTGCCGCCCCACGATCCCCTCGGCGACTCTGGATGTGCGCTCCTGCCAAAATCCGTCGGGCCGCTCGACGGCCTGCTCGTACGTCTCCAGGAAGGCGATGGGTGCGGCGGGATCACGCAGGGCGGCGAGCCGGATCTCCCGGGCCTTGGCCCACTCCTCGGCCTGTACGGGTCGAATGACATAGTCCATCTCCCGATACTGACCGCGTCACGCACCTCTGAGCAACGCGGTTTAAACGCAAAAATGCCTCAGTCCCCGGACAAGGTCCGGGGACTGAGGCTAAAAATTGTTCGGCGGCGTCCTACTCTCCCACAGGGTCCCCCCTGCAGTACCATCGGCGCTGAAAGGCTTAGCTTCCGGGTTCGGAATGTAACCGGGCGTTTCCCTAACGCAATGACCACCGAAACTCTATGAAGATATCGATCCGGAGCCCCGGCCATGGGGGCTCGACAGTTCGTTACTTCAGAACTGACACAGTGGACGCGAGCAACTGAGGACAAGCCCTCGGCCTATTAGTACCAGTCAGCTTCACCGGTTGCCCGGCTTCCACATCTGGCCTATCAACCCAGTCGTCTACTGGGAGCCTTACCCTCTCAAGGAGGTGGGAGTCCTCATCTCGAAGCAGGCTTCCCGCTTAGATGCTTTCAGCGGTTATCCTTTCCGAACGTAGCCAACCAGCCATGCCCTTGGCAGGACAACTGGCACACCAGAGGTTCGTCCGTCCCGGTCCTCTCGTACTAGGGACAGCCCTTCTCAAGACTCCTGCGCGCGCAGCGGATAGGGACCGAACTGTCTCACGACGTTCTAAACCCAGCTCGCGTACCGCTTTAATGGGCGAACAGCCCAACCCTTGGGACCGACTCCAGCCCCAGGATGCGACGAGCCGACATCGAGGTGCCAAACCATCCCGTCGATATGGACTCTTGGGGAAGATCAGCCTGTTATCCCCGGGGTACCTTTTATCCGTTGAGCGACGGCGCTTCCACAAGCCACCGCCGGATCACTAGTCCCGACTTTCGTCCCTGCTCGACCCGTCGGTCTCACAGTCAAGCTCCCTTGTGCACTTACACTCAACACCTGATTGCCAACCAGGCTGAGGGAACCTTTGGGCGCCTCCGTTACCCTTTGGGAGGCAACCGCCCCAGTTAAACTACCCATCAGACACTGTCCCTGATCCGGATCACGGACCCAGGTTAGACATCCAGCACGACCAGAGTGGTATTTCAACGACGACTCCCCCTGAACTGGCGTCCAGAGTTCACAGTCTCCCACCTATCCTACACAAGCCGAACCGAACACCAATATCAAACTGTAGTAAAGGTCCCGGGGTCTTTCCGTCCTGCTGCGCGAAACGAGCATCTTTACTCGTAGTGCAATTTCACCGGGCCTATGGTTGAGACAGTCGAGAAGTCGTTACGCCATTCGTGCAGGTCGGAACTTACCCGACAAGGAATTTCGCTACCTTAGGATGGTTATAGTTACCACCGCCGTTTACTGGCGCTTAAGTTCTCAGCTTCGCCACACCGAAATGTGACTAACCGGTCCCCTTAACGTTCCAGCACCGGGCAGGCGTCAGTCCGTATACATCGCCTTACGGCTTCGCACGGACCTGTGTTTTTAGTAAACAGTCGCTTCTCGCTGGTCTCTGCGGCCACCCCCAGCTCAGAGTGCAAGACTCATCACCGGTGATGGCCCCCCTTCTCCCGAAGTTACGGGGGCATTTTGCCGAGTTCCTTAACCATAGTTCACCCGAACGCCTCGGTATTCTCTACCTGACCACCTGAGTCGGTTTAGGGTACGGGCCGCCATGAAACTCGCTAGAGGCTTTTCTCGACAGCATAGGATCATCCACTTCACCACAATCGGCTCGGCATCAGGTCTCAGCCTTGATGTGTGACGGATTTGCCTATCACACGGCCTACACCCTTACCCCGGGACAACCACCGCCCGGGCTGGACTACCTTCCTGCGTCACCCCATCGCTTACCTACTACCACCTTGGGCCGGCGGCTCCACCACTCCCCTTCACCCGAAGGATCCAGGGCGGCTTCACGGCCTTAGCATTAATGGGCTCGATACTGGGCGTTTCAAAGCGGGTACCGGAATATCAACCGGTTGTCCATCGACTACGCCTGTCGGCCTCGCCTTAGGTCCCGACTTACCCTGGGCAGATCAGCTTGACCCAGGAACCCTTAGTCAATCGGCGCACACGTTTCTCACGTGTGTATCGCTACTCATGCCTGCATTCTCACTCGTGTACCGTCCACCACTCGCTTACGCGGCGGCTTCACCCGGCACACGACGCTCCCCTACCCATCCCAGCGGGCGTTGGCCCTCATGCTGGAATGACACGACTTCGGCGGTACGCTTGAGCCCCGCTACATTGTCGGCGCGGAATCACTTGACCAGTGAGCTATTACGCACTCTTTCAAGGGTGGCTGCTTCTAAGCCAACCTCCTGGTTGTCTCTGCGACTCCACATCCTTTCCCACTTAGCGTACGCTTAGGGGCCTTAGTCGATGCTCTGGGCTGTTTCCCTCTCGACCATGGAGCTTATCCCCCACAGTCTCACTGCCGCGCTCTCACTTACCGGCATTCGGAGTTTGGCTAAGGTCAGTAACCCGGTAGGGCCCATCGCCTATCCAGTGCTCTACCTCCGGCAAGAAACACACGACGCTGCACCTAAATGCATTTCGGGGAGAACCAGCTATCACGGAGTTTGATTGGCCTTTCACCCCTAACCACAGGTCATCCCCCAGGTTTTCAACCCTGGTGGGTTCGGTCCTCCACGAAGTCTTACCTCCGCTTCAACCTGCCCATGGCTAGATCACTCCGCTTCGGGTCTTGAGCGCGCTACTGAACCGCCCTGTTCGGACTCGCTTTCGCTACGGCTTCCCCACACGGGTTAACCTCGCAACACACCGCAAACTCGCAGGCTCATTCTTCAAAAGGCACGCAGTCACGACGCAAGGA